>NZ_VIFM01000599.1 GCF_006636215.1 Myxococcus llanfairpwllgwyngyllgogerychwyrndrobwllllantysiliogogogochensis | reverse complement strand
AGGTACCCATGGTTTGGTGGTTGTCGGACGGCTTCAAGGAGAGTCGCATGATCAACAGCGATTGCTTGAAAGAAAAATCCCCGGCCGCCCTGTCGCATGACAACCTCTTTCACTCTGTACTTGGGCTACTGGGTGTGTCGACTCAGGTCTATGAGCAGGGCCTGGACATTTCAGCGGCCTGTCGGCCGATTGGTTGAGAAATATAAGTCCTCAGCACCTAGGGGCCCTTGCTTCAATGCCGCGCCTGTCGATCAGCGTCCTTCGGCTCCGGGATCGCATTTTTGTCAGCATTCCGTGACTCTCTTCGCGCCGGACGATGGAGCGTCAATCGAGTACAGCATGAGCGTTCACTCCATACCGCGCACTCTGGCACCGCCCGAGCGATTCCGATTGTAGATGGCGGTCTGGGCTTTAGATCCATTCCTGGCGGACCCCAGCAACCGCAGGCGTTTCGAGCAGTTGCGGCTGCTCCAGCAGGCCGGTGAGCCCATGCCGCACGCAAAGCTGTTTGAGACGGTGCTCGACCATTTCCGCTACACCTCAGCCAACGGCTGAATCAGCAGCGCAGACAATTGATGCCACGTGCAGGAAATTGAGTCCGCTGTATCAATCTAGGGAGATCACCTCGGCGGATTGAGTGGCACTCCGA
>NZ_VIFM01000598.1 GCF_006636215.1 Myxococcus llanfairpwllgwyngyllgogerychwyrndrobwllllantysiliogogogochensis | reverse complement strand
GAGACAGGGCTTCGGGCTTCTGGGCTTCGTGTGATGCCGCGCACCCGAGGAACGCGGCGGCTGTTACCGCTCCGAACACTCTTCTCATCGACCCCTCCCAGGGACCTGGCCATGCGTCGAAGGACGCCGACCCTTACGGCGAGCTGTGACCATCGATTGCGAGGACGTGCTGGCGACTTCTAGGCCACCATGAAGGGGGCCGCGCAGTAGGAGCAGACGACCTTGTCTCCTGGAAGAACATTGTCCGCGCCCACCGGGGCATCACACGAGGGACACCTGCTGCCGACACTCTGCGCCCGCTCCAGCGCGTCCCGGTGGACGTACTCGCGCGACTCCGCCAGGTAGACGAGGTCCACCTCGTGACGGGCGATGAGCGCGGTGAGCAGCGCATCCGCCTCGTCCTCGGACACCTTGAGGTGAAGGGCCGCGTCGCTCGCGCGGAGCCGGATTTGTGCTCGGATGAAGCCACGCAGTTGCTCCCGGCGCCGAGCCGTCCGGGACGGCGCCATGCCTTTCTTCCACAGGAAGACCCCCACACCCACGAACACGACCGCCAGCGCCAGAACCAACCACCCGTCCGAGGCTTTCTTCCCTTCATCCGGCGAAACGATTCCCACCACGCCCACCGCCAGCCCCATCACCCCGAACAC
>NZ_VIFM01000597.1 GCF_006636215.1 Myxococcus llanfairpwllgwyngyllgogerychwyrndrobwllllantysiliogogogochensis | reverse complement strand
CGTTGACACCGCTGGAAGGGTTCGAACCTGGCAGCAGTGACGATGGCGATTATGACTCTTCGCAACGCCTGCTTAATAATCTTTATAACCTGTCCATGCTGGCCGGGGCACTGGTGCCGCTGGACGGTTTCGATCCTGATGCGATTTCTGTTGAGGCCCGCGAAACGTACAGCGAGCAGTACACGTTTCCGAAGCCGGGCAATATCATTAAAATCTTTGTCAATTCGCCATCCGGTATTCCGGCCTCTAAAGGCGAGGGCGAATATTATACCTCCGCCACTATCGATATTGATGGTGAAATACTGAATATCCCGTATTCATCTATTTCCGTACAGGGGGATTCGTCCGCCGCCTACGCGAAAAAAAATCTCAATATCGGGTTGTATATTGACGACAAATACGATGATTTATTTACGCTAAAAATTGGCGACTGCCTGCCGCACGATGAATGGGTGTTTAAGGCCAACTGGATTGACCACACAAACCTACGCAACCTGATGAGTTATCATCTGTGGGAACGAATGATGGCATCCCGCGACGGCTGGCCGAAACGTGATATCGATAATTATTACGTCGGAAAAACCGGGCTGGATGAAATGGATACGCGGGCAACGGGATACCCTGTCGGCTATCCCTGCGTCATGTATATCAA
>NZ_VIFM01000596.1 GCF_006636215.1 Myxococcus llanfairpwllgwyngyllgogerychwyrndrobwllllantysiliogogogochensis | reverse complement strand
TTTTATAGTCGATCTCTTGAACGCCTTCCGCGGTGAAACGGCAGAACTTGCGACGACGGAAATAACGTGCCATATGGCTAGTCTCCAGAATCTATCAATTCAATCTGCTCGGCATGCAGAACCATTTTGCTCAAGCCGTTCTTTGCCTTATGGCAAGAGATGAACCCTCGAACGGTTACTGCGCTACCGACCGTTATACTGTGAGTAATGGCCTGGTTCTCATGACCGCTAATAATAACGGGCATCTGACACCATGCCTGCCGGTGAAAACCGGCTTCCTCCTGCACTGAACGATGCTCAAGCACGAACTGGCAGTGAGGAATTCCTGACGGGCTGACCTTACGAAGTGGAGTCCTGCAAATAATGCCGGACAGCTCCAGACGGTTGGTCATCAGGATTACTCTTCAGAATCCCCAGCTTCAGAATCATCTGCGGTTTCGTTGGCGAAATCTTCGCGACGCTCACGGCGCTCGTCTTTCGCTTTAACCATCGGAGATGCTTCGGTAACAGCGTGCTTAGTACGCATTACCATGCTGCGGATAACGGCGTCGTTGAAGCGGAAGTTAGTTTCCAGCTCATCGATCGCTTCCTGCGGCGCTTCAACGTTCATCAGAACGTAGTGAGCTTTGTGCAGTTTGTTGATCGGATAAGCC
>NZ_VIFM01000595.1 GCF_006636215.1 Myxococcus llanfairpwllgwyngyllgogerychwyrndrobwllllantysiliogogogochensis | reverse complement strand
CTTGTAGTCGATCTTGTCGTTCTCCAGCACGGAGCAGGCGGAGAGGGCCATGGCAAGGCCGAGCAGGCCCAGGCGGTTGATAGCGTTCACGCGGAAATCCTTAAACGGTGTCTCTGGAGTGTGCTGCGGCGGAAGGCGCGGGCGGTCGGACGGAGCGTGGGCCGGCGCGCTTCAGAGCAGGCCGGCGGAGCGCAGCGCGGCTTCCACCACGGGTTCGCTCGCGGACGACAGCGGCGTCATGGGCAGGCGCATCGTGCCGCCGCACAGGCCCATGCGCTGCAGGGCCCACTTCACGGGGATGGGGTTGGCTTCGACGAAGAGGTGCTTGTGCACCGGCATCAGGCGCAGCTGGATCTCCATGGCGCGGCGCGTGTCGCCCGCGATCGCGGCCACGCAGAGCTCGTGCATGAGGCGCGGCGCCACGTTGGCGGTGACGCTGATGTTGCCCTGGCCGCCGCAGAGCATGAGCGCCACGGCCGTCGGATCGTCGCCCGAATAGACGGCGAAGCCCTCGGGCACGTCGCGGATCAGCCACTGCGCGCGCTCGATGTTGCCGGTGGCTTCCTTGATGCCGATGATGCCGGGCACCTGGGCGAGGCGCAGCACAGTGTCGTGCAGCATGTCCGCGACGGAGCGGCCGGGCACGTTGTAGAGGAT
>NZ_VIFM01000594.1 GCF_006636215.1 Myxococcus llanfairpwllgwyngyllgogerychwyrndrobwllllantysiliogogogochensis | reverse complement strand
CCATAATATAAGTTGAATCCGTCGACATAAACAATCGTTCTTTGTTTTTTCATTTTTGTTATGTCCATATATGCTGAAACCTCCACTAGGGAGGTTTCGCGGTCGCACCGTAGTGCGAGGTTGTATATTTTTTGCTGAGGTTGCCCTCGCGCCAGCGCAGAACGCTGGGTAGTGATGCAAATTCTATACGGAAGTATAAAACTTGCAACCACAAAAATTCACCATGCTACAATTAGACTCGGCGGCTTTCCTTAAGGAAAGCCGCCGAGTCTAATTGTAGCATGGTGATAGAAAAAATCAACAACTTAGTTTCAGCCATGAGATCTGGGGCCTCTATCGGCCTTGCTTGTCATTTACCATCTGATTAATTTTTGAGCTAAAAAACACCATCTCAACCCGCATTCTTTGGCATTTATAGCTCTCCCATTTACTAGCAAAAAACATGAAAATTAATACTTAAAAGGTTGAATTTAAAGGTAAGTTTTATAAAAATGAAATATCGCCTAATCTAGATTAGTGTTACCGTGTGGTGTTAAAACTTTCAGTCTCGACGATCACCTTAGGAGGCTGAGGTTTATGGAAACTCTAAACAACATAATTTCTACTTTAGCTTCGGCACCACCTGAAGCTTTGGTTGCAATAGTATCGCTAGGCGCGACGT
>NZ_VIFM01000593.1 GCF_006636215.1 Myxococcus llanfairpwllgwyngyllgogerychwyrndrobwllllantysiliogogogochensis | reverse complement strand
GTGCTTCAAGTCCCGGGTGTCAGCCGGCCGTGGCCGCGGCGGGCGCCGTACGCCGGTCGAACAGGTAATGGCTCACCCACCACTGCTGGCCCGCGCCGTAGGCGAACAATTCCTCGACGGCCAGGAAGAACAGCCGCCAGCGCGCCCACCAGGTATCGGCGGCCGTCCCATAGACCTCGTCGAACAGGGGCCGCAACACGTCACGGCTTGCGTCCATGTTGTCCAGCCAGGCCCGCGCGGTGCGGGCGTAGTGCGTGCCGTCCCAGCGCCAGCGCCGTGCCAGCCGCAGGTCGTCCTGGCAGTGCAGCGCAAGGTCGTCGCTCGGCATCATTCCGCCCGAGAAGAAGTGTTCGCTCATCCAGTCGCTGGCGTCGCGGGCCACGAAGGGGTAGGGGGCCTCGCGGTGCGCGAACACGTGCAGGAAGAAGCGTCCACCGGGCTCCAGCCAGCGGGCCACGTGCGCGAATGCCTGCGGCCAATTGCGCAGGTGCTCGAACATCTCCACCGAGACGATGCGATCGAAGCGCTCCGGCGTGTCGAAGACGTTGAAGTCGCAGGTGCGCACCTGCACGTTCTGCAGATTCCGGCGCCGCGCCTCCGATTCGATGTACTCGCGCTGGGAGCGGGAGTTGGAGAGCGCGGTGATGCGGCTCGCCGGGTAGCGGGCCGCCATCCACAGGGTC
>NZ_VIFM01000592.1 GCF_006636215.1 Myxococcus llanfairpwllgwyngyllgogerychwyrndrobwllllantysiliogogogochensis | reverse complement strand
CAACCTCAAGAGGGAGCCGCTGCGCAGCACGCCCTCCATCACCTGGACGCCATCCAGGATGACGCCGTTGAGGCTGTCCAGGTCCCTCACCTGGGGGCCCTTGGGGCCGATGCGAATCTCGCAGTGGAAGCGCGACACGGTGGAGTCATCCACCGCGAAGTCATTGAGCGGGTGCGAGCCCACCGAGCAGGTGTCCGCCGTGGACTCCCACGTGCTGCCGGAGTTGGTGCCTTCCACCACCGTCAGGCGGAAGCGGCGCACCGTCGACGCGTCATAGGCACGGCGCCCTTGCTCATAGGG
The DNA here is from genome assembly GCF_006636215.1 of Myxococcus llanfairpwllgwyngyllgogerychwyrndrobwllllantysiliogogogochensis. Taxonomy (GTDB): domain Bacteria; phylum Myxococcota; class Myxococcia; order Myxococcales; family Myxococcaceae; genus Myxococcus; species Myxococcus llanfairpwllgwyngyllgogerychwyrndrobwllllantysiliogogogochensis. The sequence goes on along the minus strand of NZ_VIFM01000592.1, from coordinate 131 downwards.
CAGCGTCACGTGCAGCGCTTCGTCTCCTGAGTCCCGGGCCTCCAGCTTCCAGAGCGAATCGTTCTGCACGTCTGGAGGCAAGGGGGTTGTGCGGACCCGGTCGGAAGCAGACATGAGCTTCAAGATAACAT
>NZ_VIFM01000591.1 GCF_006636215.1 Myxococcus llanfairpwllgwyngyllgogerychwyrndrobwllllantysiliogogogochensis | reverse complement strand
GAACGTGGGGATGACGTCAAGTCATCATGGCCCTTACGAGTAGGGCTACACACGTGCTACAATGGCATATACAAAGAGAAGCGACCTCGCGAGAGCAAGCGGACCTCATAAAGTATGTCGTAGTCCGGATCGGAGTCTGCAACTCGACTCCGTGAAGTCGGAATCGCTAGTAATCGTGGATCAGAATGCCACGGTGAATACGTTCCCGGGCCTTGTACACACCGCCCGTCACACCATGGGAGTGGGTTGCAAAAGAAGTAGGTAGCTTAACCTTCGGGAGGGCGCTTACCACTTTGTGATTCATGACTGGGGTGAAGTCGTAACAAGGTAACCGTAGGGGAACCTGCGGTTGGATCACCTCCTTACCTTAAGAACCTGCCTTTGTAGTGTCCACACAGATTGTCTGATGAAAAGTAAATAGCAAGGCGTCTTGCGATTGAGACTTCAGTGTCCCCTTCGTCTAGAGGCCCAGGACACCGCCCTTTCACGGCGGTAACAGGGGTTCGAATCCCCTAGGGGACGCCACTTGCTGGTTCGTGAGTGAAAGACGCGTGCCGAACTATCTCAAAACTCATCTTCGGGTGATGTTTGAGATATTTGCTCTTTAAAAATCTGGATCAAGCTGAAAATTGAAACGACACACTGTTTAAGTGTGTTCGAGTCTCTCAAATTTTCGCAACCAGAA
>NZ_VIFM01000590.1 GCF_006636215.1 Myxococcus llanfairpwllgwyngyllgogerychwyrndrobwllllantysiliogogogochensis | reverse complement strand
ACGGGCAGTGTGTTGATGAAGAGGCCGACGGCGTGCTCGATGCCGGAGACGTCGGCGGAGCGACCCGAGGTGGTGGCGCCGAAGAGGATGTCGTGCTCACCGGTGTGACGTGAGAGCACCAGCGTCCAAGCGGCCTGGACCAGTGCATTGAGGGTGAGGTGGTGCTGGCGGACGAAGGCCTGGAGGTCCGCGGTGAGTTGCGCGGGCAGCCAGACATTCAGGTGCTGACGCCGGAGCACCGAGTCCGGGCTTCGGGGAAGCGCACCGGGCAAGGGCGTGGGCGCGGTGAAGCCCCGCAGCGTCTTGCGCCAGTAGAGCTCCGCGGGCTCCAGGGACTGGCGCTGGAGCCAGGCGATGTAGTCGCGGAAGGAGGTCGACTCACTCTCCGCCGGGAGTCGGCCAGAGCGGACCTGCTCGTAGGTGGTGAAGAGTTCCTGGAAGAGGAGACCGAGGCTCCAGCCATCCACGATGAGGTGGTGCAGCGTCCAGAGGATGCGCCACGCGTGCTCATCCGTGCGGATGACCGTCAGCCGCAGCAGTGGTGGTGTGCGCAGGTCGAAGCCCCGAGCACGGTCCTCGGAGATGAGGGTGTCGAAGCGGCTCTGCTGCTCGGCCTCATCCGCGCCGCGCCAGTCGTGCTCCTCCCAGGGGAGGGTGGCCTCCGGGTGGACCCACTGGAGGGGCTGG
>NZ_VIFM01000058.1 GCF_006636215.1 Myxococcus llanfairpwllgwyngyllgogerychwyrndrobwllllantysiliogogogochensis | reverse complement strand
CCTCCTCCCCCACCGCCCTGGGACCCGATCATCAATATCGCGGACAGCATCGTCGGCCACTTCAACTACTGGACGGTCGATGTCCCTTCGGGCCAATCGGCCGTGACGTTCGCGCTCAGCGGAGGCACGGGTGACGCGGACCTCTATGTCAACTTCGGCACGGCCCCGACGACGACGGCCTACCAATGTCGGCCCTATCTCGGCGGCAACACCGAGACCTGCACGTTGACGGCGCCGACGGCGGGCACGTACTTCGTCGGCCTCCGCGTGTACTCGGCGTACTCGGGCGTCACGCTGACGACATGGACCGGGCTCGGCCACTCGGAGTGAGCGGGCCGCCGGCTCTTGCTCCCCGGTCTTGACCTTGGCCGCGGACTATCGGACGCACCGACGGGAGGAAGGTCCTTCCCGCGGGACAGCGCACCAACGGACCGGCGGAGGCGCTTGCGAGCCCCGCCGGTCCCACGAGCCGTGATTAGAACAGGTCGTGCGCGGGCCAGGCGCTGACGCCATTCACGACGCTCCACATGAGGCTGTCGAGGTTGATGTCCGACGTGCCCGAGCCGGCCCTGTTGTTGGAGTTGGTCATGGCGGACCAGGTGAACTCCTCGGCGCGGTTCGGCCCATAGCGGTCATCGGTCCGCACCAGCAGGGCCAGGGTGCCCGGGACATAGCCGCCGTGCCACCAGTTGGGGAGGCTGTTCACGGACCAGCCCTTCGCATAGTTGACGGGGTTGCCCAAGGTATCGGGCGCCGTCGTGCGCGTGGTCATCGTGGTGAGCGAGCTTGTGCTCAGCAGGTCCGGGACGGTCGAGTACCCATCCGCTCGAACGGAGACGCGCAGCAGGTCGATGGGCGTGACGACCCAGCCGCCGTGCGCATCCATGCGACGCACCGGCATGCCGTATGGATTGAAGGCCCCCGCGCCAAGCTGGTAGTAGGCGACCTCGTTCGACAGACGCGCGGCCAGTGTATCGCCTCCGACGGCGAAGCTGGTGGCGCCGCTGGGCGTGAACACCTGGCTTTGCATATAGGCGTCATAGGTCATCCCCGTGACGCGTTCGATGATGCGACCCAGGACGCTGTAGCCGAAGTTCGAATACTGGTACGTCGTCCCCGGCGCGAACTCGAGCGACACGTTCTGCAACACCCACTGGATGAGCTGCGCGTGCGTCATGCTCGTGTTCATGAACATGGGGTCACCCGTCCCATCCGCGCCGTCGTTGTCCCAGCCGCCCGCGGTGTGCTCCAGCAGTTGCTGGACCGTGATGTTCAGGACGCGGCTGTCCCGGTAGGTGCCCTGCGCGCCGTACGTCTCACCGAGCAATCCGCCCCGGCCGAAGACGCGGTCCGTCAGTTGAATCTGGCCGTTCTCAATCAGTTTCATGATGCCGATGGAAGTCATCGGCTTGGACACACTGGCGACGCGGAAGCGGTGGGAGGAGTTGACCGGGGTGCTGTTGGCCTGGTCGGCCAGGCCATACCCCTTGGCGAACACGAGACGCCCGCGGCGCGTGATGGCCAGCGACAGGCCGACGGTGTTCGTGTTGGACATCGCCTGCTGGACGGTGGTGTCGATGTGCCGCAGGTCCGCCGCGCTGAACGTCAGGTTCTGCCAGACCAGCGCGAACTCGGGCTGGCTCCCATTGTTGTGCGCCGCCACCACGACGGGGCGGTATCCCTGGTTCTTGAGGTCCGTCGCGGCCTGTTGGTAGCCAGCGGAGGTGAGGCCATGACGCGCGGCAATCGGAATCCCCGCTGACGCATGGAAGATGGCCGCATACCGGTCCGTGCCGCCCACGTTGTAGCTGCTGACCTTCGCGACCTGGTAGCCCTGGGACGCGTTGGTATTGAACGTGGACTGGTACTGGGCCGCTGTCAGCCCGTGATAGGCCCGCGCCGCCGGCCCGCTGGTCTGCTCCCAGACGGCCGCATAGCGCTCAGCGCCACCGGACGTGTAGCCACTGACGTGCACGAGCCGGTAGCCCTGCCCGGTCCAGGTGTTGAACTCCGTCTGGTACTGGGCCGCGGTCAGGTCGTGGCGGGCCACCCACGCGGCGACCCCGTCCGAATGGAAGATGACCGCGAAGTAGGCGACGCCTCCGACGCTGTAGCCGTTGACCACCACCGGGCGGTATCCCTGCGCGTTTTGATTGACGGCGGTGGTCTGATACTGCGCGGAGGTCAGCCCGTGGAAGGCCCGCCAGGCCGGGCCGCTCGTCTGCTCCCAGATGGCCGCGTAACGGACACTGCCTCCGTCTTCGTAGCCGCTGACATAGGAGAGGCGATAGCCTTGCCCGGTCCAGGTATTGAACTCCGTCTGGTATTGGGCGGCGGTGAGCGCGTGGCGGGCAACCCACGCATCATAGGGTCCGGCCAGGGCCTGGGACGTGGAACCAGGAGAGACGTGGGACGCTTCCTCCGCAACCCCGCATCCCACCAGGGAGACCACCAGCACTGACAGGACTGTCAGAAGCGGCTTCATTCCAAGAGACTTCATGCTCGAGAGCTCCTGCTTGACGTTGATGCTACCGACAGGAAACGGACCCGGAGCGCATTCCACCTCAACCGCGACCAGAAAAAATCGTTCGCTCTTCTAGCCCTTGACTGAACGGAATTTCAGCCCCACCCTGTGCGCGTGAAGGCGCGCCCCATCGACAATCCGCCCAACCCGTGGGCGAGCACCGCGGTGGAGTACCTCGACGAGATTCCTCCGTCGCGGCTGGAAGTCTTTGAAGACCACAGCAAGCAGGTCGTCTCGCACAACGACAGCCCGGACGTGGGCTTCAGTTGGAGCGTCAATCCCTACCGGGGCTGCCTCCATGCCTGCGCGTACTGCTACGCGCGGCCCACGCACCAGTACCTCGACTTCGGCGCGGGCACCGACTTCGAGACGAAGCTCGTCGTGAAGCCCCGCGCGGCGGAGTTGCTGCGCGAGCACTTCGAGCGCCCGTCCTGGAAGGGCGAAACCGTCGTCTTCAGCGGCGTCACCGACTGCTACCAGCCGCTCGAGGCCTCCATGCGCCTCACCCGCGCCTGCCTGGAGGTCTGCGCCGAGTACCGCAACCCCGTGGGCATCATCACCAAGGGCGTGCTCATCGAGCGGGACCTCGATGTGCTCCAGCAAATCTCGCGCGATGCCCGGCTCTGGGTCAGCATCAGCCTGCCCTTCCACAACGCGGAAGTCGCACGCGCCATGGAGCCCTATGCGGCCTCCCCCCAGCGGCGGCTGCTCGCGATTCGCCGCCTGGCCGAGGCCGGCCTCAACGTGGCCGTCTCCGTGGCCCCCATCATCCCGGGGCTCAACGACGAGGACATCCACCGCGTGCTCACCGCCGTGCGTGAAGCCGGCGCCAGCCGCGCGCACTTCACCCTGGTGCGCCTGCCCGGGCCCGTGAAGGACGTCTTCGAGGAACGCCTGCGCGCCAAGCTGCCCCTGCGCGCCGAGCGCGTCCTGCACCGCATCCGGGAGATTCGCGGTGGGGAGCTCAACGACTCCCGCTTCAAGCACCGCATGCGCGGCGAAGGCCTCTACGCGGAGACCATCCACCGCCTCTTCGACACGACGGCGCGCAAGGTCGGCCTGCGCACCTCCTACATCACCGAGGACGCGCCGGACACCTTCCGGCGTCCGCCGCGCAAGCCTCCGCCGTCACCCCAGCTCAGCCTCTTCTGAAGGCGTGAGGGGCCCCGGCCGCTATTTGCGTATCGCCTGGACGATGCTGATGAGGATGACCGCCCCCACCGTGGCTACCGCCAGCGAATAGAGGTTGAGCCCCGTCACGCCCCGGCCGCCCAGCAGGCTGAACAGCCAGCCGCCAATCATCGAACCGACCACGCCGGTCGCGATGTTGGCGAAGATTCCCATCTTCGCATTCGTGCCCTTGATGATGCTCGCCAACCAGCCGGCGATTCCACCCAGCACCAGCCACGCGCAAATACCACCCATGTCGTCCTCCTGACCGGCCGGTTGCTATCAGACCCGGCGTCGCCGTGCAGCCGGGCACGTTCCTACTACGCGCCACGCATCCACGTATTTCAAGCGTCACCCAGGGCGCCCGAAAACGCGAAGACGCCCCGTGCCTCTCACCGAGACACGGGGCGCCCGAGGTGACGCGAGGAGTGACGACTCGCTCAGTCCTTGCCGAGCATTCCGTCCTTCAGGCCGCCATCCACCGGGTCCTTGCCCAGCCACACCGAGAAGAGCGCGTCCGCGAAGTCCTTGCCCTCCACGGAGATGTCCTCGCCACCCTTGGTGCTCTTCACCTCGGTGCCCTTGCCCGGCACGTAGGTCAGGATGAGCTCGTCACCCTTCTTCAGGTCCGGGATGGACGCGTTGAACGAGTCCAGCTTGGGCTGGAGCGCGGGGAGCTTGGCGCCCGCGTTCTTCTTGAAGCCGTCCGAGATGGCCTCGGTGATGGTCTTCTTGTCCAGGTCACGCAGCATGTACATGCGGACGCGCTTGGTTTCGTCCGCGGCGATGATTTGCGCCGCGTCCTTCGACGGCGTCTCCAGATACAGCCCCACCGTGTAGACCTTGAAGACGACCTTCTTGCGAAGGCCCACACCGTTGAGCTTCAGCTCCTTGTCGCCCACCTTCGCGGTGTCCGGATAGTTCACCCCGGCCACTTCCTTGGCGAATGCGGGCACGGCGAACAGCAGGCAGAGCGCGACGGCGGGCAGCGTGGCTTTCATGAAACCCTCCAGATGAGTTGTTCCGCGAGTTCGACGGAGACTACCCGCGGGTCTTCACGAAATGTTCCATGAAGGTGACAAGGGTGCGCACATTCTCCACAGTCACGGCGTTGTACGTGGAAACCCGGATTCCGCCCGCCGTCCGGTGCCCCTTCAGCCCCACCATTCCTTGCTGCTTCGCGTCAGCGACGAAGGCCGCGTCGAGTTCCGGCGTGGGCAGGTGGAACACGACGTTCATCACCGAGCGGGACTCGCGCTCCACCGGCGCCCGGTAGAAGCCGGAGAGCCTGTCGAGCGCGCCGTACAAGAGCTCCGCCTTCTGGCGGTTCCACGCTTCCACCTGCTCCAGGCCGCCCACGCTCTTCATCCACGCGAGCACGTTGCGCACCAGGTAGATGGCCAGGGTGGGGGGCGTGTTGTAGAGCGAGTTGTTCTCCGCGTGGACGGAGTAGCGGAAGATTTTCGGGATGTCCTTGCGCCCTCGCGCGATGAAGCCCTTGTCCGCCACCACCAGCGTCACGCCGGAAGGTCCCAGGTTCTTCTGCGCGCCGGCGTAGACGAGCCCGAAGCGCGACAGGTCCATCTTCTTCCATAGGAAGTCGGAGCTCATGTCGGCCACCAGCGGGACGGTGCCCACGTCCGGCGGCGTGTGCCACTGGGTGCCGTAGATGGTGTTGTTGCTCGTCAGGTGGACGTACGAGGCCTGGGGGTCCAGCTTCAGCTCGTCCTGGCGGGGGACCCGCGTGTAGTGCTTGTCGGGCCGCACCGTCGTCACCGCGACGCGGGCCTTGCCGTAGTACCTCGCCTCGTCGAGCGCCTTCTCGCTCCACACGCCCGTCATGAGGTAGTCCGCGCTCGTGTCGGGGGTGAGGAAGTTCATCGGCACCTGGGCGAACTGCTGCGACGCGCCGCCGGTGAGGAAGAGCACCTGGTGGGTGGACGGCAGTCCCGTCAGCTCGGTCAGCAGGGCAATGGCCTCGTCGTGGACGGCCTCGTATTCCCTGCCCCGGTGGCTGTGCTCCATCACTGACATGCCGGAGCCCTGGAAGTCGAGCAGCTCGTCCCGGGCGCGCTCCAGGGCGGGCAGGGGCAGGCCGGCGGGGCCAGGGTTGAAGTTGATGACGCGCATGGCGGGGTCCTTCGCGAAAATGAAACGGCGGGGTGCATTCTTCTCTCCAAGCCCCCCCTGGGAGCCAGTAGGAAGCGGCCCGCCCCGCCCGCTTCCTGGAGTGGCCAGGGGCCAGTCGAGCCAGTCGCGTGGCCACCGGACACCGCCGGGGGTCTTGGAGGACAGGTGGGTTCCACGGAGGGACTGGCGGAGTGGGTGCGGCGCGCGGCGAGTGGGGAGACTTCCGCCTTCAGTGAGCTGTACCGGCGCACTCGCCCCCTCGTGGCGAGGCTGATGGCGGGGTTCGCCCCGCTGGACCCGGACGAGGTGGAAGACGTCATCCAGGAGACCTTCGTCCGGGCGTTCCGAGCCCTCCCCCGACTCAAGGAAGCCGGGGCCTTCGAGGCGTGGCTCCTGTCCATCGCACGCAACCGGGCCCGGACCCGGCTGGAGCGCAAGGCGAGCGTGCGGCGCCTGGAAGACGACATCGCGGACCCGGAACCGGAGACAGTCCCGGCCCTTCCGGAGGCCCTCCAGCTCGAGCGCGACATCGAGGTGGTCCGCCAGCTGATTTCCGAGCTGCCCGAGGGCGAAGAGAAGCGGACAGTCCAGCTTTTCTATATCGAAGGAGAGCTGTCCGCGCGCGAGATTGCCGAGCAGTTGGGCGTGGGGAAAAGCGCCGTGACGATGAGACTCGAGCGCTTCCGGGGCCGTATCAAAAGAGAGTTGCTGCGGCGAGTGCTCGCCGGTCGGTGGGAGTGAGAGGTCATGAGACACCTGGATGACGAGGCGCTACACGCTCTTGCCCGTCGTGAGCCGGACGCGGTGAAGTACTTCCGCGAGCACCTGGCCACCGCGTGTGAGGCGTGTGAAAGCTTCCTCGCCACCCACTCCGGCCCCGACGTCCTGGATGGACAGGTGGACGCCGTGCTCCTCGCCCTGGCCCCGCCCCGGAGCGACGCGCCGCTGGACGAGGTGGGCTTCGCCCGGGTGCGACGGCGGCTGCGCGCGCCCCGGCTGGACACCCGAAAGTGGGGCCTCATCGCCGGGGCCGTGGCCGCGGGCCTGCTCGCGGTGGTCGTGGTGCCCCGGCTGCGTCAGGGAGGCACCGGGGTGGAGGTGGGGACCGCGTCCCAGGAGCCCGGGGTGAAGGGCCAGGTGGGGCGCATCGCGCTGGAGCTGGCGGTGGTGGTTCGGGGCGCGGATGGCAGCCTGCGCCGGTTGGACCCGGACACCCAGGTGGACTCGCGCGACGTGCTCCTCCTTCGCTACCACGCCACCGAGGCGGGCACCGCCCTGCTCTTCCAGCAGCGCGCGGGCGAGGAGCCCCAGTTGCTCGGACCGTTCGCGCTGGAGGCGGGAACGCATGACCTGCAGGACCCCCAGGGCCTCTCCGGCGTCAGCCTGGAGGGCGAGTCCGGCCCGCTGACGCTGTGGCTGGCCGCCTCCCCCACGGGCCTGCAACCCTCGGTCGACGAGGTGAAGCGCGTGCTGGTGGGAGAAGGTGAGCGATGGGAACAAGGCATGCTGGCGGTGACGAGGTTCGACGTCCGCGTTCGAAGCAGCCAGAATCCCCGCTGATCAGGTGAATGTGAGGCGCCTTCTTCCCATCCTGCTGGCCGCGCTGACGGCGTGCGCGGGTCCTTCGTCCCTGGGGACGGAGAAGGGCGGACTGGTGCCGCTGCGGCTCGACGAGGAGGCCCTGTCGAGCGCGTACACGCCCCGGCGCATGGCGCTGCTGGTGGGCATCTCCGAGTTCGACGACCCCCACTGGCGAGGCCTGCGCTACCCCGCCAAGGACGCGACGGACCTGGCGGCGGCGATGTTGGACCCGGCGCGCGGGCGGTTCGACCAGGTGCGCGTGCTCACGCGGCCCGAGGAGACGACGCGCGCGGCCATCCTCGCGGCGCTGCGGGAGCTGCGAAAGCAGGCCCACCGCCCGGACGACGTCGTCGTGGTCTACTTCTCCGCGCACGGCACCCTGGCCCGGGATGCCACGGGCGAATTGCGCCGCTTCCTGGTGACGAGGGACGCTTCTTATCGCGCCATCGCCCAGACGGCGTTGTCCATGGATATGCTGAAAGCGGAGTTCGACGCGCTCTCCAGTCGGCGCCGGTTGCTGGTGCTCGCCTCCTGTCACAGCGGCAACGGCAAGTCGCTGTTGCCCAAGGAGCTGGAGAAGGAGCTGTCCGGGGTCAAGTCCGGCTTCTACGCGCGCCCGCTGGAGGAGTCCTCGCGAGCATCCATGGTGTTCGCCGCCTGCGACTGGGGCGAGACGGCGCGCGAGGACGAGGGGCTGCGCAACGACATCTACACGCACTTCCTCGTCGAGGGGCTGGGCGGGGGCGCGGACCGCAACACGGACGGCGCCGTCACCGCGACGGAGGCCCATGACTACGCGCGCCGGCGCACCTTTGCCTTCACCGAGGGCCGTCAGCGCCCCTCGGCGGAAATCCTGGAAGTGGGCGCGGACCCGGTGGTGCTGTCGGGAACCATCGCCCGAACGGGCCGGCCGGAGCTGTTCTCCTACAACCCCCGGCTGGACGGCTTCACGCTGAAGGTCGACGGGGAGGCGCGCACGGAGCTGCCCGGCGGCGCGGCGGTGGTGCCCGGCAAGCGCACGGTGGAGTTGACCAAGGGCGACGCGGTGCTGATGCGCCGCGACGTGGAGGTGAGCGCGGGGGAGCGGCTGCCCCTGGAGCAGCTCTTGTCGGAGGCGTTCCCCCGGCGCTCGCTGTCGCTGCTCGGGGGAATGTTCACCTTCGCGGACGCGCGCAGCCGAGCGGAGCTGCTGCCCCTGGCGCCGGAGGTCGCCGTGTCGCTGCGGTTGGAGGACCGGCCGCTGCGCGATTTCGGACTGCTGTTCGATGTGGGCTTCAGCACGGGCCGGCGCGCGCTCCAGCTCCAACCCGGGGACGAGGTGCCATTTCGCTACACCACCTTCTCCGCGGGGGTGGCCCTGCCCTACCTGTGGAGATGGGAACGATTGACGCTGTTCGCCGGTCCCCGCGTGGCCGCCCTGTACCTGGGGCGGTCTTTCGATGTGGAGACCTTCCCCGGCGGCCAGCGCTTCTTCACGGTCAGCCCTGGCGTGGTGGGAGGCATGGTGGTGAGGGTGGGTGAACGTCTGGAACTGATGACCCAGGCGCAGCTCATGCTGACCTACGTGGTGGTGGATGGAGAGGGACAGGCCGTGGGATTCACCGGCGGCTGGGCCGGTGTGGGGTATCGCTTCTGATGGGCTCGAGACAACACATCGCGTTGGGTGTCTTCCTGGTCCTGGGCCTGGGAGCGTGCGGCAATCTGGAGAACGCTCCGTTGCGCGTGGGGACCATCGAAGGCCAGCTCACGGAGTTCGACCCGGAGGTCGCCGTGGTGTCCCTCGTCGGGGCCCATGAGGTGCGCTCGGCGGTGGATGCGGAGGGAAGGTTCAAGCTGGAAGGCGTGCCCACCGGGCCCGCGGAGCTGTTCGTGGTCGCCACGGCGGAGAAGGCGACGCGGGTTTCGGTGAAGGTCACCGGCGGCCAGTCCGTGAAGCTCCAGCGCGTGGCCCCTCGGGACGCGGGCTTCTTCGAGATGCGGGTGAAGTCCTCGCACGGCGAGCGGGTGGCCGGCGTGCAGGTGTCGGTGCGGGACACGCCCTTCGAGCGGCTCGTCCTGGATGGCGCGGGCCGACTGCGCGTGGGCCCCCTGCCGGATGGGTGCTACGCGCTGAGCATCGCCGGGGTGGGCTTTCCGGAGGTCCAGGCCGAGGCGTGCGTGGGCTCTGGCGAGAAGAAGGAGCTCAAGGTCCAGTTGGAGGCCAACGAGGAGCTGCTCAACCGCTGCGGCCTGACGGGCTGCGCGGACGGCCTGGTGTGTGGCCCGGGCGGAAGCTGCGTCGAGTGCGTGCTGGATGGCCAGTGTGGCGCGGGGATGATGTGCAAGGGCTTCCGCTGTGCGGCGGCCGGGCCTCGCTGTGGCGCGTGCCAGGACGACGGGAGCTGCCAGGTGGGCGCCGCGTGCCAGCCCCTGGCCGAGGGCGGCGTCGCCTGCGTGAAGCAGTGCAGTGAGTCGGTGAACGAGGAGGACATCGCGGCGAACCGGTGTGAGGCGGGCTTCACCTGCCAGCAAGGCAATTGCCTGCCGGACCCCGCGCGCTTCGTGGGGTGTGGGGCGCTGCTCCAGTTGGGCGCGGAGTGCGCGGACGACGTGCGCTGCCAGAAGCTCGGCCTGTCAGGCGGGCTGTGTCTGGAGGGCCAGTGCACCGTGGCGTGCACCCAGGACCAGGAGTGCCCGGGGGTGTCGCGCTGCGAGGACTCCGCCGTCGGACAGGTGTGCTCGGTCCGCAACTGAGTCGCACCGAGGCCCCGCGACGGAGTCACGCGTCGGGCGACAGCACCAGGCCGTCTCGCGACAGACGTGCCACCGCGCCCAGGATGTCGGCCTCCGGCATCCCCGTGGCCACCGCGACGTCCGACGCGGACAGCCCCTCCACCGCCATCTTCAGCACCAGCAGCGCGTGCGGCGTGGCCTCCTGGTAGTACGTCACCAGGTGCGCCGGATGACGCCACAACAGCGCCAGTTCGTCACCGGCTTGGGGCACCACGACTGCGCCCTTCGCGCGCACGTAGGCGCAGATGCGGTACGGCTGCTCCAGCACCAGCAGCGTGGGATTCGGCGTGAGGCGCTCCACGCGCTCGGGTGATTCCGCCTGGGACGAGAACACCGCGAAGTCCGACCACTCGAACCGCGCCAGCGCGGGGGCATGGGGAGGAAGTCCGCGCGACGACACCCCGTCCGCGACGAAGGCCGGGAAGCCCTCGCCCATGTGATTCACCTCGTGGTGCCGCGCGGGCCGGGTCAGCGTGTAGTCCTCCACCAGCGCGTTCCACGCCTCCGCGCCCACCGCGCCTCGCAGCATCGGGAAGAGCTTCTCGAGCGCGCTTCGTACATGGCCTCGCACGAAGTCGCCGTAGAGGGACACGCGTGAGGAGGGCGCGCGCCACTCCGGATGCGCCGTGTACAGCTCTTCTAGCGACTCGCCGCCCGGGCGCGCCAGGTAGGTGCCCATGCTGTCGAAGAAGTGCTTCAGCGAAGGCTTCATCGCCCTGCCCCTTCCCGCAGCGCCGCGCGCGCCAGGTCCGCCTCGTCCAGCACCGCCTCCATCGACGGGATGTCCTGGTCCCACTCGATGAGCGTCGACACCGGGCCGGTGCGATCCAGCACATAGCGATACAGCGACCACACGTCGTCGCAGACGCGGTCGCCGTGCGTGTCGATGATGACGTCCGGGTAGATGGTGTGGCCCGCGAGGTGGATCTGCGCCACGCGTTCGAGAGGCAGTGCGTCCATGAAGGCGCGTGCGTCGTAGCCGTGGTTGCGCGCGTTGACGTAGACGTTGTTCACGTCCAGCAGCAGCCCGCAGTCGGCCTCCTCCACCACGTGCCGCAGGAAGTCGGCCTCGGACAGCGTGCCTCCGGGCATGTTCGCGTAGTAGCTCGGGTTCTCCAGCAGGAACGGCCGGCCCACGCGCGCCACGACTTCACGCACGCGGGGCACCACGTGCTCGACGACGGCTTCGGTGAAGGGCAGCGGCAGCAGGTCATGCAGGTACACGCCGCCCAGCCGCGAGTAGCACAGGTGGTCCGAGAAGAACGGCGCGTCCACGCGCTTCACCAGCGCCGCGAGCCCCGTGACGTAGTCCACGTCCAGCGCATCCGGCCCGCCGATGTCGAGCCCCACGCCGTGCGGCAACACCGGCCAGCGCTCCCTGCACGCGTCCAACGCGCGCTGAGGGCGGCCTCCGAGCGACAGGAAGTTCTCCGGGATGATCTCCACCCAGTCGAGCGCCCGTTCGGTGCGCGGCAGCTCCTCGTAGAAGCTCCTGCGCAGGCCAATGCCCACGCCCAGGGGCTGAAGCCCGTGTCTTCGCGCGTACGTCACCACCACGGCCAGCCACCTCCTGGGAGACAAATGAACCGGGCGGCGGGAGGTGCTCTTCCCACCGCCCGGAAGTCGGCGCGAGGAGGCAGGTGTCGTCACCCGCCTCCGGTGCGCCGCGGACTACTTCTTCTGGCCGTTGCAACCGCCAGCGCCGCAGCCGTGCTCGGCGCCCTTCTCAGGGGTCGCGGCGGGGGCAGTGCCCTCCTGCTTCTGCGCGCCGCAGCCCGCCTCGGCGCCCTTGCCGTCGGCCTTCGCCGCGCCACAGGAGCCCTCGGCGCCCTTCTCGGCGGCGGCCGGCGTGGCCTCCGCGGACTTGGTGGACGCACAGCCGGTGGCGAGGGAGGCCAGGGACAGGGTGCCGACGATCGCCGCAAGAGCCTTCGCGTTCATGGTGTTGCTTCCTTTCGGTGCTGCGTTGAGGGGGAACTACAGGTTGAACTACATGAAGCCCCAGACCCCAGGAGCGCGACAGGCACCCACGGGGTTCTGGATGTGGCGGACCTCATTTACGGATGTCAGGGGTTCGCGGATGCATCCGGTACGCAACATCCTGCCCACCGGTTACATCCCGCGAGCCGCGCCACTCACCGCGACACATCGCGGATACGCCGACCCTCCATCGCCTCACGCAACGAGCTGTCCCGGGCAGACACCAGCTCGATGCCCTCGGCTCCCGCTGTCACACCCAGCGCTTCTAGCAGACCTTCCTGCTCCGCAAAAGCCACGCGCCGCAGGTGCCGCGCGAGCAACGCGTCGAACAGCGGCTGCCCCGCGACGGCGTCCACCGCCACGCCAAAAGCACCGAACGTGGAAGTGGGCCCCCGCTCCGCGAGCAACTCCAACACATCCTCCAGGTGGCGCCGGTTTCCAGTGACACGGCGGATTTCCACATCGAGATGCAGCGCGAAGAGCGCGCCCGTCCAATAGGTGCCGAGCGCGAAGTCACCGTCGGTGACGACCTCTTCCATCGTGCGGGCTCCCGCCACGCGACGACCTCGCGCGAAGCCGTCCACCAGTTCCTCCCATGCGCGCTCGGCGCTCTGCCGTCCCGAACGCGCGCGGGCCAGCTCCGTGAAGTAGGTGGCCAGGCCCTCGGACAGCCAGGGCACGCGCGGCAGGAACGCGGGATGCGTCAGGTGGAGCATCTCGTGGAGCACCACCCAGTCCCTTTCGAAGGAGGCCGCGCTCGCGTCCTGGCCCACGAGCAGGGAGATGCTGGGCGGGGAGCTCCAGAGCACCATGCCGAAGAGGCTCGGACCTTCGCGTCCGGGCACGGGGATGACCCGCACGGTGACGCGCGGATACGGAAACGCGCGGCGCACGGTGCGAACCTCCTCCGCGGCCTGCTTCAACCAGGCACAGACCTGGGTGTCGTCCACCGAGGTGAAGTGGCCGAGCACCGCCACGTCCAGCACCGCATCCGGCGACACCACCTGACAGCGGCGCCCCCCAAAGCCATGGAACCCGGAGTCCACCAGGTCCTCGGCGCGCAGCCGATACAGGCCGGTGTCATCGGGCTGCCACGGGAGCAGCGCCTCCGTGCCCTCGACGACCAGCTCCACGCGAAGGTCGGGCGGCGCGAGGTTGGGACGGATGAGGTACGCACGTCCGGCGAGGTGCCGCGCGTCGCCCTCTCCCCCACCCGAGAACAGGTCGGGTCCACGCGCGCCGATGCGCGCATCCAGCTCATAGCGATAGCGCAGGAAGCGGATGTTCGAGGGAAGGAGGACCTGTCCATCCTTCACGCTCAACTCGAGTCGCTCGCCATCCTCGCGGAACGCGCTCACGGTGTGCACGCCGCCCGGCTGGGTGAAGCGGAACGCGCGCGGCGTGCCTCGCACCAGCACCACCTCGACATCGAGCGCGTGCGTGGGCTCGCGCACGTAGGTGATGTTGTAGCGCAGCGCCGCCGGGTCCTTCGCGGGGCGCGGGCGCGGAACACCCAGGCAGGACAGCGCCACGAGGGCGAGCCCCCACAGCATCGGACGGCCGCGCGCGAAGGACATCGCCACCTCCACCCCGGCCCGAAGGCAAGGTGATGGGAGGCGAGCACCACGCGCGCCCCCGCGCCCTCAGTGTCGCTTTTTCGGAGGCGGCGCGCCCCCCGCCAGCAGGAAGGCTCGCGCGGCCTCCAGGATTTCATCCGAGAGCGGCAGGTGCTTCGTCACCCGCGCGAGCGTCATCGCGCCGAACAGCAGCGCCACCGTGGCGAGCGCCCGTTGTCGGTCGCTGACGCCCTCTCCACCCGGGACATGGTCCCCCAGCTCCTCCGCCAGGGTCTCCAGGCCCTGCGCGAGCGCCTCGCGAGCCTCCGGTGTCCCGCGCGTCAGGTCCGACAGCACCGACGGCATGATGCAGCCCGTCTCCATGTTGTCGCGGATGTGCGGGTTGAGGTAGCGCCGCACGAAGAGGTCGAGGAACTCCGCGCCGCGCAGTTTCTCCAGTCCGCTGAACCAGCGCACCTGCTGGTTCCGGAAGAACACGCGCACGGACTCCTCGAGCAGGGTCTCCTTCGAGGTGAAGTGGGCATAGAAGCCTCCCACCGTCAGGCCCGCGGCCCGCATGACGCGCTCCACGCTCGCGCCCGCGAAGCCCTCCTTCCGGAAGAGCGTCTGCGCCGCCGTGAGGATTCGCTCGCGAGTGGCCTGCTTGTGCTCGGGTGCGTACCGCATCGTCGCGCCCTCTACTCCCGGCCGCCCGGAACCGGGGGCCGGAACACCATGCACGTCGTGGTGCCGTGCGCGTACAGCTTGCCGTCCGCGTCCGTCAGCCGGGCCTGCGCCGTCGCCACGCGGCCTCCCACGTGGATGACCTCACCCGTACACGTCAGCAGACCGGTGTCATGGGAGATGGCGCGCACCATGTTCACGTGCAGCTCCAGCGTGGTGTAGCCCGCCCCCACCGGCAGCGTGGAGTGCACCGCGCACCCGAGCGCCGAGTCCAGCAGCGTCGCCGCCAGGCCCCCGTGCACGGTGCCAATCGGGTTGTAGTGGTGCTCCCCTGGCTCCACCACGAACACCGCTCTCCCCTCCGACACCTCCACCGGTGCGAAGCCCATCAACGCCGCGATGGGCGCCCCAGGCACCTCGCCCCGGACGATGGCGCGCAGGTACTCCAGTCCCGACAGCGACTTCGCCGCCGCCACGCCCTCCAGAGGATCTCTCCACGTCACCGTCCTCGTGCGCGTCTCGGCCTTCCCGTCGCTCATGGGCCTCGCTCCTCCCTCATGCAGTGGTGGACACCATCATCCGGATTCCAGATATTCCGTACTGCTGACAATCAGGCTTGCCAGATGGGATGATGCCCATAATACAAAGGGCCATGCAGCGCACGCCACGAAAAGGAAGGCGCACGAGCGGCCGGGCCGTTCGTCTTCCTGGCGTGCCATCCAAGGGAGCGGCGGATGCAGAAGCGGCGCGTCGTGGTGACGGGAATGGGGCTCATCAGCCCCGTGGGAACGGGCGTGGAGAAGAGCTGGGAGGCGCTCGTGCGAGGCCAGAGCGGCGTGGGGCCCATCACCCTGTTCGACGCCAGCGCGCTCGACTGTCAAATCGCCGGCGAGGTGAAGGACTTCAAGGTCGACGACTACATCGAACGGCGTGAGTCGCGGCGCATGGACCGCTTCGCCCACTTCGCCGTGGTGGCGGCGGACATGGCGCTGGAGGACTCCGGCCTGAAGGTGACGCCGGAGAACGCCGAGCGCATCGCCACCATCATCGGCTCCGGCATCGGCGGCATCGCAAGCCTGGAGGAGACCCACCGCCGCACGTTGGAGAAGGGCCCGGACCGCATCAGCCCGTTCTTCATCCTCCAGATGATCATCAACATGGCGCCCGGCTACGTGAGCCTGCGCCATGGCCTCAAGGGCCCGTCCTGGGCCCCCAACTCCGCGTGCTCCACCAGCGCGCACGCCATTGGCGAGGCGATGCGCGGCATCCAGCGCGGAGAGTTCGACGTGGCGGTGGCCGGAGGCGCCGAGGCGCCCATCTCCCTGCTCGGCGTCGGCGGCTTCGCGGCCATGCGCGCTTTGTCCCTGCGCAACGACGCGCCCCAGGCCGCAAGCCGCCCCTTCGACAAGGACCGCGACGGCTTCGTGCTCGCCGAGGGCGCGGGCATGCTCATCCTCGAGGAGTTGGAGCACGCGAAGGCCCGCGGCGCGCGCATCCTCGCGGAGCTGACCGGCTACGGCGCCAGCTCCGACGCGTACCACATCACCACGCCCGCCCCCGAGCACGAGGGCGCCCAGCGCAGCATGCGTGCCGCCCTCAAGGACGCGGGGCTTTCCCCGTCGGACATCGGCTACGTGAATGCGCACGGCACCTCCACCGACGTCGGCGACCTGATGGAGACTCAAGGAATCGCCCGAATCTTCGGCGACGCCGCCAGCACCGTGGCCGTCTCCTCCACCAAGTCCATGACGGGCCACATGAACGGAGCGGCGGGCGCCGCCGAGGCCGTCATCAGCGTGCTCGCCCTCACCCGAGGCGTGCTGCCGCCCACCATCAACCTCCAGCACCAGGACCCGCTCATCACCCTGGACTGCGTCCCCAACACCGCGCGCGAGGCCCACGTCGACGCGGTGATGAGCAACTCGTTCGGCTTCGGCGGCACCAACGTCTCCCTCATCTTCCACCGGTTGATCGCCTGAACCGGAGCCGGCTCTGCTCTGTAAACCGTGAATGCGGGTTTACCAGCACATGAAGCGGGCTTGGCGCGCCGCGGCGGTAAACTTTTGACAACGTGCGTCGAACACCGTCCGGAACGCACATCCGCGCGCGGATAAAGCGCAGCGATTACATGTGGTTGCACATACCCAGAGGCCAATCGCCCTGTGGACGACGACCGTTCCGTCGCCCGCCACACAGGGAGCGGCCTCAAGAAAAACGTTGATTGCAAATCGGTAAATCGATTTGCAGAGTGGTTCAGAGGGGCGAGGGCGCAAGAGGCCAGGCGCACTCCGACGGGACCCGACTCAGCCATGAACGACAACGCACTGAACGCCAACGTGGGCCTGAAGCTCCGGGGCCTGCGACTCGCCCGCAACATCAAGCAGGCGGACGCGGCGAAGGACTTGGGGGTCTCCCCCGCGTATTTGAACCTCATCGAAAAGGGCAAGCGGGTGATGCCCTTCCCGCTGCTCTGGAAGGCGCTGCGGTATTTCGATCAGGACCCCGAGCAGTTCATGTCCACGCTGGGCGAGGGGCGCGTGGACGAAGCGCTCGCGAAGCTCCTGGACGAGCCGCTGCTCAAGAGCCTGGACATCGACCCGGAGTCGCTCCAGTCGCTGTCCGCGGAGCCGAAGCTCGCGGGCACCGTGGCCGCGCTCTTCAACCTCTACAAGAACACGCGCACGCAGTTGGAGAACGTGCTCGCGCAGCTCAACGTGGAGGAGCGCACGCGGACGCAGGGCGGCAGCGCGGGCAACGGCACCGTGCCGGGTGTGCGCTTCGACTACTCACCCTTCGACGAGGTGAGCGATTTCCTGGAGACGCACCGCAACTACTTCCCGGAGCTGGAGGAGCAGGCCGAAGAGCTGCGGCGGGACATCAGCATCGAGCGCCAGCTCACCAGCGGCCAGTTGATGCAGCTATTGGAGAAGCGCTTCGGCTACCGCGTGCTCATCGACGCCTCGCCCAGCGGCTCGTCCGTGGTGCGCCGGTTGGATCCGGAGGAGCAGACCCTCACCCTGTCCCCGGACCTCACCGAGCAGCCGCTGAAGTTCCAGATCGCCGCGTCCATTGGCCTGTTGATGTTGGACAAGGAGAAGCTGGTGGAGCGCATCCTCGGCGCGGGGCGCACCCGACACGGGGAGACGACGCGCCTCATCAAGGTGAACCTGGCCAACTACTTCGCCGGCGCGCTGATGCTGCCGTACGGGGACTTCTTCAAGGAAGTGCAGCGCACGCGCTACGACGTGGAGCTCTTGTCGAGCATCTTCGGCTCCACCTACGAGACGGTGGCCCACCGGCTGTGCAACCTGTCGGACCCCAAGCGCCCGGGCATCCCCTTCCACTTCCTGCGCTCGGACATCGCCGGCAACATCTCCAAGCGCTACAGCGGCACCGGCATCCGCTTCGCCAGCGGCGGCGGGAGTTGTGGCAAGTGGGCCGTGCACCTGGCCTTCCTCAACCCGTCGCAGCTCACCCGGCAGTACTCCATCATGCCGGACGGCACGACGTACTTCTGCTTCGCCAAGGTGCAGCTCCAGCCCACCGAGGGCTCCATTGTCAAGGGCACCGCGTACTCCATCGGCCTGGGCACCCACGCTGAGAACGCCAAGTACCTGGCCTATGGCCTGCCCACCAATGACCTGCGCAAGGATGCCATCCCCTCCGGCATCTCGTGCCGCTTCTGCGAGCGCACCGACTGCAACCAGCGCGCGGCGGCCAGCTACCGCTTCGCCTTCTCCTTCGACGAGTACACCAAGAAGGACTGCTTCTTCTCCCCGCTGCTCGGCTACGAGCAGGCCGACAAGGTGGAGAAGGACCGGCACCACGCCCCGCCCCCCGCGGGCGCCGCCGTCCCCCCGGACGTCAATGGCACTGACCGGAGCGAGAAGCACGATTCGTTGGACAAGGCGGCCCGGCGCCGCAAGGGTGGCGACGCGTGAGCATGCACCCGCCCGACGACACCGAACGCGCCCACTTCCTCCAGGCGCTCCAGAAGCAGAAGAACGAGCTGGCCACCCTGCGCATCACCGGCTCGCCCACCCAGGTGGGTCAGGGCCTGGTGAGCCTGGCGGAGCTGCACGGCATGTTGGAAGACCATGCCGCCAGTCGCCAGTGCTACGAGGAGGCCCTCGCGATGTTCCAGGAGGCCGGCTACAAGCCGGGCCAGGCCCAGGCCTGCTTCGGACTGGGCGTGGTGAAGGCGAACTTCGAGGACCACCGGGGCGCGGTGGAGCTCATCGCCCAGGCCGCCCGGCTCTTCAACGAGACGAAGGACCGCGACGGAGAGGCCCTGTCCCGCGCCTGCATCGGTGAGTCCCTGCGCGCGCTGGGACAGCCGGAGGCCGCCGAGGAGAAGTACCAGGAGGCCCTCATCCTCTACCGCCAGACGCGCAACACGGAGCGCACCGCGCGGCTGCTGCTGGACATCGGCGACATCCGCATGGAGAAGGCCGAGTACGAGCCGGCTCGCAAGCGCTTCCTGGAAGCCCTTCCCCTGCTGGAGAAGGGCGACGACGCGGAGGCGCTCGCGCTGGGCCACCTGCTCTTGGGCGAGTCCGAGGGACTGCTCGGCGACCACGAGGGCGCGCGCACGCACCTCTTGCGCGCGGTGGAGCTGTACCAGGAGCTGCACGACCACGTGTACGAGGCCCGCGCCCGGTGGGATTTGGGCCTGTCCTGCTACTACTCGCAGGACCTGCCCGCGGCGCGCTCCCAGCTCGAAGCGGTGCTGCCGCTCTACGAGGAGCAGGGCCGCGCGGACGAGGTCGCCAAGGTGCGCAACATCCTCGCCCACTTCGCCGCGCGAGGCGCCTGAGGCGCCCACCCACCGCCCTGCCCCGGGCGCCGCATCACGCTTGGATGCCGGCGCCCACCGCCAGGGCCAGAAGCCCCAGCACTCCCGCGGCGATGACGGCGTAGCGCCATTCACCGCGCAGTCCCAGCAGCGTGCCCGCCACGCCCAGCCGCGCCACCGGCGTCACCAGCAGCAGCGACGCCGCGGCCTTGCGCAGTTGGTCGATGGCCACGTGCGTGCTCTCCGTGCCTGGCAGCGCCTCCAGACCCAGCGACAGCACGAACATGCCACCGCTCAGCACCGCGCCCACGCGCAACACCCGGGCAATCCACCGGTCTCCCGCGAGCGTCCTGTCGCGGACGCGCGTGACGCCTTGGGACGGTGCCTCGGCGAGGCCCGCGGTGACGGGCTCCGCCTCCAGCTCGGGCGCCTCGGCTTGTTGCGCCGGGGTCGCCACCATCGTGTTGGAACCCAGTGCCGCCGGGTCCGCCATCATCGCCGCGGAGACCCGCGGCGGTTCGGCGCCGTCCGGGTCCCCTTCACTCACTCCCACACGCTCGGCCACAGTCCCGCCCCTCCCTTCCACAACATCTGCCCCGCCACCGACAGCAGCACCAATGCGAAGAGTTTCTTGAGCACGGCCGTGGGCACCTTCGGCATCAGCCGGCTCCCGGCATACGCGCCGGCCAGCACGCCCACCACCAGCGGAGACACCAGGGCCAGCTTCAGGTGTCCGCGCAGCGCGTAGGCGGCCACGCTCGCCGCGCCCGTCACGCCAATCATCAGGTTGCTGGTGGCGCTGGCCACCTTGAAGGGCACCCGCATGCCGTAGCTCATCAGCGGCACCTTCAGCGGCCCACCGCCCACGCCCAGGAGCGCGGAGAGGCCACCCGCCACGAACGAGCCGGAGATGCCCAGCGGGTAGTTCGTCGGCTGGTAGTCGTCCAGCGTCGCGGGCTCACCTCGAGGCGAGCGCAGCAGCATCATCTGCAGCGCGACATAGAGCGTGAACAGGCCGAATACCACCGCCACCATCGCCGGTGCGATGAGCGCCGCCACCAGTCCTCCGGCGATGGCGCCGAGCACCGTGGCCAGCTCCAGCGTCAGGCCCAGCCGGATGTCACTCAAGTGGTTGTCGACGTAGCCAGCCGCGGCGGCGCACGAGTTGGCGACCACGCACATCAAGCTGGCCGGAACCGCCTCCTCCAGCGGCAACCCGAAGCCCAGCACCAGCGCGGGCACCAGGACGATGCCACCTCCGATGCCCAGCATCGCACCCAGTGCTCCCGCGAGCCCGCCCACCACCATGAGGAGAAGAACCGTCATTCCTTCACGAGAATAGGAGCGGGCCATCGCCGCGCCCAGCGCCATTCCCCTCTAGGAGACAGGCTCGGCAGGACGGTTGCTCTGCGCGCGAAAGAGCCCAGCACTTCAGGGCGATGCGCGGCGCGCTATGCGGCACGTACGCCCAGGTTTCCCTCTGGGAAGGCCTCCAGGAAGCGGGCACGCGTACGAGGTGTGAAGGTGCCCCTCGCCATGTAGCCGTGCAACCTCCGAAGGACTCCACGCGCCGACTCCAGCGCACCTTCGACCTCCTGGGAGAAGTCGAACGTGTCGTTGCGGTACAGCTCCTGGAAGGACAGGTGGGCGAAGGCGGGCAGCGCGCGCGTGCGCCCCATGGGGCTGGAGAGGAACAGGCCGGAGACATAGAGGCCGCGCACCCAGCCATCCACCTCCGCCTTGGACGGCGCCTGCCCCACGCGCTCCTGCGAGGACAGCCGCACCAGTTCGTAGATGCCCCGGCCAATGCCTCGCCACGGGAAGCCGGGACTCTTCACCACCTGACACTTCTCGCGCAGCCGGGGCGTGCCCAGCAGGTCCACGCCGTGCAACTCGCGCAGGTAGAAGAGCGTCTGGGCCCACTCGATGTCACGGTGCGCCGCCAGTGCCCGCTCGCCGCGACGCCGATGCCGCACCACCAGGTTGTCCACCACCGGGTGCAGCCGTCGGTCCAGGCACAGGTGCGTGAAGTAGCCGGCGAGCAGGGCCAGCCCTGGCTCGGTGCCCACCAGCGCGCCCGTGGCCACCAGCTCCGCCATCTTCAGCCCGAAGCCCACCGGCGCGCGCTCGTGATACAGCCTCGCGAACAGGGGCATCTCCCGCTCGGGCAGGAACGCGGAGAGGCCCCCTCGGACGCCCTCGCACAGCGGCAGGTCCGGCAGCGCCACTCCGAAGCGCGCGTAGGCCAGGTCTTCGGAGAGCGCGCGCACCCAATCCGCCGGCAGCTCTCCGGGGTTGGCGGCCAACCGTTCGATGGCGGTCAGATGCATCAGCAAGGTGGGCATTGCCTGACTGCTACCCAGCCCCCTGCTGCAATGCAACGCTCGAATGAAATCCAACGCTTTGCGTGCAACAGGGTGGGCGTTACAGTCCGCGCCCTCCCGTATTTCCCCTCTCCCGTTCAGGAGTTCATCGGCCCATGAATTTCACCTTCGTCTCCGGCGACGCCACCCTCGCGAATGGCGACCTGCTCGTCATTCCGCTCTTCGAGGGCGAGCTGGGTGAGGGCGCCCCGGCCAGTCTGGCTTCGGCGGACAAGTCCCTGGACGGCCGCCTGCGCGGGGCCGCCACCCAGGAGGGCTTCAAGGCGAAGGCCGACCAGTCCCTGGTGATGCACACGCTCGGCCGGACGACGGCGGGCCGCGTGTTGCTCCTGGGACTGGGCAACCGCGCGCGGTTCCACCCGGAAGTCCTGCGGCTGGCGGCGGGCCGCGCGGCGAAGACGGCCCATCGGCTCAAGGTGACGTCGCTCGTCGTGGCACTGCCCGCCACGAAGGCGCCCGCGGACGCGGTGCGCGCGGTGGTGGAGGGCCTGGTGCTGGGCGCCTACCGCTTCGACAAGTACAAGTCCTCCGCGCGCGAGGAGAAGGGCACGCCCAAGCCCGTCAAGGTCGCGCTGGCGCTGCCCGAGGGCACGGAGAAGTCGCGCGACGTGGAGGACGCCCTGGCCCTGGGCAAGCGCGTGGCCGAGGCCTCCAACTGGGCCCGAGACCTGGTGAACGAGCCGCCCAACGCGGTGACGCCCACGGTGCTGGCCGAGGCCGCCCGGAAGTCCGCGCGGGAGCACGGGCTGAAGATCACGATTGGCGGCAAGCGCGAAATCGAGAAGCTCGACATGGGCATGTTCCTGGGCGTCACGGCCGGGAGCACCGAGGAGCCCCGGCTCATTCACGTCGTCTACACGCCGAAGAACGCGCGCGACGCGAAGCGCCCGCCGCTGGCGCTGGTGGGCAAGGCCATCACCTTCGACTCGGGAGGCCTGTCGCTCAAGCCCACCGAGGGCATGGTGGACATGAAGACGGACATGGCGGGCTCGGCGGCCGTCCTGGGCGCCATGCAGGTCATCGCCTCCATCAAGCCGCCCTTCCCCGTGCACGCCTTCATTGGCGCGTGCGAGAACATGCCGGCGGGCAATGCGTACAAGCCGGGCGACATCCTCACGTCGCGGCTGGGCAAGACGGTGGAAATCACCAACACGGACGCCGAGGGCCGCCTCGTCCTGGGCGACATGCTCACCTGGGCCTGCGAGCACCAGCCGTCCGCGGTCATCGACCTGGCGACGCTCACGGGCGCGTGCATCGTCGCGCTGGGCAACTACATCGTCGGCGCCTTCGGTGACAACGACGGCACGGTGAACGAGGTCCTCCAGGCCGCGCGCACCGCCGGCGAGGAGATGTGGCGCCTGCCGGTGAGCGAGCTGCAGAAGGACGCGCTGCGCTCCGAGGTCGCCGACATGAAGAACTCCGGCGAGCGCTGGGGTGGCTCCATCAACGCCGCCCTGTTCCTCAAGGAGTTCGTCGGCGAGACGCCGTGGGTGCACCTGGATATCGCCGGTCCGTCCAACAGCCCCAAGGAGCGCGGCTACAACGCCAAGGGCGCCACCGGCGTGGGCGTCCGCACCCTGGTGGAGTGGGTGCGGCTGCGCACGGAGACGCAGGCCACCGAGGCTACCGAGGCCCCCGCGAAGCCCGCTCGCGCGGCTCGCGGCGCCCGGAAGTCCGCGCGGAGCTGAGCAGCACGCCTCCGCGGCCCGTCCACCGACGACGGGCCGCGAGAGGGCGCGGACAAGGCCCGCGTCCCCCCTCCCTGGGAGAGGACCCTGGCCGAGCAAGGGCGCGGACGAGGTCCGCGTCCCCTTCTCTAGGAGAGGACCCTGGCCGCGCGTATCGGGCCGAGGGTTCCGCTCGGAGCCAGTGGCCGAGCACCGGCCCTCCGGCTCAGGGCCGAACGGCCTGCGGCACCTTGCTCGGGACGGCCTTGCGATTTGGCAGCGGGCGGATGCCGGCGATGAGCGCATCCACGTTCTGGATGTCGCCCGCCACGGCCTGAGCGGGCCACGTGGCCAGCATCATCAGCACCCGGCCTTCCTGGCCCTCGCGCACGGCCACTCGGCCATGCACGTTGTCACCCACCTGGAAGTTGAAGCCCACCGCCGTATCGGACAGTGCCAGGGGCACGGGGTCCGTGGTGATGAAGCCCGGCTGCTGTCGCAGTCCCTCCGTGAGCCGCTCGGCGAACTGGGTGGGCGTGGCCACCGCGGGCGCCACCTGGAGCACCACCTGCGCACCTGACGGAGGGTGACGCAGCACCACCGGAATCGCGAGCCCCTCCGGCGTGCGCTCGTTCGTCGCGTCCAACTGCCAGTCGTCACTGGGCCGGATGATTTCGAACCCCAGCTCCTCGTCCACGTACGGTCCAGACACGGAGGCCTTCATCGCCTCCACCTGTCCCTGTCCCGAGCCGCCCGTTCCAGGCTGCGCCGCGTCCGCCTTCACGGCCTGACGCGAGCCGCTACACCCCGCGCTCACGACCAGGAACCCCCACGCCAGCTTCCGCAACACACCCATGACCATCGTCCCCCGACCACGAACGCCGTGGCCGCGAACGTGGGCATGTGCCGCCTGCTAGGCCAGCCCTCCCTGCAGGGTGCGGTAGGTGTTGGACAAGCGCTCGGCCACCTCGGACGGCAGGACGTTTCGCGCGGAGAACAACGCGTACGACACGATGGCGTCCAGCGCCTCCAGCGTCAGCGCCCGCGCCACCGCCTCGCCACCTCCGGACAGGTTGGCGCGCAGCCGCGCCACATCCACCCGGCCCTCCGCGCTCAACACCACGCCGGCATACGCATCCTCGAGCCCCGACGGCGGCGCATCGAGGAAGCCACGCAGCAGGTCCACGTCCTCCCCCGCGTCGCGCAGCGCGCGGTGGATGAGGGACAAGAGCAGGTTGTAGCGCTCCTCCGCGGACAAGAGCTCCCACGCCATGCCCTCCACGGCGGGCACGGGCGGCGCGGGAGGCGTGGCGGGCCGCACCGTCAGGTGGCCGCCCTGCACACACTCCTCCAGCCACGCGAAGAACGCGTGGTGCCCGCTCTCGCGCACCGTGCGCAGCTCGCCCAGCGTCGTGCCCGTGCCCAGCAGCCGGAAGAGGCGCTCCTCACCCGGGCGAGGCCCCTTCGGCCCGGTCTCCGCGCGCATGTCCTCCGGATAGCGCCGCCGCCACCGCGACAGCTCCTCCGAGCGCTTGATTCCGGTGAGCACCAAATCACGCGTGCGCTCCGGCAGCTTCACCACGTCCGCCATGGGCGCGGGGCCCTCGACGAAGAGGAAGCTGCCCTCCGTCAACTCGAAGAGGCTCAGCACCACCTCCCGCACCACGTACGTCATGGCGCTGTAGAGATGGGCCTCGGACACGAGTCCCTCGGAGGTGAGCACCTGGCCGATGCGCCGCGACGGCATCACGCGTGAGAGCGCCTGCGTGAGCTGCGCCTGCGTCACCAGCCCCAGCCGCACCAGCACCGCGCCCAGCCGCTCCCAGCGCTCCGTGGACGTGGCGAAGACGACCTGCCCGTCCCGGAAGGACACCGTGCGGCGGACGGCGCCGTGCTGCACGGCGAGCAACCCGCTGCGAATCCCCGTCAGGACGTGGGCGAAGACTTCCTCCACCGAGAGCGTCCCGAGCGTGCCGGCCAGGAAGCCAGCGAAGCCCAAGGGCTCCTGGAGGAGCACCATCCCCTCCGGCCCGTGGAACCAGGCCGAGAGGGGACGGGAGGAGGACAGGCCAGCGGCGAGCGACTTCTCCAAATCCAGCGAAGTCGCCTCACCGCCGACACGGGGCGTGGCCTTGGGTTTCTGGGCCACCGCCCGTGCCCTCCGAACCGCGTGATTACTTCTGCGCCGTCGGCTTCAGCTCGGCGTCGATGATGCTCTTGAACTCTTCGACGGGCTGCGCACCCGACAGCATGATGCCGTTGATGAAGAACGCCGGCGTGCCGCTGACGCCGACCTTCTGCGCGTCCGCCATGTCGCTCTTCACGGTCGCGGCCTTCTCACCGGAGTCCAGGCACTTGTCGAACTTGGCCTGGTCCAGCTTCAGCTCGCCCGCGTACTTCTTGAGGTTCTCCAGCTGGAGCGCGGACTGGCTGGCGAACAGCTTGTCGTGCATCTCCCAGAACTTGCCCTGGTCATTGGCGCACAGCGACGCCTCGGCGGCCTTCTGCGCCTCCTTGTGGAAGTCCAGGGGGAACTGGCGGAACACCAGCTTGATCTTCCCGTCGTACTCCTTCATCACCTGGTCCACCGCGCCAATGGCGCGGCTGCAGAACGGACACTGGAAGTCGCTGAACTCGACGATGGTGATGGGCGCGTTGTCCGGGCCCTTCGACGGGCCGACGGCGGAGACCGTCTTGCGCTCGGCGGGAGCACGCGGAGGCTCCGGCAGGGTGATCTGCACGTTGGCGTTCTTGCGCAGCTCCGCGAAGAGGGCCTGGGCGCGCTCCTGCTTGGGCTGCTGCGTGAGGAAGTCGAGGATCTGCGGCTTCATCTGCTCGAACGTCGAGCCGGGCGGCAGCTGGCCCTTGGCGCCGTCGAAGACTTCCTTGATCTTCTCCTCGGTCGGCGCGGGAACCTTGTCGTCGATCTCCGCCTTGAGGAACTGGTCCTGCGTGATGCCGCGCTTCTTGGCCTCCGCATCGACCAGCTTCTCCGTCACCATGCCCTCGAGGCCGCGCTTGCGAAGCTGGAACTTCTGCTTCTCCAGGTTGGCGATCGGCTCCTGGACGCGGTCGTTGAGCTCCTTGTAGGTGATCTTCTGGCCGTCACCGAAGGTGGCGACCACGGTGTCCGGGGTGGGCTCACCCGCGGGGGCCTGGGCGGCGGCGGGAGCCTGCGCGGTGACCGGCGCCTTCTCCTTGTTGCAACCGGCGGTGAACGAAGCCGCCAGCAGCGCGGCGAGGATGACGTTGGTTGGACGCATGGGCATGAGCCCGCGACTTAGTCGAGCCAGCCCCGACCTGCAAGGAAATGCCAAACCAACATCAGGCGACGAGCGGCTCCAGCTCCAGCGCGCCGGCCAATCCTGGCAGGCCCAGCTCCAAGCCTTCCACGTCGCGACGACGCGCGGGGACAATCTCATAGCAGCTCGGGTCTGAAAGGACCTTGCGAACCAGCTTGTGATTGAGCGCGTGGCCCGTCTTGTAGGCCGTGAGGTGGCCAATGACGGGACGGCCGAACAGAGACACGTCACCGATGGCGTCGAGGATCTTGTGACGCACGAACTCGTCGGTGAAGCGCAGCCCTTCCGGGTTGAGGATGGACACCTCGTCCACGACGATGGCGTTGTCCAGCGAGCCGCCGCGAGCCAGGCCCAGCTTCTTCAGCTTCTCCACGTCACGCAGGAAGCCAAACGTGCGCGCGCGGGAAATCTCCCGGGAGAAGTCCCGGTCGCTGAAATCCAAATCAAACGCCTGACCCTGGATGACGGGGTGCTCGAAGTCGATGGTGCAGCTGATGCGGAAGTGGCGCGACGGGGTGAGCGAGGCCTGCTTGTCGCCATCCACCACGGACACGGGCTTGCGGATGACGAGCAGCTCCTTGGGCGCGTCCAGCTCGCGGATGCCCGCGTCCTGGATGAGGGCCGCGAAGGGAGCGGCGCTGCCGTCCATGATGGGCACTTCGGGGCCGTCCAGCTCCACCCGGGCGTTGTCGATGCCCAGGCCCGCCATGGCGGACATGAAGTGCTCCACCGTCGCCACCTTCACGCCGTCGCGGCCCAGCGTCGTCGCCAGCGCCGTGTCCACCACGTACTCCGCCAGCGCGGGGATGCTCACCGGGCGAGGCAGGTCCGTGCGCACGAAGACGATGCCGTGCCCCGCGGGCGCCGGACGCAGCGTGAGCGTCACCTTCGCGCCCGAGTGGAGCCCGATGCCCTGGAGGCTGGCGGTCTTCGAGAGGGTGCGCTGGTTGTAGGAAGACGGGGGCATGTCGGTGTCGCCTCGTGGCTGCTCGTGCTGCGGGACTTCCGAACGGTCATCTGGCCAGATGGCGCCGGAATCGTTCAACAGTGGTCTGACGCGACGCGCAGATTCAGCAAGTGGCATGCCACGA
Source organism: Myxococcus llanfairpwllgwyngyllgogerychwyrndrobwllllantysiliogogogochensis (assembly GCF_006636215.1). GTDB lineage: Bacteria > Myxococcota > Myxococcia > Myxococcales > Myxococcaceae > Myxococcus > Myxococcus llanfairpwllgwyngyllgogerychwyrndrobwllllantysiliogogogochensis. The sequence continues at coordinate 22,370 of NZ_VIFM01000058.1, read as the reverse complement.
CAGCGTGACATCCCGCCTTCCGTGGTGGGGGGTTCGAGTGACTCGAACCCCTTGGAACGGTTGGATTTTTTCTGACATCGCGGTGGGTGCCCATCGTGGCCAGCCACCCTCCCCCCGTCCGAGGGTTGGTGAATTCACCCGAAACCGTGACATTGGTGTCCGGGAATTCTTCACCGCCTCACCCGCCGCCCTGCCCCGTGACGCGCTTCGCAACGAAGCGTGTCTTCCATGCAACACGGGGGCGTCCATAGCGCAAGGAACTGGCTGGAAGCAAACACGCCCCGTACGAGCACACCCCGTGGGGGGTTGCGTCATACGGGGCGAGTGGGCGTGGGTCGATTTTCTCCCCCCACGTGAGGGTCAGCGAGTCGGGACCGCGACAAAGCGATCGCGGAGCGCCTCGGCCTCCTGGCGGTCGAACCCCCTGCCCTGGAGGAGGGTGCGGCGGCTGACGGAGTGGAAGGTGGACTCCAGCGTCTGGCTGAAGCGGCGCAGGTCCTCGGCGAGCCGGCTGCGGATGCCGGGGCCCTCGGGCGGCCAGGGCAGCTCCACCAGGAGCGCGGTGAAGCGGTCGAAGGCGTCGTAATCCGAGTAGCGCAGCAGTTGGTAGCCGCCGTCGTGGAAGTACGCGAGGAAGGTCTTCAGCGCGTCCAGGGAGCGCTCCGCGGCGGGCACGTCCTCCGCGCGCAGGAACCCCTCCGCGGAGCGGCACAGCTGGGCGTACACCCACAGGTCCTTGCGCAGCCGCAGCGCGGCGTCCTGGGGACTCACCAGCGCGTCGAAGACGTCGTCGGACAGGCCGCCATTGGGGGCCAGGGCCTCCACCAGCGCGACGACCTGGGTGCGCAACAGCGACCTGAAGGCGGCGGTGGCGCGCGCGGGCGCGTCAGGCTCCTTGTCCACGTGGGCCAGCACCTCGCGGCCGATGCGCTCCGACTCCTTGGCCAAATCCCGCGCCGTCCGCAGGGCCGCGGCCTGGAGCGCCTTGGAGCCCGCCTTGGGCGACAGCTCCGCGTGCAGCCATGTGGCCAGCGCGTGCGTCTCACTGCGCACCAGCGCCAGCAGCACGCGCACCCGCCGGGGCACGGGCGGCGTGCCTTCCGCGTCCACGTAGGCCAGGTAGTGCAGCAGCCGGAACAGCCCCAGGAACGCGGTGGAGAAGCCGGCGCGCTGCTCTTCCGGCATCCCCACGAGCAGATCCAACAGGCGCACCGAGCGCAGCCGGTCGTACTCGACGCGGAACTCCAGCGGCCGGAAGGGCCGGAAGTAGCGGTTGAGGACGATTTCCTTCAGGGCCAGCTTGCCCAGGTCCTGGAAGAGGTTGAGCCGCGCGGTGGGCAGTTGGAGCAGGTGGTCCAGCAGGTTGCGCAGCGCGTCCAGGTCCTCGCGCAGCACGAAGAGGCTCTCCGACGGCGTCTCCTGGTCCAGCTCCTCCTCGATGAGTGCGCGACGCACCCGGTCATCCGCGAGCTGGGTCTCCACGTACTTGCGGAAGACCATCTTCTGGTCGCTGTCCGGGTCCTGGAGGTGACGTGCGACACGGATGGCGCGGTCCATGGCGTCGCGCACGTCCACCAGCTCCTCGTGGAAGTCGCGGGTGACGAGCGGCCGGTCCTTGGCGTCCACCACGGCGGTGAGGTTGAGGTAGCGCTCCACCGCGCGCAGGAGCATCTCGAATTCGAAGAGCAGCTCCTCCCGGCCGTCCACGGGGACGCCGCGAAGCCAGCGCTCACGCTCGGCGAGGAAGCCCGCGCGCGACGTCTGGGAGGCCCGCATCAGGTCCGCGTAGAAGTCACGCGCGACGCGGAGGGTGGTGGGTCCGGAAGCGGGAGACGCGGGGGAGGTGGCCTGGCTCATGGCTCGCGGGTTTCAGAAGAGGCTGCCCTGGGGCGTGGGCGGTGGCTGCTTCTTGAAATACTGGTAGGTGCGGTGGGTGGCCATCCGGCCCCGGGGCGTGCGCTGCAGAAAGCCCTCCTGCATCAGGAAGGGCTCGTACACGTCCTCGATGGTATCGCGTTGTTCGCCCACGCTGGCGGCGATGGTCTCCACGCCCACCGGACCGCCGCCGAACTTGTCCAGGATGGTGAGCAGGATTTTGCGGTCCATGGAGTCCAGGCCGCTGGCGTCCACGCCCAGCCGGTCCAGGGACTTCTTCGCCAGTTCCAGCGTGATTTTCCCGTTGCCCTCCACCTCCGCGAAGTCGCGCAGCCGGCGCAAGAGCCGGTTGACGATGCGGGGCGTGCCGCGCGAGCGGGTGGCCACCTCGTGGGCGGCCTCCTTCTCCAGGGGGATGCCGAGGATGCGCGCGGAGCGGTGGAGGATGAGCTCCAGGGACGCGGCGTCGTAGTACTCCAGCCGCTCCTGAATCTGGAACCTGTCACGCAAGGGCGAGGTGAGCAGGCCCGTGCGCGTCGTCGCGCCGATGAGCGTGAAGGGCGGCAAATCAATCTTCATCGCCCGGGCGGCCGGCCCCGTGTCGATGGTGATGTCCAGCCGGAAGTCCTCCATCGCCGGGTAGAGGTACTCCTCCACCGCCGCGTTGAGCCGGTGGATTTCGTCGATGAAGAGGACGTCGCGCTCGTTCAGGTTGGTGAGCAGGCCCGCCAGGTCGCCCTTGCGCTCTAGCGCGGGACCGCTCGTCACGTGGATGCCCACGCCCAGCTCGTTGGCGATGATGTGCGCCAGCGACGTCTTGCCCAGGCCCGGGGGGCCGGAGAACAGGCAGTGGTCCAGGGCCTCGCCCCGACTGCGAGCCGCCTGCACGTACACCTTGAGCTTCTCGACGACGAGCCCCTGTCCCACGTACTCGTGGAACGAGCGCGGACGCAGGGAGGCCTCGAGCCGGACGTCCTCCGGGAGGACCTCTTCGGAGAGAGTGTCGGACTTCCTCGCCATGACCATGGGACCCTATACAGGAAGGCCGCGCGTGTCGCCCACATCCTCGGGCTGGACTCGGGGACGCCCAGCAGGCCAGGGAGCACCCACCGTCATGACGGGCTTCGACGCCGCGTTCCCTGGTGCCTGGGCAGGCGTGTGGACTGGCGGACGCTCGAGTGAAACACGCCGACGTTGCCTGGCATCCCCGCCACCGGGCCGGAGAACATGGCCCGTGCGCTCCGTTCGTCGCGCCGGTCTTCGACCTCTCGCTGTCACGGTGAAACCATGAGCCAGAGCCCCGCGTTCCGCCCCCTGCCCTTCCTCGCCGAGGCCCACTCCGAGCCCCTGCCGGGCCTGCGTCTGCAGAGGCTGCGCCGCGCGGCGCTCGAGGCCCGCGAGCGCTTCGTCCAGGAAGGTCCCGTGGCGGCGGTGGCCACCTGCGAGCTCGTCACGTTTCCCTATCCCGCGCAGTTCGCCTTCAGCGGGGCGGCGCTGTCACCCGCGCCGTACGTGATGATGACCAACCGCATGCAGGTGGTGCAGTTCGTCGACGCGAAGGGCGAGCGACGCACGCTGCTCTTCAACCCGTCCGACTACGAGCGGGGCGTGGCCGCGCCGTTCTACCACGCGCTGCGCGAGCGCTACGGCGGCTTCGTCTCCGACAAGCTCATGTCCACCCGGCACGGCACGGTGCAGAGCCACCTGGCCTCGCTGGGGCTGACGCCCGCGGACGTGGACTACCTGGCCTTCGACCATCTGCACATCCAGGACCTGCGCGGGTGGCTGGGGGGAGACGGCGTGTCGGCGTACTTCCCCCGGGCGAAGCTGCTGGTGCAGCGCGCGGAGTGGGAGATGGTGAAGGACCTGCACCCCATGCAGACGGTGTGGTTCGTCCCCGGTGGCGCAGACATCCCCGCCGAGCGCGTGGTGCTGCTCGACGGGGACACGTGGCTGGGCGTGGGCGCGGCCATCCTCAGCACGCCGGGCCACACGCGCGGCAACATGTCGCTGGCGGTGGCCACTTCGCGCGAGGTGTTCGTCGTCAGCGAGAACGGCGTGGCCACGGAGAGCTACACGCCGCTCCTGTCCGCCATCCCCGGCGTGCGCCGCTTCGCCGAGCACATGGGCTGGGAAGTCGTGCTCAACGGCAACACGCGCGAGGACTCGCTTTCGCAGTACTCGTCCATGGTCGTGGAGAAGCTCTTCGCCGGGCACTCCGCGGTGGAGGGGGCGTTCATCAACTTCCACCCCTCCTCGCTCCTGACCTCGCACCTGCTCTCGCCGGGGCTTGCCCCCACCATCGTCCTGCCCGCGCCCAACTTCGGCGACGTGCGGCCCACGCCCGCCAGCCGGCGCGCGGCCTGACGTCAGCAGCCTCGCGCGTCCGAGGCCGCCCCGTTAGCGCAGGGCCAGGCGGGACGCAGGGGCACCGCCCACAGCGCCTCGTCCGCCGGCGCCTCTCCGGCCAGGAAGAAGACCTCCGAGCCCGAGCGCACGAACGAGCGAGGGTCCGACGACGACGTCCCCGGCGCGATGTCCGTCAGCCGGCGCGTGCGCCACAACCACCCATCGCTGGACCACGCCTCGCGCCCGTGGAGGGCCGTCTTCGCGGAGAAGAACAGCCAGCCGTTCTCCGCCACCAACTGCTCCGGCTCGCTGCCCTCCGGGCCCCACTGGAGGTCCCACACCATCCACGTCCCCAGGAGCGTGCCGTCGCTGCGCCACAGCTCGCGCCCGCGCCAGCCGTCATCCGCCGCGAAGTACAGCACGCCATCCATCACCACCAGGTGCGATGGCAGCGAGCCCTTGGGCCCCGGCCAGATGTCGCGCACCAGCCGCGTGCCCGACACAGTGCCGTCGCTGCGCCACAGCTCGCCCCCGTGGAGCGTGTCGCCCTGCTCTCCGAAGTAGCCATCCGCGCCGGCCAGGAAGAACACCGAGCCATTCATCGCCGTGAGGTACGAGGGGAACTCTCCGGTGAAGTCCCGCACCCGCGTCGCGGAGCCCGGCCGCTCCGACGTCACCCACAGCTCCGCGATATCCATCCCCGTGTCCCGCAGGAAGAACAGGCGCCGCTCCGACGCCGTCAGCGACAGCAGCACCCCCACCGCCGACTGGTAGAGCACGCGCGCCTGGCCATTCGCCTCCACCACCCACAGCACCGCGGCCTCGGGCGAGTACGACACCAGGGCGAGGCGCTTCCCCCACGCCGTCAGCGACACCAGTTGGAGCGAGCCGGGCCCCGGGACGAACTCGTGCACCAGCCGCGTGCCTGACTCCGTGCCGTCCGTGCGCCACAGCTCCAGGCCGTGCTCGAAGTCCTCCGCGGTGAAGTAGAGCCAGTCGCCCACCCTCGTGAGCGCCCGCGGGGCCGAGCCGCGCTCGCCGGGCAGCAGGTCCTTCACCATCACCGTGCCCGCTTCCGTGCCGTCCGTGCGCCACAGCTCGGGCCCGTGCTGGCCGTCATCCGCGACGAAGAGCACCCACGGCTCCAGCGGCGTCAGGAAGCGCGGCACCGAGCCCATGGTCCCCGGACGGATGTCCTTCACCACGCCCGCGCAGCCCGAGCGACCCGGACTGCTCCACAGCTCGCGCCCCTGACCCACCGCCTCCGCGCTGAACAACAGCCGCCCGTCGCCCCGCGCCAGCCACTCCGGCTTTGAACCCGGCGGCCCCACCGGGTCCGTCCCACAGGCCCGACGCGCCGTCACCTCCGCGTCCGCCTCCTCCGGCGCCGCAGCCACCGAGGCCCGGGCGGACGCCACGCGCTCGATTCCCCGTTCGTCACTCGACTCGAAGGCCGGACCACACCCCACCCCGCCCAGACTTCCGACGAGAACGGACACGAGCACCGGGACGCCACGCCATGCCTTCATGTGAGCAACTCCTTGTCCTGGGTGGGGCACTCGGCTCCACCGCTGTGACTGGAAAGTGTCACCGTCGATGAAACTGGCTACCCACTGCGGGTAGGGGGCGGCCCAGGCTGTCCGGCATCCTGCGACGGGCGCCGACACTTGCCGCCGAGCCGACACAGGGCCCGTCGGACCCTGGACCGTTTCGATTTCTCAGAGGAAAGAAGCTTGTGCGGGCTGGTCAGGGAGGTCCGGATTTGGCCACCCGACTACACCCGCGACGGCGGACGTTCAAAAGACATCAGGCGCCTGCCCTGAGGGACTTGAGGGCCTCGCGGAAGAGGACCTGGAAGGACGCGTCGGCACCCAGCCTGCTGGTGGCCAGCTCCGCGGCCTTTTCCGCCTGCGGGGGCTTGTAGCCAAGGTTGAGCAGGGCGGAGACAAGGTCGGATTGAGGCCCGCTCACCGGAATGGGCGCCGTCCCCCGGGAGACTGCCTCCAGGTGGACGTTCTTCATCTTGTCCTTCAGCTCCAGCACCAGTCGCTCGGCGGTCTTCTTTCCCACGCCGTGGATCTTCGCCAGGCGCGCCACCTCACCGCGAGACAGGGCCGCCACCAGCTCCGGCACCTCCATGCCGGACAGCACGCCCAGCGCCATGCGCGGCCCCACGCGGGAGACGCCGTTGAGCAGCAGGAAGAGCTCTTCCTCCGCCCGGGTCAGGAAGCCGAACAGGTCGAAGGCGTCCTCGCGCACCACGGTGCGCACGCGCACGTCCACCGTCTGGCCCTCCGGCGGAAGCTTCCCCAGAGCCAGCGTGGAGAAGTTCACCAGGTAGCCCACGCCCTGCACGTCGATGACGGCGCCCTCGGCATCCTTCTCCAGCACCACGCCACGCAGCCGAGCGATCATCCCGCCTCCGGGCGCCGATAGGACGGCGCCAGTCTGTCCGCGAGCAGCGCCGCGGCGCCCTTGCGCTTCTTGCCAGCCGTGCTCGCCGTGGGAACGGCGGCGCGACCATGGTTGAGGTGACACAGCGCCACGGCCAGGGCGTCACTCGCGTCCGCGCGCCCCAGGTCCTTGGCTTCCAGTTGCAGGAACGTCCGCACCATCCGCGCCACCGCGTCCTTGCCGTCCGCGCCGCCGGCGCCCACCGACTTCTTCACCTTCGCGGGCGCGTACTCGAAGACGGGCAGCGACACCTGGGCCGCCGCCAGCAGCGCCACGCCGCGCGCGTGCCCCAGCACCAACGCGCTCCGGGCATTGCGGAAGGTGAACAGGCCCTCCACCGCCACCGCCTCCGGACGGAAGATCGCGAGCTGCGCGCTCAGCCCGGCATGCAGCTCCTTCAGGCGAAAGGCCAGGGGCGCTGATTCATCCACCTTGATGACGCCGTGGCCCACATGCACCAGTCGGCCTCGCTTCTCTTCCACCACCCCGTAGCCCATGAAGCGGCTGCCAGGGTCTACTCCGAGAACGCGCACCGTTCGCTCCGTTCGCCCCGCCGCTACTGCGACAGGGACTCCATCAGGGACTCGTCGATCTCGAAGTTCGCGTGGACGTTCTGCACGTCATCGTTGTCCTCGAGCGCGTCCATCAGCTTGAGCATCTTCTTCGCATTATCGCCGTCGAGCTGGACGGTATTCTGCGGCAGGTACGCCCACTTCTGCTCGCCCACCGGCAGGCCCCCGGACTCCAGGCCCGTGGCCACCGTATGCAGGTCCACTGGCGCGGTGCGAACTTCAAAGCCGTCCGCGCCCTGGGGCACGACGTCCTCGGCGCCCGCTTCCAGCGCCTTCTCCAGCACCGCGTCCTCCTCGGGGCCGGGCTTGACGGTGACGATTCCCTTCTTCTGGAACATCCAGGCCACCGCGCCCTCGGCGCCCAGGTTGCCGCCGTGGTGACCGAACGTCGAGCGCACGTCGGCCGAGGTGCGGTTGCGGTTGTCGGTGACGCACTCGACGAGGACGGCCACGCCGCCGGGGCCGTAGCCTTCGTACATCACCTCTTCGTAGCGCTCCCCTTCCAACTCGCCGGTGCCCTTCTTGATGGCACGCTCGACGGTGTCTTTGGGGATGTTGGCTTCACGGGCCAGGCCCAGCGCCACACGCAGACGCGGATTGCCAGCGGGGTCTCCTCCCCCGAGTCGCGCGGAGACGGTGATCTCCTTAACGACCTTCGAGTAGAGCTTGCCCTTGGTCGCGCCCATCGCGGCCTTCTGGCGCTTGATCTTCGACCACCGATTGTGACCGGACATGGAAGGTGTCGCCTCTGGGCGGCCTTGTCTCCCAGCCCGGGGCGCGGAGTCAAACCCTCAGTCCGCATCTCCTCGCGACACCCCGGGCACCGGGTCCACCGAGGGCACGGGCTCGAAGAAGCCAGGCACTCCCGAGCCTCCGCGCGCGCGCTCCCGCTCCTCGATGAAACACGCGGGCACCAGCACGCCCAGCGCGAACAGGCGCGTGGATGCCTCGTACGCCACCGCCTCCGGGTAGAGGCACTCCAGCAGCACGGCGCGCACCGTGCGTCGCCCATCGAACAGACGCACCACCTCGCCCACGTCCTCGGGCAGCGCGGGTAGCTCCTCCGCCAGCCTCGCGAAGTCCACCGTCAGCCGCGAGGCCAGCGGCAGGCCGCGCGCCCTCAGCGCCTCGAAGCGCTCCAGCGCCGGCAACACCGCCTCGCACAGGTGCGCGCGGTCCATGGTGAACGAGCCCTTGTGCAATTCGGGCCCCAGCGCCACCGCGTACGCGCCGCTGGCGAAACCCAGCAGCCGGCGGAACGCGAGGCTGCCGCGCTCGCCATGAAACATGGCGTCCACCACCAGGCCATGGCGGAAGGAGAACCAGCCCTCGCCCTCCGCGAGGACGAGCCGCCCGGAGCGCACGCCCGCCAGCAGCGCCCGTGTCACCCTCGGCAGGGCCAGCCTCGCGGTATGTGACTCGAACGTCGCCGCGCCCGTCGCATACCCCGACTTGAGCCGCGCGAGCGACACCACGTCCTCCACGTCCAACGGGCGCGTCAGGTAGTCGTCCGCGCCCACGCCACCGGCCAGGTCGCGGTGGAAATCCTCCTCGCGCCGCGCCAGCAACAACACCGGCAGGTGCGCGGTGCGCACGTCCGCGCGAATCTGTCCGCACAGACTGAAGCCATCGCCATCCGGCAGCTCCACGTCCGCGATGACCAGCCTCGGCAAGGGGCCGTCTGGAGCCAGCGCATCCAGCGCCGCCTGCGCCCCACCCACCAGCAGCGCCTCGAAGCCCGCCTCCACCAGCGCCGCCGCCAGCGCCGACTGCGCGCCCGCGTCCGAGTCCACCAGCAGCACCCGCGCCCGACTCCGCCCCCCTCGACGACGCGCGCCAACCTCCGACGGCACCGACGCCGTCGGGTCATTGCGCGCGGAGAGCTGTGTAAGCGCGGGAGTCATGGATACCGAATTATTCCAGCGAAGCTTGATAGATTGGCAACCTGGACACAAGTCCTCGGAATCGTTGAGTTTCGGTAACAAACAGGTCGCGGTAGGGTGCGCGGCATGACGCGCTCGGTCTCTTCCTGGCTCCTGGTGTCCGCGCTGTTGCTGACCTCCGCCTCCGCCGCCCAGCAGGCGACGGCCGCGCAACCCGGAGAGGAGGGGCGCGTCACCGTCGAGCAGGCGCCCGTCTCGTCCGAGGAGGATCCGCTCGGGGCCGTGATTGCGCCGGTGACGCTGCCGGCCGGGACGACGGCGCTGTACGGCTACGCGGGTGCGCCGGAGATTGGCGTGGGGTTTCGCCAGGGCATCTCCAGCTTCGAGCTGGAGGCGCGAGCGCGGCTCAACTGGTTCCAGCTGTCCGCCGCGCTGGAGCTGGTGGGGCGGCTGAAGGTGCTGGAGCGGGGCTCGGTGTCGCTGGCGCCGACGCTGGGGTTGGGCGTGGTGTTCAACTCCGGCTCCACGTACATGGACGACCAGAACTTCTCGGGCGTGATGCTGCGACTGTCTCCGGGGCTCATCGCCGGCTGGCGGGTGGCCGAGACAGTGACAATCCTGGGGCTGGTGGACCTGCCCCTGGACATCGGCATCTCGAAGTCGAAGTCGCTGCGCTTCCAGGCGCTGGGCGGTGGCGGCGTCGAGGTGTACCTGGGCAACAACGTGTCCGTGCTGCTCGCGGGGCAGTTGGGCACGGAGACCTTCCAGGAGCGCGCGGGCCTCTCCGACACGAGGCTGGGCTGGGCACTGAAGGCGGGCCTGGGCGCACGCCTCTTCTGACTCACGTCAGCCCGAAGCGCTCCAGCTTCTTGAGCAGGCCCTGTCGCGACAATCCCAGGGCCTCCGCGGAGTGCGTGCGGTTGCCACCGAAGCGTTTCAGCGCGTCCTCGATTTCGCGGCGCTCCAGCGCCTCCACCTTGGCGGCCAGCGTGGTGGCGCCCGGGGTGCTCGCGCGAGGACGCTCGCTGCCGGTGAAGGACAGGTCCTCGGGCTGAAGCTCGCGGCGCTCTCCGGCCAACACCGTCGCGCGCTGCATCTCGTGACGAAGCTCGCGCAGGTTGCCCGGCCAACCGTGCGCGGCGAGCGACTCCGCGGCGGCATCCGACAGCAACCTCGCCCGGCCATCCGGACACAGGTGCGCGCACTGGTTGAGGAAGTGCTTGGCCAGGAGCGGCAGGTCCGAGGCGCGCTCGCGCAGCGGCGGCAGGCGGAGCTCCACGCCCTTGACGCGCCAGTAGAGGTCCTCGCGAAAGGCGCCCTCCTGGAGCATGCGTCCCAGGTCTCGATGAGTCGCCGAGATGAGGCGCACGTCCACGTGCACGGGCAGGTCCGCGCCCACCGGCAGGATGTCTCCTGTCTCCAGCGCGCGCAGCACCTTCACCTGGAGCGACGGCGTCATGTCCCCCAGCTCGTCCAGGAACAGGGTGCCTCCGTCCGCCTCCGCGAAGAGACCCCGATGATCTCGCGTCGCACCGGTGAAGCTGCCCTTCACGTGGCCGAAGAGCGCGCTCTCCAGCAAGGTCTCCGGCAGCGCGCCGCAGTTGACGGGGATGAAGGGGCCCGCATGGCGCCGACTCTTCTGGTGCACCATGCGCGCGAGCAGCTCCTTGCCGGTGCCATTCTCACCGGTGACGAGCACGGGCAAGTCACTGGCGGCCACGCGCTCGGCCAGGGAGAGGGCGGCGAGGAACGAAGCGCTCTGCCCCACCATGGCCGCGTCGCCCGCGGCCCGCTCCAGGGACGTGCGCAGCGCCTCCACCTGGCGCTCCAGCGCCACACGGGCCAGCGCGCGCTGCACGACGACGAGCAGCACGTCCGGGTCCACGGGCTTGGTGAGGAAGTCGTACGCGCCCAGGCGAATCGCCTCCAGCGAGTGGCGCGTATCGCCCACCCCGGACACGACGATGACCTTGGTGCCCGGCCGAGCGTCGAGCAACGCCGCCAGTCCCGCCAGGCCCGAGGAGACGCTGCCATCCGGAGGCAGCATCAAGTCGAGCAGGACGAGGGGAAAGGGCCGCGCATCGAAGGCGGCGCGGGCGGAGGGACGGTCCGCTGCCTCCACCACCTCATAGCCCGCGTCGCGCAGCAGGCTGCCGTAGACCTTGCGAAAGGCGGCGTCGTCGTCGACGAGCAACAGCGGAGGGGCGGAAGCCATGTGTGGACTCAGTCCGGAAGAGGGGCCTGTCGCGGTGTGCCCAGAATCTCCAGGGTGCGCAGCGCCACCTGGATGAGCGTCTGGGCGCACGGCTCACAGCCGCCGCCACAGCACCGGGGCCAGCGGCCCTCGGGGTTGCGCAGCAGCGGGCGCACACAGGACTGGTAGTAGCTGGGCAGGCCCAGCTCCTCACTGGCGCGGGCCAGCGCGGAGTCGAGCGGCGACGGTGTGGACTCGGTGACGTCGGACACACCTGCTTCATAACAGCGGAGCGGTGGGGAGTGCAGCTGGGGCCGCGCACGTCCAAGGCGCCTCTTCCGCGCGAGAGAAGCGGCGCCGATGGCCCCCAGCGAGTCTTCTGGGGATACACTCGCAAGGAGACCGCTCAAGCCGATTCGGTTCACGCCCCATGAGTCGACCTACGCAAGAAACCCTCACGGAGGAGGGACTCACCGAGCTCGCCTTCAGGGAGCTGCGCCTGAGTCGCCATCAGTGGCTCATCGAAGTGATCCTTCTCCGTGACTGGGTGGGATTGAAGGTTCGGCGCCCTGGCCGTGTCGCGAAGCGGAGCACTGCCTTCACACGGAAGACGACAGCCACAGAGCGGACGCGGGCCTTCCTGGAGCAGGCCAGGTCCGCCGTGGCGGAGCTGTCATCCGACCCCGAATGACCGACTCGCGCCGCAGGCTCTGCCACACCGTGGCCCCAGTGTCACAGCAACACCCCCTGCGTCGGTCCCGAGGGTGCCCCTGACTCGGGTTGACACCGGACGCACCAATGCGTGTTCCGGCCGCCGACCCGAGCGTGGGTAATCGGCGTGCCGCAACTGGGACACGGCGCGCCGGTGCGCTCGAAGACATTGCGCCGGTGCTTCGCCTGTCCCTTCACGCCGAACAAATCCCGCTGCGTGCCCCGGAGCGACAGCCCCTCTTCGAGCACCACGCGCATGGCACGATGCAACCGCATCACTTCGTCACGAGAGAGGGAAGCCGCCAGGCGACGCGGATCCAACCCCGCCTTCCACAGGCTCTCGTCCGCGTCCCGATTCCCCAGCCCCGCGACGACACGCTGATTGAGCAGCACCGTCTTGAGCGGGCTTCTGCGACGTGACAACCGACGCGCCAGGTGGTCCGAGGTGAAGTCGTCGTCGAGCACCTCCGGTCCCAGCTCCTCGAGCTTCAGGCGCGAGGTCAGCTCGGCGGTGCGGGCCACCGCCACACGCGCATACCCCAGCGTGTCCGTGAGCCAGAGCGCCTCCTCCCCATCAAGTGTCATGACAACCAGACTCTCGGGTGGCGACTCACTTCCCACGGGCCGCAGCGACAACGTGCCCCAGAGCATGAAGTGCAACGCGAGCGTCTGTCCGTCGTCCAGCGACAGCAGGATGAACTTCGCCCGACGACGCGCACCGGTAATGCACCGACCCCGCAGCGAGGCGATGAACTCCGGCGGCGACGGGAAACGAACCGCCTCCGGGAGGAGCACTTCGACGTCAGTGATTCGGCGCCCCACGACTGCCTGTCGCAAGTCCCGGGCGATGATTTCGACTTCGGGAACCTCGGCCATCTTGGGTTGATGCCTCCGCGCATCCCCTGTCGCGCGGCCAAGGCCCCGAGCCAGCCAGGACCGCTTCATTCCCGCATGCCCGGCAGGGCTTCAGGCGAGCGCGTCCCCTGGGCGCAAGCGCTCACTCACCACCCCAGGAGGCTGGGAAATGCGAGCCACGCGACACCGAGGATGTGTCTCATTTCACGACTGACGCGTCAGTGTTCACCACGAGCCCCAGGAATGACGCGTCCATTCGGGATGACGCACGTCGCGCCAGGCGTGAGCACGCGCCAAGCACTTACAATCCCTCGCACGCGAAACCGCGCGCCGCATGGCCCGGGACTTGGAATGCGGAGTCTCCGCGCGAGCGCGGCTCGGCTCGCGTCAACCCGCACCCCATTGGATTGACTCGCCATGCTGCTCTCGTTTCGACAGGCATCCTCGCGTCTCATGCTGGGGGCCATGCTGGTCACCGGCACCCAGTTCCACGACTGTGACCCATCGCCGCCCACCCATCCACCGCCCCCCATCGTCCGTCCCGCCAACGCCATCGCGGGCCAATACCTCTTCTTCTTCGACCCAACCCTGGTGACACCCGACCAGGTCCAAACCGTGGCGCAATACCTGACGCAACGCTTCGGTGGCACCATCCTCGCCTACTTCGACGCGGGCTCACTCGGCTTCTCGGCCAACGGATTGACCGACGCCTCCGCCACCGTCATCGCCAGCGACCTGCGCGTCATCGCGCTCGGCCAGGATGGCTATGTCGACGTGGAGGCCGTGCAGACCAATGCGCCCTGGGGCCTGGACCGGCTCGACTCCCATCCTCTGGCGTTGGACCAGCGCTACGAGCAGACCACCACCGGCCAGGGCGTGCACGTGTACGTCCTCGACACCGGCATCCGAGCGTCACACGCGGACTTCGGAGGCCGTGTCAGTGGAGGCATGACGGCCATCGCGGATGGGAACGGCACCAATGACTGCCAGGGCCACGGCACCCATGTGGCGGGCACCATTGGCGGCATGACGTGGGGCGTCGCCAAGAATAGCCGGCTGCACCCGGTGCGGGTGCTGGCCTGTGACGGCCGAGGCAGCTACAGCGGCATCATCAACGGCATCAACTGGGTGACCAAGAACCACCAGAAGCCGGCGGTGGCGAACATGAGCCTCGGCGGTGGCGCCTACTCCCTGCTGGACGACGCCGTGCGGGCCTCCATCAACGCGGGCATCACGTATGTCCTCGCGGCCGGCAACAGCGATGCGGATGCCTGTCAGTCGAGTCCGGCCCGCACGCCAGAGGCCCTCACGGTGGCGGCCTCCGACATCCAGGACCGGCGCGCCACGTTCTCCAACTGGGGTGCCTGCGTGGACCTCTTCGCGCCCGGCGTGGGCATCCGGTCCACGAGCAACACGTCCGACACCGGAACGCGGGACCTCAGCGGCACCTCCATGGCGTCGCCCCATGTCGCGGGCGTGGCCGCGCTCTATCTGGAGAAGAACCCCACCGCGACACCCACGCAGGTGTCGCAGGCCGTGCTGAATGGAGGCACGGCGAACGTCATCCAGGACGTGAAGGGCTCGCCCAACAAGATGCTGTATTCGCTCATCGTCCCGCCCGATTCGGAATATGTGGTCATCCCGGCGCCGCCGCAGACGACGCCCAAGCAGGTCGCCGTGGGCGCGTCGAACATCGTCTGGCTGCTGGACACCACGGGGCGACACTGGAAGTGGGATGGCTCGACGTGGGTCAATCAGAGCTGCTGCGTCACCGAACTGGCCGCCGCGGCCGATGGTGAACTGTGGGCCACCAACCCTCCGGACGGCATGCGGGTGTTGCGATGGGACGGCACGCGGTGGACCTTCAACATCCCGGCTGGGATGAAGCAGGTCACCATCGCCAATGCGAACACGGTGTGGGGCCTGGGCAATGACAACACCCTGTACCAATACACCGGCTCCGCCTGGTCCCCGAAGCGCTGCTGCGTGGAACGCATCTCCGTCGGCACCGATGGCGAGCTGTGGGCCACCAATCCTCCGGATGGCCTGCGCGTGCTGCGCTGGAACGGCACCGAGTGGACGTTCAACATCCCGCCCGGGATGAACTACGTCTCCGTCGGCAGCGCGTCCGTCATCTGGGCCCTGAACCCCGCGGGCAATGTCTTCCAGTGGAGCGGCTCCGCCTGGACGCCCAGGACCGGCACCTTGAAACAAATCTCGGCGGCCTCGGACGGCACCGTCTGGGGCATCTCGAGTCAGAACGAAATCGTCCGCCGACGCCCCTGACGCATCGGGCCCCCCGGGTGAGTCACCGACACCCGGGGTGCCCTTCCCCACGAGTCCGCGTGGGCGGCCTTCACCGGCATGGAGTTTCTCTCCCAGAGCCGGGAGCACTGCCACGGCGTCGACATCACTCACGTGGCACGCGCGTCCTCCAGGTGCGGCCGGAACCTGGAGGACGCCTTCGACGGAGGGCTCAGCCGCGCACCACCACCTCGCGCACCTCGCGGGACACCTCGCGCACGTCCACCTTCACGTCGAGGAAGTGCGCCATCGTCTCCAACTGCGTCACCGAGTGCCCGTCCAGTGGCAGCGTGCGGAACTCCCCACCCCGCGCCAGCGCGAACAGCAGGAGCAACTGGTCGCACAGGTGCTCGCCCACCGGGACTTCCGCGTTCAGATAGCGCTTCACCTCGCCGGCCGCTTCCTCCGCCACGACCTCCGCGCGCTTGCCTCGCTCTCCGAAGGCCGTGAAGACCTCGGTGACGTGCTCGCTCTCCACCTCCACCACCAGCGCGTTGCCCGGGCCCGTGGTGCGCTTGAGCTCCTCCACCCGCAGCTCGTCCGGACGCCACTTGAGCAGTGCCCCCGCCGTCTCCATCTCCCGCTTCGCCACGTCGAAGGGAATCATCGCCACCACCGCCTTCGCGTCGCGGCGCAGCACCCGCCCCCGCTCCAGCAGCGAGAGGGGCTTCATGGGCGCCGGCCGCACGTCCACGTGGAACTTCCCGCCACCCGCCGGGAAGAAGCCGGGACGCTCCAGCGTCGCCGTGACGGTCGGCCCCAGCTTGCGCAGAATCGGCAGGTACGCCCGGGCGAGGAAGTCGAACGGCGGCGCCGCCGGGTTGTGCGTCCCGCCCTCCAGCCTCAACGTGGACGGCTCCGTCGCGGCCAGCAGCGCGGGCAGCACCGTCTGCAGCACCAGCGTCGCGCTGCCCGCCGTACCCACCGCGAAGTGGTAGCTGCCCGCTGCCAGCGCGCGCGGACGGAACGTCAGCTCCTTCGAGCCCAGCTCCGCGCCGGACACCTCCGCCGCGCCCACCGCCTCCGCGGCCTTCACGCCCGTCAGGTGCTGGCGCAACAGGCCCGGCTTCGCGCGGCCCGCGCGGATGTTCGTCATCGTGAAAGGCGTCCCCGTCACCAGCGACAACGCCAGCGACGTGCGCAGCACCTGGCCGCCGCCCTCTCCCCTTGAACCATCGATGCGCAGCATGTGTCTCGTCTCCTGCTTTTCCCACGCCTCACGGCTCCGCCCAGGCATTCTGACACCCTTCCCAAAATAGCGGCGCCCGCTCCCCCACCACTGGCGGCCTTTCGGCCTCTTGGGGGGAACGGGCGCCTCGGTGTCGTCATCCCGGCATGGCCACCTCGCGTGTTGGGGGTTGTCGTGGTCCTTCGGCTACCCCTTCACACAGACGACCTGCTTGAGCGTGTGGACCACTTCGACCAGGTCCGACTGCGCCGCCATCACCGCATCGATGGGCTTGTACGCCGCCGGCGTCTCGTCAATCACGTCCACGTCCTTGCGGCACTCCACGCCCGCCGTCGCCTTCGCGTGGTCCTCCAGCGTGAAGCGCTTCTTCGCCGCCTCACGCGACATCACCCGGCCCGCGCCGTGGCTGCAGGAATGGAAGCTGTCCGCGTTTCCCTTCCCTCGGACGATGTACGAACGCGCCCCCATGCTGCCGGGGATGATGCCGAGGTCACCCTCGCGCGCCCGCACCGCGCCCTTGCGCGTCACGAAGCAGTTCTTCCCGTAGTGGTGCTCACGCGCCACGTAGTTGTGGTGGCAGTTCACCGCCGACTCGGACAGCGAGAACGGAGGCAGCTCACCGCTCAACTGCAGGGCATCCACCGCGCCTCGCAGCATCAGCTCGCGATTCATCGCCGCGTAGTCCTGCGCCCAGCTCACCGCGAAGACGTAGTCATCGAAGTGCTCCGTCCCCTCCGGCAGGTACGCCAGGTCCGCGTCGGGGAGGTTGATATGCCAGCGGCGCATGTCCTCCTTCGCCAGCTCGATGAAGTAGCTGCCGATGCGGTTACCCACGCCACGCGAACCGGAGTGCAACATCAGCCACACGCCATCCGACTCGTCCAGGCACAGCTCGATGAAGTGGTTACCCGTCCCGAGCGTACCGAGGTGCGCCAGGTCCGGCCCACGGCCGATGCGAGGGTGCTTGGCGACGACGCGGTCATACCCCTCCATCAACCGCGACCACACCTGCTGATGCGAGGCCGGAGCCACGCGCCACGCGCCGACGTCGTTACGGCCACCGTTATCCGAGCGGCCATGCGGCACCGCGCGCTCGATGGCCGAGCGAACCCCACGCAGCGAGTCCGGCAACTGGTCCGCGCGCAGCGTGGTGCGCACGGCGATCATCCCGCAGCCGATATCCACCCCCACCGCCGCCGGCACCACCGCGCCCACCGTGGGGACGACGCTTCCCACCGTCGCGCCGTAGCCGCGGTGCACGTCCGGCATCACCGCGACCCACTTGTGGATGAAGGGCAGGCCGCGCAGGTTCCGGAGCTGCTTCTTGGCCTCGTCCTCGAACGGCACTCCCATCGTCCACGACTTGATGGGGCGACCCGCCTCGTCCGACAGCACCTCGTAGCTCACCTTGTTGCGCTCCATGGCCTTCACCTTTCGGTCGTTCGCCCGGGCTCTGTTTCCCGGGCACGGAGGGACGTAGAGCAGCCGGCGTGCCAACCCTTTCTCCGAGGGAAGCGCCCCGAGGCGGCTGGTCATCCATATCCCTTGGGATAAAGTCCTATTCGAATGGCGAAGACACGGGCGAAGCAGACGGTGGTCCTGGGGATGCTCGGGACGACGCTGGACACGGGGCAGGGCCCCGGGCGGTGGACGAAGTGGCGGCCCACGGTGGCGCTGTGCCAGCAGGACGACCTCGTCGTTCACCGGCTGGAGCTGCTGCACCCGCCTGGAGCGGCGGCGCTCGCGGGCACGCTGGTGGGCGACATCCGCCAGGTGTCTCCGGAGACGTCCGTGCGCGCCACGCCGCTGGACATCAAGAACCCGTGGGACTTGGAGGAGACCTACGGCGCGCTGCTCGACTACGTGCGCGCCTACCCCTTCAACCCGGAGGAGGAGGACTATCTCGTCCACATCACCACGGGCACGCACATCGCGCAGATCTGCATGTTCCTCCTGGTGGAGAGCCGGCTCATCCCCGGCCGACTGGTGCAGCTGTCACCGGCTGGGCGGGACAGAACTGGCACGGGCGCGGGCACGCACACGCTCATCGACCTGGACCTGTCGCGCTACGACACGCTGGCCACGCGCTTCCAACAGGAGCAACGCGAGGGCCTGTCCTTCCTCAAGGCCGGCATCGACACGCGCAACGCCGCCTTCAACCGCATCATCGAGCGAATCGAGCAGGTGGCCACCCAGTCGCGAGCGCCACTGCTCATCACCGGCCCCACGGGCGCGGGCAAATCCCAGCTGGCCCGGCGCGTCTACACGCTCAAGAAGACTCGCGGCACCGTCAGCGGGCCGTTCGTGGACCTCAACTGCGCCACCCTGCGCGGTGACGGCGCCATGTCCGCGCTCTTCGGCCACGTGAAGGGCTCCTTCACCGGAGCGCTGCAGGACCGGCCCGGCCTGCTGAGACAGGCCCACGGCGGCGTGCTCTTCCTCGACGAGATTGGCGAGCTGGGCGCGGACGAGCAGGCCATGCTGCTGCGCGCGCTGGAGGACAAGCGGTTCCTGCCCGTGGGCTCGGACCGGGAAGTGGAGAGCGACTTCCAGCTCATCGCCGGCACCAACCGGGACCTACAGGGGGACGTCGAGCAGGGGCGCTTCCGGGAGGACCTGCTCGCGCGCATCAACCTGTGGACCTTCCGGCTGCCCGCCCTGCGCGAGCGTCCGGAGGACATCCCGCCCAATCTCCTCTACGAGTTGGACAAGGCGTCGGAGGCGATGGGCGCGCGCATCACTTTCAACAAGGAGGCCCAGGAGCGCTTCCTGCGCTTCGCCACGTCGCCCGATGCCCGGTGGTCCGGCAACTTCCGCGACCTCAACGCCGCCGTGCTGCGCATGGCCACGCTCGCGCCCGGAGGCCGCATCACCCGCGACGTGGTCGACGAGGAGCTGGAGCGACTGCGCGCGCAGTGGCGCACGGGAGGCTCGCGCCCCGGGCCTTTGCAGCCCGTGGGTTCCGCAGACCGCGTCGCCGAGGTGCTGGGTGAAGCGCTGGCCCAGGAGCTGGACAGGTTCGACCGCGTGCAGCTCGCGGACGTGCTGGGAGTCTGCCAGGGCGTGCGCTCGCTGTCCGAAGCCGGGCGCGTGCTGTTCTCCCAATCCCGCGCGAGGAAGGCGAGCGTCAATGACGCGGACCGCCTCAAGAAGTACCTCGCGCGCTTCGGCCTCACCTGGGCCGACGTCAGCGGGGCGGCGGGCCCGGACTGATGAAGCCGAGGGCGGCGCGGAAAAAAGCACGCCCATGCGTCAAGGGTGGTGACGCTCGGCGTCTTCATCGGTGTTCCACGAAGAAGGGGGGCCGTGAGCCGGACGGGCCTTCGACGGGACCACCGCCATGCCTACGCCTCACCGCACCCTCGTGCTTCACCGCTGGAGCGCCGCGTGGCTCGTCGCCACCGCCCTGCTCCTGACCGGGATGCGCGCCGGGGCGCAGGTGCGCGAGCCCGACAACTTCCTCGCCACCTCCGTCACCTTCTCCTCCGCGCCCCGACTGCGGCACGTCTCCACGCGCCACGTCTCGCCCACCCTCGCCGCCGGCTTCCGTGTCTCCGAGCACGGTCAGCTCCGGCTCGACTGGGGGCTGCCCTACACCGCGCTGAAACCCGAGGGTGGCGTGGAGGGCACGACGAGCCACGTTGGCTCGTCCAACCTGCTCGTGGGCCTGCACCATGTCCGCACGTTCGCGGATGACAGCCTGTTCGTCCGCATCGGCGCGGGCGTCGCCCTGCCCCTGGCCCGCCATGAGGACGCCGACATCATCGGCTCCCGGAGGGTCGAGACGGAGGGCGTCAACTACGCCACCGCCGCCGCCGTGCGGGGGCTGGCGGACCCGTGGCTGTGGGCGCTCGACACCACGTCCGTGGTGCTGCCCATGGCCGTGGGTGTGGACCTGCCCGGCTTCCAGGCCCGCGCCGACGTGGCGCTCGGCATGCTCATGCCCGTGTCCCGCTCCGCGCGCGACACCCACTTCGTCGCGCAGGCCAGCGTGGAGGCCTCGCTCGGCCTTGGAATGCTCGAGCCCGGCGTGCGCGCCCAGGTCGTCTCGCCCCACCTCACCGAGGCGACGTGGGACGGAGAGGACTCCCAGCTCTCCCTGGAGCCCTTCGTCCGCGTGCGGCTCGGCCCCGCGTTCGCTCGGGCCGGCGTGCGCATCGATTTGGGCGCTCCCGAGTCGAGCCCCGCGCCCAGCGCCTCACGCATGTGGGCACTGGGGATGGGGTTGGGCGTGGCGTTCTGAAGCCCCTCTACTTGATGAGGTAGAAGGCTTCCTGCCGCGGCACGAAGAACTTCCAGCCTTCCTGCGTGAGGTAGGCCGGGTCCTCCTCCATCACCGCCACCTTCTGTCCGTCCCACTCCGGCACGGGCGTGGCCGTGTTCAGCTCGATGGCGATGTATGAGCCTTCTCGCAACGGCTTCGGTGTGTCCTTGCGCGTGGACGAGCGGAAGTCGATGGAGGCGCCCAGCGCGTGGCCGTGGTTGCCCAGGGGATGGCTGTACACCTGCGCCTCGATGCCACGCGCCGTCATCTCCGCCATCGTCTCGTCATACACATCCGCGGACGAGCGGCCCGGCCGGGAGGCCCGCACCATCAACACGTCCTGGAGCGCGTTCGTGTTCGCCAGCGCGTTCTTCAGGCCCTCGGGCGCGTCCGTCTCACCGTCGCGCAGCACATAGGCCATCTTCTGCCAGTCGGTGTGCAGCCCCAGGTAGCTGATGCCGAAGTCCACGTGGATGAGGTCGCCGCGCTCGATGACCAGTTCCTCCTTCGCCACCGCGAGGAAGCCTCGGGACTTCGCGGGGATGCCGCCCTTGCGCTGCACGCGCATGTCCGGCTGGAACCACGTGCCCACGCCCAGCGCGCCCAGCCTGTCGTAGAGCCAGCGGCGCACGTCCCCCACCGTCGTCTTCCCCGGCACGATGACCTTCGAGGAGAAGGCCTCCTTCACGATGGCGTCCGTCAACTCCACCATCCCCTTGTAGGGCTCCCACTCCTCGGGCAGCCGCGTGTCCAGGTACTCCTCGATGAGCGGCGCCGCGCTCACGAAGCGCGCCTCCGCCTCCGCGCCAAACGCGTCCAGGAGGTAGGCATAGCCATCCTTCGTCAGGCTGCGCGTCACGCCCCGCTTGCCGCCGATGCCCAGTGCAATCGCCTTGGGTTGGTAGCGCGAGTCCAGCGACTTCAAGGCCTCGGGGGCGGACTGGCCCTCCTCGGGTGCCTCGAAGAACTTGAGGATGGACTCCTCCGCGTAGCCCGTCAGCGCCACGCGCTTCAGGCCCTCCGCTCCCGCATCCACGAAGACGAAGATGTCCCGGTTGCCCGCGTACGGACGCGGCGGTGCCACGAACTGCGTCAGCGGATCATCGTTGAACTCCTCGTTGACGATGATCCACATGCCCACGCCGTGCCGCCGCATCATCTCCAGCAGCAGGCCATGGCGCTTGTCCAGCCAGTCCTCCCGCAGCGCAATCTGCTGGGACAGGGACAACAGCTGGGGCGTTTCAGCTTTCTGTGCCGCGCACCGCGGTCCGGTACAGGCGGCCAAGAACAAGAGCGGCAAGGCCGCCCACTTCAGCAGGGTCATGGGGGACTCCGAGTCGAGCTGGAGTCACACCCTAGCTCCCGTCCCTCCAACGCCGAAGTCCCCCACCCCCGGAGCCCTTGGAGACTCCGGAGGCGGAGGACCTGGGGCGCGTCCTGCCACCTGCTCCCTCGTCCGCCGCACCTGGCCCTCTTCGGATGACGCCCCCCACGACCCACTTGGTCCTGCGCGTCGTCTCCCCCACCACTACGACGCCATCCGATTGAGGTGGATGGTCGTCCCCCGACGCCATCCGCCAGCATGATGCGTTTCCCCGAACCCTCGCGCCGTGAATCTCAATAACTGGCGATCTGGAAATCCAGGTCGTCACCCAGGAGGAGCTCGGTCCGCGCCTCCTCCTGGTCCTGCTCATCCCCCCCAAAAACTGTCTCTTATACA
>NZ_VIFM01000589.1 GCF_006636215.1 Myxococcus llanfairpwllgwyngyllgogerychwyrndrobwllllantysiliogogogochensis | reverse complement strand
GAGGACAGCCGCTGCGCGGCCAGCCGGGCCACGCTGCGCTCCACCGCCACGTAGGTGGAGAAGTCGTTCACGTTGATCTTGCCGACCTGCTCGCGCGTGAAGCCCATCTCCCCGGTGAGCGCGCCCAGCACGTCGCCCGCGCGGATCTTCTCCTTGCGGCCGCCGATGATCTGGATGGTGGCCATGGGTGGCTGCAGCGGCCCGCCCGGCGCGGGCGCGAGCCCGTCCAGCGGATGCCATTCCGACGGGCGGCCCTGCAGCACCTCGATGCGGCCCACCTGCCCCATCTCGGGCAGGCTCGCGAGGCTCAGCGCCAGGCCCTCCGCGTCGGCGCGTCCGGTGCGCCCGATGCGGTGGATGTGCACTTCCGGATCGGGGGCCACGTCCACGTTGATGACGGCCTGCAGCCCGGCGATGTCGATGCCGCGCGCGGCCACGTCGGTCGCCACGAGCACGCTGCAGCTGCGGTTGGCGAACTGCACCAGCACCTGGTCGCGGTCGCGCTGCTCCAGGTCGCCGTGCAGGGCCAGGGCGCTGAAGCCCTGCGCCGCGAGCACGTCCACCAGATCGCGGCACTGCTGCTTGGTGTTGCAGAAGGCGATCGCGGATTCCGGCCGGAAGTGGTTCAGCAGCTGCGAGACGGCATGCAGGCGTTCGCGGTCCTTCACCTCGTACCAGCGCTGCTCGATCTTGCCCGCGGCATGCT
>NZ_VIFM01000588.1 GCF_006636215.1 Myxococcus llanfairpwllgwyngyllgogerychwyrndrobwllllantysiliogogogochensis | reverse complement strand
GTGTAGGCCAGCCAGACGCTGAAGATGGTGTTGCGCAGGGCGCGCAGCTGCACGATAAGGTGCTCCCGCAGCCAGTCGGCCACCGGCAGCGCCGAGAGCCAGCCGTGCTTCAGCGACTGATCGAGCCACATCGGTACAAACAGGAATACCCACAGGAAGGCCAGGCCGGCCAGCAGCCCCGGTACCGCGCGCGGGACCAGCACGCTGTAGTCGAGAAAGCGGGTGACGTTGTCCGCTTTGCGGTGCATGGCGATGCCGACAAACAGATAGCAGATCACCGCCAGCGCGCCGCCGATGATGCCGATAGCCATCGAGTTGACGATCGCCCGCAGCAGGTTGGGCTGCTGCCAGATATTGTGGAACGTCGCCAGCGACAGCTCATCCCACAGCGACACGCCGACGCCCCAGTTGGAGATAAAAGCGCGCAGCGCCACGCCGAGCAGCGGTACGCCGATGGTCACCGTCAGCCAGGCCACCACCACCGCCCCGGCCACCCAGCGCCATTTGCCCAGCGGCAGCGCCCGCGCCTGGGACGCCTTGCCCTTCATGGTGACAAAGCGGTTGGCGGTGCGCATCAGCCGCCGCTGGAGCATCACCAGCGGGATGGTGATGCAGATCAGCACCACCGCCACCGCCGCCATCAGATGGTAGGAGGGGGTGCCGAGCTTGTTAGTCAGCTTGTAGAGATAGGTCGCCAGCACCATGTTGCCC
>NZ_VIFM01000587.1 GCF_006636215.1 Myxococcus llanfairpwllgwyngyllgogerychwyrndrobwllllantysiliogogogochensis | reverse complement strand
TCCTCGTGAAGCGCATCCGGACGCCTCGCACCATCGCCGCCATGCGCGGCGTGGGCGGCTCCTCCGTGCTGACGCAGCTCCTCGTCAGCAACTACCAGCCCGCAGCGAAGGCGCTGGAAGGTGACGGGGACTTCACGCTCGACGACTGGCAACCGGAGGAGCCGCCCGGCACCGCCCCCTTCGCCACCACGACATCCCTCCTCAAGGGCGTCGAGCCCGACGACGAGCGGTACGTCCTGGGCGTCGTCCTGGAGCCGGAGACGGTGGACGCCCAGGGCGACCTCTACTCCGCCGCGGAGATTCGGCAGGCCGCGCACCGCTTCATGGAGGAGTTCGGCGGCCTGGGCCTCATGCACCAGATGCGAGTCAATGGGCACGTCAAGGTGCTGGAGAGCTACCTGGCCCCCGTCGACTTCGTCTTGGGCGAGGTGCAAGTGCGCAAGGGCACCTGGCTTCTCGCGGTGCGCGTCCTCTCCGACGAGCTCTGGGGCCGGGTGAAAGACGGGCAACTGACGGGCTTCAGCATTGGCGGCACCGCGCGCCGGCTCCCCGAGGCCTCCCCGTCTTCCGAGACGCCCCCTTCCGACACAACTGCCGCTGACTCCCAGCCGGAGGCCACATGACGAGCACCACCCAAGGCCCCGCCTCCGTCCACCGCCTCGTCGACATGGTGGTGGAGGAGGTGTCCCTCGTGGACAGGGCCGCCAACAAGCACCGC
>NZ_VIFM01000586.1 GCF_006636215.1 Myxococcus llanfairpwllgwyngyllgogerychwyrndrobwllllantysiliogogogochensis | reverse complement strand
GGAGATGTGTATCAGAGACAGGCCCCCGCCGCCTCCGCAAGAAGCGCCGCACCTGGCCCGCACCCTGCCGGGGCGGCCCGCGCTTCCTCCTTCGGGGCACACCGTCCGCGCTCCCGCGCCGGCCCCGCGCGCCGTGCCCGTGTCGGAGGAGCCCGCGCCCCGGAGCGAGGCACGCCCTCGCACCGGCCGCACCGTGGACACGCTGCGCGCCGTGGCCCCTCCCCCGCAGCCTCCCGAGCGCAACGAGGAGACGGCGATGGTCCGCGTGCCCTCGCTCTCCGCGGAGCCCGGCAGCCACGCGGGTGTTCCCTCCCGACGCGCCGCCGGAGCCGCCCGTCGCCGGCCCCAGCCCCAGCTTCCCGCCGCCTTCCCCGACGCCGAGGTCACCACCCGACCCTCGCGCGGCTTCCAGGAGAACCGCCGCAAACCCGAGGACGAGGTCCCCGACGACGAGGACTCCCACGTCCACACCCTGCGCGGAGTCCCCGCCGTGGGCTCCGAATCCCGAGGCGGGCGCAAGGTCCTCGCCGGCGTGCTCGTCCTCGTCGCGGTGGCCGCCGCGGTGGTGGGACTGGGGCTCGATGGAGGCGTGGTGTCCGCCTGGGCCGCTCCCCTGCTGGGGCTCGAGCAGAAGCCGCCGCCGGCGCCTCTCGGAGACACGGACAGGCAACGCGTCCCGCTCCCTCGGGAGCAGACGAAGGCCCCACCCGTCATCGTC
>NZ_VIFM01000585.1 GCF_006636215.1 Myxococcus llanfairpwllgwyngyllgogerychwyrndrobwllllantysiliogogogochensis | reverse complement strand
TCCATTCGCGGCGCTGGCCGAACTCGCCGCCCATGAAGAGCAGCTTCTTGCCGGGGTGGGCCCACATCAGGCCGAAGAGCGCGCGCAGGTTGGCGAACTGCTGCCACTCGTCGCCGGGCATCTTGTCGATCAGCGAGCCCTTGCCGTACACCACCTCGTCGTGCGAGAGGGGCAGCACGAAGTTCTCGTTGAAGGCGTACACCAGCGAGAACGTGAGCTTGTGGTGGTGATACCGGCGGTTGATCGGGTCTTCCTTGAAGTAGGCCAGCGTGTCGTGCATCCAGCCCATGTTCCACTTCATGCCGAAGCCGAGGCCGTTCATCTCCAGCGGCCGCGAGACCATCGGCCAGGCGGTCGATTCCTCCGCGATGCTCACCGTGTCCGGATGGTCGCGGTAGAGCGAGCGGTTCAGCAGCCGCATGAACTCGATCGCCTCCAGGTTCTCGCGCCCGCCGTGGCGGTTGGGAATCCATTCGCCATGCTTGCGCGCGTAGTCGAGGTAGAGCATGGAGGCCACGGCATCCACGCGCAGGCCGTCCAGGTGGTATTTGTCGAGCCAGAACAGGCCCGACGAGATGAGGAAGCTGCGCACCTCGTGCCGGCCGTAGTTGAAGATGGCCGAGTTCCATTCGGGATGGAAGCCCTGGCGCGGGTCCGAGTGCTCGTAGAGGTGCGTGCCGTCGAATTCGGCCAGGCCGTGGCCGTCCATGGGGAAGTGCGAGGG
>NZ_VIFM01000584.1 GCF_006636215.1 Myxococcus llanfairpwllgwyngyllgogerychwyrndrobwllllantysiliogogogochensis | reverse complement strand
CGCGCAGTTCCCGCTGGCTCAGGTGGGCAAAGATCTGTTCCGCGATTTACGCCGCGTGGCGCAGACCCTGGACAGTATCCACGGTGGCCAGGCATATCAGCAGGTCTGCGACGAGCTGCTGGCCTGCTTTGACGATCCGGAATTAACCTTCTCAGCCCGCATTCTGCGTTCTATGATTGAAGAAGGCATTGGCGGTACCGGCCGTGCGCTTGCCGATCGTTACCGGACGCAGCTGCGCGAAGAGCCGCTGGAGATCCTGAGCGAAGACGATTTTATCGCCGAGCGCGACGCGTCGGTGGCGCGACAGAAGAAAGTGGAAGCTGAAGACAGCGAGCCGTTTGAGGCGCTGCTGGCGCGGCACGCGTAGCGCTGGAAAAGAAAAAGGCCACATCACTGTGGCCAAACTTTCATCTCTGATTCAGGGATGATGATGATAATAAATGCGCGTCTTTCATATACTGAGACTCGCGGCTGAACAAAGAGTTCATTTTATTTTAAAAAAATTCACTCCCGGAGGTGACGAATGCCGTTGTTAGATAGTTTCACAGTCGACCATACCCGAATGGAAGCCCCAGCGGTGCGTGTCGCGAAGAAAATGAACACGCCGCATGGCGATGAAATCACCGTTTTCGATCTGCGCTTCTGCGTACCGAACCAGGAAGTGATGCCGGAACGCGGTATCCACACCCTGGAGCATCTGTTCGCGGGCTTTATGCGCGATCATCTGAACGG
>NZ_VIFM01000583.1 GCF_006636215.1 Myxococcus llanfairpwllgwyngyllgogerychwyrndrobwllllantysiliogogogochensis | reverse complement strand
CACCCTCATCGCCTCGACGAGGCTCGGGTTCGCGTTCGTCCGCTACGTGCTGGAGTTTTCAGCGGAAGGGCTCGACCGATCGGCGGCGGTGCGCGCTCTCGGCGGCACCCTGCAGCGCTACCTCACGGAGCCCCTGTGACCGTCAGTCGTGCAGCGACGACAGGAACTGCTGCAGCTCCGGCGTGCGCGGGTTGCCGAACACCTCGGCCGGCGGGCCCATCTCGTGCACGCGGCCCTGGTGCATGAAGATCACGCGGTCGCTCACCTTGCGCGCGAACGCCATCTCGTGCGTGACCATCAGCAGCGTCATGCCCTCGGCCGCCAGGCCTTCCACCACGCGCAGCACCTCGCCCACCAGTTCCGGATCGAGCGCCGACGTGGGCTCGTCGAACAGCATCACGCGCGGCCTCATGGCCAGTGCGCGGGCGATGGCCACGCGCTGCTTCTGACCGCCGGAGAGGCTGGCGGGCATGGCGCCGGCCTTGTGGGCCAGGCCCACCTTCTCGAGCAGCACGCGCGCCTGCGCCTCGGCCTCGGCGCGGGCCATGCCGTGCAGCTTGCGCGGGCCCAGCGTCACGTTGTCGATCACCGACAGGTGCGGGAACAGGTTGAAGGACTGGAACACCATGCCCACTTCCTCGCGCAGCGCGTTGAGGTCGCGGTCGGGCAGCATGCGGCCGGAGTCCACCAGCGTGCGGCCGCAGATGTCGATGCGCCCGCCCTGGGGTTCCTCGAG
>NZ_VIFM01000582.1 GCF_006636215.1 Myxococcus llanfairpwllgwyngyllgogerychwyrndrobwllllantysiliogogogochensis | reverse complement strand
TCCACCCCCGAGCGCCTCCTGCGCCACTGGAGCGTCGCGCTCCAGGCCCTCATCTCCAGTCCCGACGCACGCCTGGGGACGCTCTCCCTGGTGACGGGAGAGGAGCGCGAGCAGGTCCTTCGCTCCTTCAACGCGTCCTCGCGCCAGTTCGACTCCTCCTGCCTCCACCTCCAGTTCGAGGCACAGGCCGCGCTCACCCCCGACGCCACCGCGCTGTCCTTCGGTGACGTCTCCCTCTCCTACCGCCACCTCCTCCAGCGCGTCCTTCGTCTCTCCCACCGACTCCAGTCCCTCGGCCTCCGCCCGGACGCCCCCGTCGGTCTCTTCGTCCACCGCTCCGCCGACATGGTCGCCGCCATGCTCGCCATCCTCCACGCGGGCGGCGCCTACCTTCCCCTCGACCCTGATTACCCCTCAGACCGCATCTCCTGGATGCTCCAGGACTCTCGCGCTCCGTTCATCCTCACGTCGCGACGCCTCCTCGACTCACTGCCTTCCTCGGAGGCGCAGGTCCTCCTTCTCGATGAGACGGGCGACGAGGAAGCGCGGACTCCTGGCAACGCGGACGCGGCCAATCTGGCGTACGTCATCTACACGTCGGGCTCCACCGGCCGGCCCAAGGGCGTCATGGTGCCTCACCGCACCGCCGCCAACTTCTTCGCGGCCATGGATGACCGCCTGGGCACCTCTCCCGGCACGTGGCTCGCCGTCACCTCCATCTCCTTCGACATCTCCGTCCT
>NZ_VIFM01000581.1 GCF_006636215.1 Myxococcus llanfairpwllgwyngyllgogerychwyrndrobwllllantysiliogogogochensis | reverse complement strand
CGTGCAGATCGAGCGCCAGGACAACGAACTGGTGCTGCGCATTGCCGGCAGCGATGACCATGTGCGCGTGATGAACTACTTCCTGGACGACGCGGCCGGTGGCTGGGCGCTGGGCGGGATCGGCTTCGAGGACGATGCGCAGACGCTCTGGAGCGTGCAGGACGTGAAGCTGATGGCGCTGCAGGGCACGGCGGGCGGCAACCGCATCGTGGGTTATGCGAGCGACGACACGCTGCAGGGGCTGGACGGCAACGACACGCTGGAAGGGCGCGGCGGCAACGACCTGCTCGAGGGCGGCACGGGCAACGACTGGCTGCACGGCCAGGCGGGCAACGATCGGCTGCTGGGCGGTGAAGGCGCGGACGTACTGCAAGGCGGCGACGGAGACGACGTGCTCGATGGCGGTGCAGGCAACGACATCCTGAGCGGTGGTTACGGCCTGAACAACGTCTACCGCTTCGGCCGGGGCGATGGCCAGGACTATGTGCAGATCGGCCACGACCCCTACGGGATGGACACTTCTGCGAACCGGCAGAACACGCTGCAGTTCAAGGAAGGTGTCAAGCCCGAGGACGTCGTGCTGCGGCAGGTGCACGACGGATGGAACAGCGGTGACAAGGGCCTGGAGGTCTCCATCGCCGGCACGCAAGACAAAGTGATCGTTCGCAGCTTCTTCCGCGACGAGGATCCGGGCAACCCGTACAGCGCCGTGCAGCGCATGGTGTTCGCCGACGGCACGGTGTGGGAC
>NZ_VIFM01000580.1 GCF_006636215.1 Myxococcus llanfairpwllgwyngyllgogerychwyrndrobwllllantysiliogogogochensis | reverse complement strand
GGGTCCAAGAAGAGGACGGTGTCCTTCCCGTCGTACTTGCGGACCACCTTCTCGTAGTCGCCGCCGTACACCTTCACGCGCTTGAGGCGCGGGGCGTGCTGCTCGATGCGGGCGAGCGTCTTCGCCTCGACGCCCATGCCGTTGGGGCTGACGCTGCGACCGCGCAGCTTCCCGTAGGAGAAGTGCGTCAGGTAGAGGAAGCGGTGCAGGCGCTCCACGTCCCCCTTCGGCTTGGAGTCGAAGAGGCTCTTGAAGGTCTTCTCGTCGCCGACCCACGGCAGCTTCTTCAGCTTGGCGAGGCCCGCGGGCGTCAGCTTCTGGATGAGCCGGTACGCGTCGGCGATTTCGGGGTCCGCGTCGTTGATGGCCTCGACGTCCGAGGGGGCCTTCTCGAAGAGGACGGCGGCGCTGCCAGCGAAGGGCTCCACGTACGTCTTGTGCGCGGGCAGCATTGCCACCAAGCGCTTCGCCAGGCGCTTCTTGCCAGCAGGGCTGCCCCAGATGGTCTTCTCCACCGGCTCACCCTGGAGGGACTCCAGGACGTGCCGGGCCCGGGCGAGGGCCTTCGAGAGGGCGTCACCCATCCTGGAGGCCCTCCGGGTCGAAGCCCCACGTCAGCTCTCCCGAGGTGGGGAGATTGAGGTCGCGAGGCCAGACGATGGGCGTCGCCTCGGCCTTGGCCGTGGAGGTCGACTCCTGCGTCGTCGTGTTGCCCTCCGGCGTGGGAGGTGAGGTGGGGGTCGGTGTCGAG
>NZ_VIFM01000057.1 GCF_006636215.1 Myxococcus llanfairpwllgwyngyllgogerychwyrndrobwllllantysiliogogogochensis | reverse complement strand
CACGTGAACGGCTTCTGCGTTCCACGTGGAACACGAACCGCTCGCGACAGCGTCATGCAGGACGGCACCGCTGAGCCTCGCTGGGCCAAGGTCCAACACCACGTTGATGAGGTGAACGGCACGCGGCAGCCCGCCCACCACTTTCACGCCCAGCGCCGCGAACAACGGGTCCGGCGCATCCAGCCGCGCGGCGGAGTCGTGGTTGCCACCGATGACGACCACGTCCAGCCGGGGCAGCCGCCGCCGGGCCTTGGCGACGAACTGGTACCAGGCCGCCTGCGCCTCCGCGCTGGGGTTGGAGGTGTCGAAGATGTCGCCGGCCACCAGCAGCGCGTCCACCGCCTGGGCCTCCAGCGTGTCCAGCAGCCACTCCAGGAACGCGCCGTGCTCCGCCTCCCGCGAGACGTCGTACAGCGTGTGTCCCAGGTGCCAGTCCGACGTGTGCAGCAAGCGCATCCCGCGTTCACCCTCCCTCACCCCACGGCACTCAGGCCGCCCGGCAGCCTCCTCCGGGGAAGCCGCCTGCTCCAAGCGCCGGGCGCCTGCTCCCTTACACGCTCCCTCTGACATGCGGGCAAGCCCCTGGAATTTCGCGCCTTTGCGACCCCACCCGGCCCCACGCGTCCTGGGGGCGCGGTGAACCCGACAGGGAGACTGGCCGAGCCCGTCCTCTCGGGGGGATGCTTTCCCGCATGGAATCCACGCTCGTCCCATGGCTCGCGCTCCTGGGCATGGTGCTCTTCGTCGTGCTCGTGCTCGCCCTCGCCGCCAGGGACAAGCGTCGGCAGCGCAAGGCGTGGCTCGTCTTCGCGACGCGGAGAGGCTGGAGCTTCACCCAGTCCAAGGACTTCATGGAAGTGCAGGGGCTCCACCAGGACCGGCAGCTCTCCCTGCTCACCGAGGTCCGCGGCCAGAACCAGGGCTCGTACCACGTGATGGTGCTGCGCCTGGACGTGAGCGACGTGGTGCCCCAGGAGCTGCACCTGGAAACCGAGGGGCTGGGCGACAAGTTCCTGAAGCTGTTCAGCGTGCGCGACGAGGAACTGGGTGACGTGGCGCTGGATTCGGCGCTCAACCTGAAGGGCCTGTCGCCGGAATCGCACGCCCTGCTCACCACGCCCCAGGTGGGCGAGCAGTTGCTGCGCGCCCACCGTCACTACCAGCGCTTCTCCATCGTCGCGGGACTGCTGGAGGCGGAGCACCGGGGCGTCCCCGCATCCACCTCGGCGCTGGAGACCCACATCGCTCCGGCGCTCGCCCTGGCCGACACCCTGATTCAGGCCGCCAGGCGAGCACCGGTGCTCAAGGCACGCAGCCGTCAGGCCTGACGGCGACGTCGGCGCGACATCGCCAGCGCGGCCAGGGCCACCCACGCGAGCGAGCCCACCGGGGCGGCGCCACAGCCGCAGCCGTCATCCTCCCCCGGCGACTGAGGGCTGGGGCCAGCGTCGGGCTGTGAACCCGCATCGGGCTGCGAACCCGCGTCAGGTGACACGCCAGCGTCCGGCTCCGAGCCGGCATCCGGAGGCCCCTGCGGCACCAGCGTGCAGTCACCGTCACCGGCGCACACCTTCACCTCGACCTCGTGCCGCTTCCCCGAGGTGTCCACCACCGCGAACTTCACCAGGTGGCCACCGGGCGCCAGGTCCGTCGTGTCCCAGCGGTTGTGCTCGCCGCCGAAGTGGAAGTGATTGTCCGTGCGCTCGTCGGCGTAGCGCCGCACTCCGTCGACGAAGAACTCCGCGCGCGTGCAGCCGTAGTCGTCGATGCAGTCGCCGTAGAACTCCGAGAACGCACCGGACACGCGCTCCTCCGCCGTGGGACGCGTGAGGACCGCGCGGGGCGCCTCGTCCTCCTTCACGGTGATGGAGAAGGTCTGCGTCGCATCTGGGGACACGGTGTTGGCCACCCGCACCTCGACGGGCACCGTCATGGCCGTGGTGGGCGTCCAGGAGATGAGGCCCGTGGCCGCGTCGATGGACATCCCCGGCGGCGAGGTGGTGAGCGTGTACGTGGGCACCGGCCTCGCGCGCGCCTCCACATCGTAGCGATACGGGTTGCCCACCACCGCGGTGAGGGGAGCCGTGGAGGTGATGACGGGCGCCAGCGGCTCGTCATCCACCTCGGTCACCGTCACGGCGCGCGAATCCAGGCCCGTCGCCGACACGGTGAAGGTGGCGACGCCATCCGCGTTGTCGGCGTCCGAGGCGGCGCTCAGCGTGACAGTCTGCGGCGTGCTCCAGTTGGTCGTCGTGAAGGTGAGCGCGGCCCCGGACTGCACGGTGAGGTCCGTGTCGCCCGCGGTGCGCGCCACCGTGACGCTCACGTTGCTCGCGGGCGCGCGGTTCATCGACACGTCGAACGTCGCCGTCCCGCCCTCGTTGATGCTCACGTTGCTGGACGAGAGCACGAACTGCGCGGAGTTGTCCTCGATGGTGGTCGCGAGCACGGACTCGGAGGTCAGCCCGCTGGACGCCACGGTGAAGGTGGCCGTGTCCACGACCGCGTCCGCGTCCTCCAGCGCCTCAATCGTCACGACGCGCGGAACGCTCCAGTTCCCCGGCGTGAAGGTGAAGGTGGAGACACCTGACAGGCGCAGGTCGGTGCTGCCGCCCGCCGCCCTGAAGGCATCCACCACGACAGGGGCCGTGGGAGCCTCCGCCAGCCGCACGGTGAAGGTGGCCCGGCCGCCCTCCACGACGCGCGGGTAGAGTCCGGTCACCACCAGGCGCTGTCCGGGAGCGTTGGGCACGATGCGGCGCAGACGCCCGTTGGTGACGCCGATGGTGTACAGCGCGCCGTCGGGTCCCACCGTCGCGTCGACATACGAGCTGAACTCCGTCCCCCACAGGTCCACCGTCGCCACGGTGTTGTCCTGCGCCAGCGTGGCGCGCGCGAACTTGCCGGAGACATAGTCACCGAAGAAGTAGTTGCCGCGGTACTCGGCCGGGAAGAGCGTGGAGTCGTAGAAGACGCCGCCGTTCAGGCAGGCCCCCAGGGCCTGGGTCTTCGCGGTGCCACCGCCGCTGCCGACATCGGGCAAGCCCGTCTGCGTCAGCGTGAAGGTCGTCGCGCTGGGGACGCTGGCGACGTAGAAGTCCCCGTTGAACGAGGCATCCGACACGCCCTCGATGGTGAGCTTCTCGCCCTTGCGGAAGCCGTGGTTGCCGGTGGTGGTGAAGGTGGCGATACCGCCCGCGCGCGCGGCGCCCGTCGCGGTGAGGGTGCGCGTGTCGATGTTGTTGGTGCGGTACTTGATGACGGGGGTGATGTAGTCGTTGCCGGCCGGCTGGTTGTTCTCATAGTCGTTGTAGCCCGCGTGGTTGCGCCGGTTCACCACGAAGGTCTGCTCGTAGCCGTCGCCCACCACGTTGACCCAGAGCAGGCCGGTGCTCGGCTGGAAGGTCAGCGTGAACGGATTGCGGACGCCTCGGGCCCAGATGTACTCGTTGTTCGGCCCCACGCCGTCGTTGAACGGGTTGTCGTTGGCGGGCGTGCCGTCGCGGTTGGCCCGGCTCACCTTCGCCGCCATCGACGTCAGGTCCGCATCCACACCCGTGCCGTTGCCCAGGTCGCCCACGGCGAAGTACAGCTTGCCGTCCGGCCCGAAGCCGATGCCACCGCCGTCGTGATTCTCTCCGCGAGTGGGCAGCCGCGAGACAATCACCGTGCGCGCCGTGCCCGTGCCGTTGGAGTCCGTGTAGCGGACAATCTGCTGCTCCGACGCGGAGATGGTGACGAAGATGTAGACGTAGCGGTTGACCGTGAAGTTCGGGTCGAACGCGATGCCGATGACGCCGCACTCGCTGTTGGTGTGGACGACCGGCTCCGTCGCGAACAGGCTCGTCACCAGCGCGGTGCCGCCTGGCGTCGTCGTCTGCGGCAGGCCGTTCTCCGTCGAGACCACCCGGATGGCCCCCGACTTGATGGTGATGAACAGGCGCCCCGAGCCATCAGGGGCCCACGCCATGCCCGTGGCCTGATTCAGGGTGCTCGACTGGAAGACGGTCTCGGTGAAGCCGGTGGGTACGGCGGCCCAGACTGGCGCTGCGAGCAATAGAAGCAGAATCAAGAGTTGGCGCATGGCCCGGAAGATACAGCACGGGGCCCGTGCGCCCCGTCCGTCAACTGAACCGAATGCGTCGTGCGAGTTCGCACGCTCACCGATTTCTTTCAGCGAGGCTGTGGCCTTCACTCCCAGGTGGCGCCACGACACGGAGCTTTCCGCCGAGACACCTACCAGTCCGCGCGGGTGACTCGATACATGACGGCGGAGCTGAGGGGACAATCGAAGAGCCGCTCGAAGGCATGACTCCGTGCGCGCAGCAGATGCTCCGCCGGACTCTCTCGACGCACGCTCACCCAGCGCGGCCGGAGGGCGCGGAGCTTGTCGAGGTACACGCCGTCATTGCCCTCGTGGTTGACGTACTCGACGCGATTGCGCAGGTCGTCCGTCCAGTACTCGCCAAGGAAGGACGTCGCGCTGTCGTACGCCACCACGTCACCGGGGCGCAGCTCCTGCTCGCGCTGACGCATCGCCTCCAGTGGCCACAGCCAGCCAATCTGCAACCGGAGGCGGTCCTCGTCTCGCACGTCCGGGGTGGCGCGCGGCCCCAGCGTGGGCAACACCCGATAACCCACGGAGGCCTTCGCGAAGGACGCCACGCAGAGAAAGGCCGCGAGGGCGGACAGCGGCGCCTGGAGATAGCGCGTGCCCACCTGTCGGTGCAGCACGGCGAACGCGACCAGCCCCGCGGCGGGGAGCCCCAGCGTGAAGCGGCCCCACCACGCCGCGGGCACCAGCACCGCCAGGCCCGCGAGCAGCGGCAGCGACAACCGGAACCAGCGCTCACGACTGAAGAGGGCCGACGCGCTCACCCACAACAGCACGGGCAGGAGCAGGTACGGAAAGAGCCACCCAAAGGCGCGCTCGCGCACGTCGGGCCAGTACATCCCCTCGCGCGCGCTCCAGTTGTCCACCATGCGCGCGAAGGCCCCGGGCGCACCGAAGAACGCCGGCGGTCCGGCGATTTCCTCCGCGCCGATGGGGCCCGCCAGCTCACGCCCCAGCACCCGCATGCGCGCGGGCCAGAACGGGTTGCCGGTGCGCGCCGCGTTCTCCACGTACGTGGGTGCGCCCAGCCAGAGCAGCAGCAGGACCGCGAGCCCCGCCTGTCCCAGCGTCCGCCACCGCGCGCCCTTCGCGCGTCGCAGGACAAGCACTCCTCGCACCAGCAGCAACGGCGACAGGAGCGCGAGGTGGAAGAGGCCCGTCACCTTGGTGCCCGCATACAGGCCCAGCGCCAGCAGCGTCAGCGTGCGCGCGACGGGGCTCCAGTCCCGCTCGGTGAGGAAGTAGAAGGCGGTGATGAACAGCGCGCCGGCCACCACGTCGGCGTGCGAGGTGTGCAGTTGGAGGAACACCGCCGGCAGGGTGAGCCACATCGCGCCCAGCGAGGCGGCCAGCGCGGGGCTCGCGCTCGCCCGGCGACAGAGCGCGGCCACCGCGAGCGCTCCGAGCAGGCCGAAGGGAATCTGCGACAGGTCATCCAGCCGCGTGTGCCGGGGCAGCAGCACGTTCCAGACGGAGAGCAGCTCGGTGAGCTCGGGGTAGCCGTTGACGTACCAGACGGAGGTGTCCACCCAGGTGATGCTGCCCGTCTGCACCGCGTAGTTCGTCTTGGGGACGTGGTACCAGACGACGTCCCAGGCCCAGTTCGGGTAGTACCAGGCGACGACGCAGGAGAGCACGAGCGCGCACGCCGCTGGCAGCAGCGCCCAGGCGGCCAGCTCCTGGCGCCGATGGATGTCGCGCAAGAGGCGCACCGGAGCGCCCAGGTCCGCGCGCAGTCGGGCGAGCAGCTCCGCGCCGCCGACGCGGAGCACGGCCACCGCGAGCATGGCCCCGTGGAGCACGAGCCCCGCGACGGCGAGCTGCACTCGGCCCAACTGCCCCGAGAGGCCCAGCCCCTGGACACAGGTGAGGATGCTCGCGGCGCCGAACAGGAGCGCGGCCATCCAGCGCTCCAGCGTGGACCGCTCACGCAGGAGCGCGGCGGACAGCGCCCACGCACCGGCCACCGCCAGCAAGGTCTCCAAGGTCCAGAGTAGCCAGCCCATGCGCGTGACTCAGCCGCCGACGGCGAGGGTGCGCTCGTACAACGCACGCACCCGCTCCGCCAGCTCCACCGCGTCCTCGCCGAGTGACTCCGGCGGCAGGGCCGGCAGGACTCGCACGCGCATGGACGCCCGCGCGTTCATCCAGGGCCCGTCTCCGTCGAGCAGTTGCGTCGTGCCCTCCACGACGATGGGCACCACCGGAACGTGCTCCTCCAACGCGAGCTGGAAGGCGCCGCGCTTGAAGGGCAGCCGCTGTCCGCCCGTCGCATAGGTGCCCTCCGGAAAGATGAGGACGGGCATGCCCCGACGCAGCCACTTGCGACACGGGTCCAGCAACTGGTGCATGGCGCTGGACGAACCCCGGACGATGGGCACGTAGGCCAGGAGCGTCATCATCCAACCCACCAGCGGCAGGTTGAACAGCGAGGCCTTCGCGACGAACTTGTACGGGTGGTTCAGCCCCATGACGGCGAGGATGTCCATGGCGGACTGGTGGTTGACCACGATGACACACGGGCCCTGGGGCAGGTGCTCACGGCCCTCGAAGCGCGTGCGCCAGCCTGGGGACAGGTGCAGCCACAGCCAGTGGCACCAGCCACATACCAGCCAGTGCAACATCCGGCGGTCCCGGTCGACGGGGAACGTGACGAGCAGCAGCAGCGCCCCCAGCGTGAAGAGCACGGGCGCCGTGAGCAGGAAGACGAGCCAGAACCAGACGGTGACGAGGTACTTCATCGCGGTGCACGGCGCAGCGGAAGGGGACTCTCGCGACAAGCCGGGGAGAGGTCGAGACGGACGCCCGGGCATATCACCTTTTGGCCCCCGCGACGTGCTCGGGACGCCCGCCCGCCTGGCGCTGCTATCATCCCGGCGCCCTGCCCCAAGTCCGGAGTACATGAGCCTCCCCACGCCCAGCAACCCACCGCTCCCTCGCTTCAAGACCGACTGGGAGCTGGCGTTGACCGCCGGCCTTGTCCTGGCCGCGGTGGCGGCGGGGGCGTACCACTGCGGCTACCTCGCCACGCCCGTCGTGGACGACGCCGCCATCTCCATCGCCTACGGCCACAGCTTCTTCGAGGGGGCGGGGCTGCGTGTCACGCCTCACTCGCAGCCCGTGGAGGGCTTCTCGAATCCCCTGTGGACGCTGCTGCTGGGGCTGAGCCAGCCCCTGGGCCTGGCGCCCGACACGTACGCGCACTCGCTGGGCATCATCCTGGGTCTGCTGGCGCTGCCCCTCTTCGCGCTCTGGGGGCCTGTCTCGGCGCGCCGCCGTCCGCGACTGGAGGACGTCGCGGCGCCCTGGGTGGCCGCGACCAGCCCCATCTACATGACGTGGATTTCCAGCGGCATGGAGACCGGACTCCAGGCCCTCCTCCTGGCCACGGCCGGCGTCCTGCTCCTGCGCGAGCTGCGCACGGGCCGGGGCGCGAGCGCGGGCCTGGCGCTGGCGCTGCTGTGCCTCACCCGCCCCGAGGGACTCCTCTACCTGCTGGGCGCCGGCCTCTTGTGGTTGACGCACCGGACCCTGGAGCGGCGCTGGACCGGACGACAGGCGTTGGGCATCGCCTGCTGGCTGCTGGTGCTGGTGGGCGGATGGTACGCGGTGAGGTGGGCCTACTTCGCGGACCTGTTCCCCAACACCTACTACGCCAAGCGCTTCTGGAAGCTCGACGGAAGCAAATACCTGAAGGACTACCTCCACCTCTCCCTCCCGCTGGTTCAGCTCGCCCTGGCAGGCGCCGCGCTGGGGTTGATGGGAGGCGTGGCCTCCGCGAGGAGCGCGGCGCTCGGCGCCCTCTTCCTGGCTGCGGGTGGGTTCTTCGCATGGCGCTCGGGTGACTGGATGCGCGAGTGGCGCTTCATCGCGCCGCTGGTGCCCCTGCTGGGCGTGTGCATGGCGTCAGGTCTGTCGGGCGTGCGTGCGCGCGCGGCGGCGCTGACCACGCGCGGTGAGCGCTGGCGCTGGCCCGCGCGCATCGGCGTGGGCGCCGTGGGAGTGGCGGCCCTCTGGCTGGGTCTTCCCGCCCTGAGAGAAGCGACGCTGCGCGCGCCTCGCATCAAGGCATCCCCGGAGCTGCCCTTCCAATACGTCGCCAGTCACTACGTGGGCGTGAAGCGGCTCGCCGCCGAGCTGGGTCAACTCCGGCCGCTGGTGGCGGCACCGGACCTGGGCGGGCAGGCCATGGTGCTCCGCGAGGCGGAGCTCGTCGACGTGGCGGGACTCGGCGACTATGCCATCGCGCATCACTCGGGCAATCCCCAGGCCCTCTCGGACTACCTCCTGTCGGAAGGGCCCCCCTTCCTTCTCGACTCACACGGCCCGAGCCACTACCTGGCGAGACTGCCCGGACTGATGCCGAACTTCCGGCATATCGGCGGGACGGAGTGGCAGCTCATCGGCCTGTCGGCCACGGAGGACCCTCGCTGTCCGGGAGGAAAAAGCGCGGCGCTGGCGCCGGACCGAGAAGCACTGACACGCCTTCTCGAGCAGGACATCCGGGACGGCGAAGCGGAACGGGGCCTGAAGCGCTGGCGCTGCGTGCTCACGTACAAGCCGTCGAGCGAGTTGCCTTCGCCCGTGGAGCGCGAGCGACTCGCGGACCTGGCCACGGAGCGTGGAGAAGCCCTGGAGGCGGACGAGCAGCGCATGCCCGCGCTTCGGCTCTATTCGCTGGCCACCTTGCTGGACGAGGGCAATGCCCACCGACGCCGGAGAACGGAGTTGCTGCGCGCCCAGGTGTTTCCACCGCCCCCGGGCATCTGAACCCGGGTCGCTTCACCCGGGGTTCCAGAAGGCAGACGCCGTGGATGAGAGGGATTCGGGGGCACGTACTCGCCGTGTCTCGGCCCATGCGATGTATTGCCCCCGGCAGGGCAAGCTGATACCGGGCGCGCCCTATGACGAAGACCCCCTGGCGCGCACTCGCGCCATTGCTGCTGTGCTGCCTGTTCACCACCGCCGCCTGCACCACCGAGGGCCCCACCGGAACCCAGGGTCCGCAAGGTCCCCAGGGCCCCCGAGGTCCCGAGGGCGGTCCGCCGGGTCCTCAGGGAGAGCAGGGGCTCCAGGGCGCCCAGGGGCCCAAGGGCGACACCGGTGAGCGCGGGCCGCAGGGCGTTCAGGGCGCGCAAGGCGTTCGCGGCGAGACAGGCTCCACGGGGGCACAGGGTCCGCAGGGAATGGAAGGGCCTCGCGGCGTGGTGGGTCCCCAGGGAGTCCAGGGCCCCAAGGGCGACACAGGGGCGCAGGGACCGATGGGGCCCATGGGCCAGGCGCCCCAGCTCTGCACGCCGGGCGAGTCCTTCTGCGAAGGGACCTCGCTGTGGTCCTGCACGCGCACCGGCACGGATGCGGTGCTGGGCATGAAGTGCGAGGGAGATGGCACGGCCACCAATCCCATGGGCTGCTTCACGACCGGCTGCAACGGGAACGCCGCCGCATGCTGTCGCACGGTGAAGCCCACCTGCCACTGGAACCTGACCAGCCCCAGCTCCACGGGCGTGTTCTACGAAGCCAGCACCTACTCCACGACGCCCACCACCGGTGAGTGGTTCTGCTCGCCGCCGACGTACTGCGCCACGGACGACGGCTTCGACGTGAGCCTCACCCACTTCACCTCCCGGGCTCCGACGTGCGGAGTCGCCTTCACCGGGGTGAGCTTCCGCATCAAGCGTCCCCTGCCGGCGCCGGGAACCGTCTACACGCTGCCGGACTCCCGGGTGACCAGCATAAGACTCAACAGCCAGCTGCCCACCTCCGCGTGCGGCTCCTGGACGGGGCGCCTCACCTGGAACTCCGAGGTCCCCACCTGGAGCGTGAGCCTCGACCTCACGTGCTCGGAGACGGGCAAGAGCCACATCCGGCTCGTGGGCACCTTCGGCGGCGACCGCTGAGTCCGCGCCAGGGTCGCCACGCACGGTCCTCCCTCGACTGAGCGTGGCGACTCCGGAGGCCCGCCGTTAGAGCAGGCCCCGCGAGGCGCTCTTTCGGACGCTCCAGACGTCACGCGCACATCACTGCGCGCACTCTGGCTTGCCGCGAGGCAACGAGAGCGGCGTAAGGTGGCCCCGCACGAAGGCACTCGGAGGAGGCAGCGGAATGGACGCGCAGGGCCTGCACATCGAGACGCATCCCCGAGAGGGAGACCCGCTGCTGCGCGCCACGCGCCCGGACCCATGCACGGTGGTGCTCTTCGGCGCGACGGGAGACCTGGCGCAGCGCAAGCTGTTCCCCGCCCTCTTCGAGCTGGCGCGCGCCAACCTCCTGCCGGACCACTTCTCCGTCGTCGCCTTCAGTCGCTCGCAGCTCGACGACGAAGCCTTCCGCGACCACGTGAAGGAAGGGCTGCGGAAGTTCGCGCGCACGCAGCCGCTCGACGAGGCGACGTGGCAGAAGTTCGCCCCGCGCCTGGAGGGCATCTCCGGCGGCTATGACGACGCGGAGTCCTTCAAGCGCCTGCGCGAGCGGCTGGAGCAGGTCGCCAAGCGCCAGGGTACCGAGGGCAACCAGCTCTACTATCTGGCCACGCCCGCCTCCA
This sequence comes from Myxococcus llanfairpwllgwyngyllgogerychwyrndrobwllllantysiliogogogochensis, assembly GCF_006636215.1. GTDB lineage: Bacteria > Myxococcota > Myxococcia > Myxococcales > Myxococcaceae > Myxococcus > Myxococcus llanfairpwllgwyngyllgogerychwyrndrobwllllantysiliogogogochensis. Next base: position 39,665 of record NZ_VIFM01000057.1, on the reverse strand, counting down.
CCTTCCCCCAGATTCTGCACAGCCTGGCCGGCGCCGGGCTGCTCAAGCGCGAGGAGCATCCGCAGGCGAAGCCCTGGCGGCGGCTCGTCATCGAGAAGCCCTTCGGTCACGACCTGGAGAGCGCCCGCGAGCTGAACCGCGAGCTGGCGGCGGTGCTGGACGAGAAGCAGATCTTCCGCATCGACCACTACCTGGGCAAGGAGACCGTCCAGAACATCCTGGTCTTCCGCTTCGCCAACGCCATCTTCGAGCCGCTGTGGAACCGCAACCACATCGACCATGTGGAAATCACGGCGGCGGAGGCGATTGGCGTGGAGGGCCGCGGCGGCTTCTACGACGAGACGGGCGTCATCCGGGACATGGTGCAGAACCACCTGCTCCAGGTGCTCGCGCTGTGCGCCATGGAGCCGCCGGTGTCCTTCGGCGCGGAGGACATCCGCGACGAGAAGAACAAGGTGTTCCGCGCGCTGCGCCCCGTGGAGGGCAAGGAGGTGGCGCGCGCCGTGGTGGCCGGTCAGTACGAGGGCTACCTCAAGGAGAAGGGCGTCAAGCCCGACTCGCGCACGCCCACGTACGTGGCCATGAAGCTCAGCGTGGACTCGTGGCGCTGGGAGGGCGTGCCCTTCTACCTGCGCGCGGGCAAGGGCCTGAAGAAGCGGATGACGGAGGTGTCCATCCACTTCAAGTCGGTGCCCATCGGCCTGTTCTCCGGCGAGGGCGCCACCTGCCAGCGGCTGCAGCCCAACGTGCTCACGCTGCGGATTCAGCCCCAGGAGGGCATCGCCCTCTCCTTCGAGTCCAAGGTGCCCGGCGAGGACGTCAACATCGCGGGCGTCACCATGGACTTCAACTACGAGGAGAGCTTCCAGAAGCCCGTGCCGGAGGCGTACGAGCGGCTGCTCCTGGACTGCATGCGCGGCAACGCCACCCTCTTCGCGCGGCAGGACAGCGTGGAGCAGGCGTGGGCCTACGTGACGCCCATCCTCCAGGCCCTGGAGTCCGGAGAGGGAGGCACGGTGCACTCCTACGCGGTCGGCAGCACCGGTCCCCAGGCCGCCTCCGCGCTGCTGGCCCGCGACGGGCGGCGGTGGACGCAGCTATGAGCGCGCTGCCTCCACGCATCGTCCCGCCGGAGAACCTGGCGCGCGCGGCCGCCGAGTGGATGGCGCGGTCGCTCCAGACGTCGCTCGCGATGAACCGGCGGGTGAGCCTGGCCCTGTCGGGTGGAGGCACGCCGGGCCCCGCGTACCGGGAGCTGTCCCGGCTGACGCTGCCGTGGGAGCGGGTGGACCTCTACTTCGTGGACGAGCGCTTCGTTCCGCCGGACCACCCGGACAGCAACTACCGCATGGTGGAGGAGACGCTGGTGGCTCCGCTGCGGCTGTCGCCGTCGCAGGTGTTCCGCATGGAGGGCGAGCGCGGGGACCGCGAAGTCGCCGCGCGCGAGTACGAGGCGAAGCTGCCGCCGGTGCTGAACGTGGTGTTGCTGGGGATGGGAGAGGACGGGCATACGGCCAGCCTCTTCCCTGGCCACCCGGCGCTGGAGGAGCAGAGCCGGCGCGTGCTGTCCGTGGTGGGCCCCAAGCCGCCGCCCTGGCGGATGACGCTCACGATGCCGACGCTGCTGTCAGCGAGCGCGGTGCTAATGCTGGTGGCGGGCGCGGGCAAGCGGGAGACGGTGCACCGGGCGCTCGCGGGCGACCCGGCGCTTCCGGCGGCCCGGGTGACGAATGCGCAGTGGATGTTGGACTCCGCCGCCGCGGGACGGTGAGCGGGCCTTCTCGGAGGATGCATGAGTGCGGCAGCGAGCGCCCAGGCGGGCGCGCAGTTCGGCGTGGCGGGAATGGGCGTCATGGGCGCGGCCCTGGCCCTGAACATCGCGGACCACGGCTTCCGGGTGACGGCGTGGGACCGGCATCCGGAGCGCATCGACGAGATGCACCAGAAGCACGGGCATCCGGAGCTGAAGGGCACCGCGTCGATGGAGGAGTTCGTCTCGCGGCTGGAGCGCCCCCGGCGCATCCTGCTGATGGTGACGGCGGGCGCGGCGGTGGACCAGATGCTGGAGCGGCTCTTCCCGCTTCTGTCGCCGGGCGACGTCATCATGGACGCGGGCAACTCCTGGTTCCTGGACACGCGCCGGCGCGAGGAGCTGTGCAAGTCCAAGGGACTGCACTTCCTGGGCGTGGGCGTGTCCGGCGGCGAGGAGGGCGCGCGTCACGGCCCGTCCATCATGCCCGGCGGCCCGACGGAGGCGTACGCGCTGGTGCGTCCGGTGCTGGAGGCCATCGCCGCGCGCACCGATGAGGGCCTGTGTGTCACGCACGTGGGGCCGGATGGCGCGGGCCACTTCGTGAAGATGGTGCACAACGGCATCGAATACGCGGACATGCAGCTGCTCGCGGAGACGTACGACGTGCTGCGCCGGGGCCTGGGCCTGTCGGCGGAGGGCGTGGCGGACCTCTTCGCGCAGTGGAACCAGGGCATCGCCGAGTCCTTCCTCTTGGAGACCAGCATCAAGGTGCTGCGCAAGAAGGACGCGGAGACGGGCAAGCCGCTGGTGGACCTGGTGCTGGACAAGGCCGGTCAGAAGGGCACGGGCAAGTGGACGGTGCAGGTGGCGTTGGATTTGGGCGTGCCGGTGCCCTCCATCGCCTCCGCGCTGGATGCGCGCAACCTTTCCTCGATGAAGGACCAGCGCGTGGCCGCGAGCCACAAGCTCAAGGGCCCCTCGGAGGCGCTGTCCTCCGAGGAGAAGGCGCAGCTGGCGGCGTGGGCCCATGACGCGCTGTACGCGGCGCGGGTGGTGACGTACGCGCAGGGCATGCGGCTCATCCAGGCGGCGTCAGACGAGTACAAGTGGAACATCTCCCTGGCGGAGATGGCGCGCATCTGGCGAGGCGGCTGCATCATCCGCGCGAAGCTGCTCACCCCGCTGCGGGAGGCCTTCACGCGCCAGCCGGAGCTGCCCAACCTCCTCGTCTCGGACGCCTTCGCGCCGGTGCTCGAGAAGCTGTCGCCGTCCTGGCGCAAGCTGGTGGGCGCGGCGACGAAGCTGGGCATCCCCGTGCCCGTGTTCAGCTCGTCACTGGCGTACCTGGACAGCTACCGCAGCCCGGAGCTGCCGCAGAACCTCACCCAGGCCCAGCGTGACGCCTTCGGCGCGCACACGTACCAGCGCCGGGACAAGCCCGACGCCGGCTTCGTGCACTCGGACTGGAACAGCTGACAGCGCTTCGGAGCCGGGGTGACGTCCTCACCCCGGTTTCGGCGGCGTGGCGCGCAGCTCCGCGCGGCGAATCTTGCCGCTCACCGTCTTGGGCAGCTCGGAGACGAACTCCACCTCGCGCGGGTATTTGTACGGCGCCGTCGTCCGCTTCACGTGCTCCTGGAGCTCCTTCGCCAGCTCCTGTGACGGCGTGAAGCCCGGTGCCAGCACCACGTACGCCTTCACGCGCTGGCCAATCTTCTCGTCCGGCACGCCAATCACCGCCGACTCCGCCACCGCCGCGTGCTCCAGCAGCGCGGACTCCACCTCGAACGGGCCCACTCGGTAGCCGGACGTCTTGATGACGTCGTCCGCGCGGCCCACGAACCAGAAGTAGCCCTCCGCGTCCCGCACCGCCCTGTCCCCGGTGACGTACCAGTCCCCCCGGCGGCAGGCCGCGTTGGCCGAGTCGTCCCCCACGTACTCCTGGAACAACCCCACCGGCCGCTCCGGAGCCACGCGCACCGCGATGTCGCCCTCCTGTCCGTCCTTCACTTCCTGCCCCGTGTCGTCGATGACGCCCACGGTGAAGCCCGGGGACGGCTTGCCCATGGAGCCCACGCGCGGCTCCACCGAGGGGAACATGCCCACCACCACCACCGTCTCCGTCTGCCCGTAACCCTCGCGGATGTGCAGCCCCGTGGCCGCCTTCCACGAGTCGATGACCTCCGGGTTCAGCGGCTCGCCCGCGCTCACCGTGTGGCGCAGGGACGACAAGTCGAAGGCCTTCAGGTCCTGGAGCACCAACGAGCGCCACGCGGTGGGCGGCGCGCAGAAGGTGGTGACGCGCTGGGACTCCAGCAGCTTGAGAATCCTCCCCGCGTCGAAGCGGCCCCGGAAGTCGTAGACGACGTTGCACGCGCCCTGACTCCACGGGCCAAAGAGCTTGCCCCAAGCACACTTGGCCCAGCCCGTGTCACTCAGCGTCAGGTGGCGGTCCTCCGGCGTCAAATCCAGCCAGTACCGCCCGGTAATCACGTGGCCCAGGCCGTAGCTCGCGTGCGTGTGCAACACCAGCTTCGGCATGCCGGTGGTGCCGGACGTGAAGTAGATGAGCAGCGGGTCCTCCGCCCGCGTGGGCGCGAAGGACTGGCCATGCGCGCCGGTGCCCACCGTGCCCGCCTTGTAGGAGACCCATGGCTCGGGGGCGCCGTCGCCCACCGCCACCCAGGTCTCCACGCGGCCGGTGCCCGCGAGTCCCTCGAAGCGGTCCAGACAGCTCACGTCGGCGATGACCGCGTTGGCGTCCGCCGCCACCAGTCGGTAGCGGATGTCCTTGACGGTGAGCATGGGCGTGCCGGGCATGAAGACGATGCCCACGCGGATGCAGCCCAGCACCAGGAACCACCACTCCGGCACCCGGGGCATCATGATGAAGACCCGGTCGCCCTTCTTCAGCCCCAGTCCCGCGAGGAACTGCGCGGCGTGAATCGAGCGCTGCCGCACGCCCTGCCACGTGAAGCGCTGCTCGCGGCCGGACTCGTCGGACCACAGGAGCGCCAGCGACTCCGGACGCTCGGTGGCGTGCCGGTCCACCACGTCGGTGGAGAAGTTGAAGTGCTCGGGCCGCTCCCATCGGAAATCACGGTGGGTGGCCGCGTAATCGCTCATGTTGCGGGGCGCGAACTCAGGCATGCGGGCGAGCCTGCCACGCACCCCAAGGACACCGCGCTCACACCGTGCGGCGTTCGCACGGTGGACAACAGCGCGACGCGCCCTACAAAGACGAAGGGGCCGGCCCTGATGGACCGACCCCTCGACACCTCAGCGCGGACGCCGCGTCGTCCTCAGTTCAGCTCCATGCACGGGACGATGTTGCCCAGCCCGTTGCACGTCAGCATCGCGTCCATCAGCTGCTTCTCCGCCAGCGCCGTGTGGCCGGCGGCCAGCTCGCGGCGGATGCTCTCACGCTCGGCCAGGAGGTGCAGCCACGGGTCCGGCGTGCCCTCGGCGAAGCCGCGCAGCGCGCTCAGCGCCGTGCCGTCCACCACCGCGCTCCCCGTATGCACCAGCGCCCCGAAGTAGATGTCCCGCTCCCCCGAGCGGCGCAGCGACTCCAACAGCGCCGTGGCGTCCTTCTTCGTCTCGCGCTCCCTCAGGAGCCCCGCATAACCCTGCGCCAGCGGCGCCCTCGCGGCGAAGTCCCGCGTCGCCACCTGCCGCACGTAGTCCTGCAGCACCGAGCCGCCCCCCAGCGTGTCCAGCTCCTTCGCGAGCGGAAACAGCGCCTCCACGCCCTCCTTCGAAGTCACCGTGCGGACCGCCTCGTACAGCGCCGCGCGCGCCACCACCGGCCGCTGCGCCAGCTGCTTCGCGTCCCAGGGCGCCTCCCCCGTCAGCGTCAGCCACGCGTCCGTCACCTGCCGCCGCCACCGCACCCGCTCCTCCGCCAGTTGCGTGCGCAGCTCCGCCGCCATCCGACGCGCCTCCGCGCTCCAGCCCTCCTCACCCAGCGAGGCCACGGTGTCGAACGACGCCGCCGCGCGGTCCAGCAAGTCGCGCTCCCGCAGCACCAGCGCGCGGTTCCACAGCGCCTGCGCATGGTTCGGGTTCTGGCGAAGCGCGCTCGTCAACAGCCCCAGCGCCTCCTCGTACCGCTGCCGGCTCAGCGCCACGACCGCCTGGTCGTTCGCCTTGTCCGCCGACTCCGGCTCGCGCCCGAGGAACGCCTCCGCCTGCTGCCAGTCTCCGCGCAGCGCATACGCCGCGGCGATGCCCCGGAAGTCGTGCCGCTCCTCCAGCTCCGCCAGAGGCCGAAGCGGCAACATCTCCGACGCGTGACTGGTGCCGCGCATCGGGCTGTAGGGAAGGAAGCGGTCCGCCTTCGGGTGGCTCAGCCGCGCCTCGAACGTGCGGGAGTCCGCGCTCGCCAGCCATACCGCGTCCGGAATCTGGGGCGGCTCCTGAAAGCGGAACACCCCCACCGCGGCCAGGCCCGCCGCCAGCGCCAGCGGCACCGCGGTGCGGTAGACCTTCTGGAGCCTGGCCCGCAGCGGCACCACCTTCGCGGACACCGGCTCGGCCACCTCCACGGGCTCGGCCACCGGAGCAGCGCCCCCCAGCGCCCGCGCCGCGAGCAGCTCCAGTTGCAGCAAGTCCCTCAGTCCCGATTCGCACTCAGCGCACCGCGTCAGGTGCTGCCGGAAGGCCTCACCCTCCGTGGCGGAAAGCTCTCCGTCGACGAAGAGGTGCAGTCGGTTGTTGGTGCATGGCGTCGTCATGAGCTCGTTGCCCCCCGCTCCCGGGCCACCGCTACCTGTGGCAGCAGCAAGTCCTTCAGGTCCCTGCGTGCCAGGGTGAGCCAACTGCCCACCGTGCCCACGGGAACGTTGAAATGCTCGGCGATGGCGTTGTAGCGCTTGCCCTCCGCATGCAGCCGGTAGGCGTCGCGCAGGTGCGGCTTCAGCCGCTCCACCGCTTTCTGGAACTCCTCGGTGCTCACCAGCTCCCAGTTCTCCTGGGCCTCCCCCTGCGCCACCCCCTCCTGCACCAGGGCAAGGTGTGGCATCCCCCGCGACTCCGTGCGCTGCCTGCGGCAGTAATCCAGGAAGCGGTTGGTCATCGTCGTACACAACCACGCCGCCGCCGCCGCGTCCGTCCGGTCCTTCAACGCCTCGAAGTCCTGCATCGCCCGCTCGAAGGCCTCCTGGACCAGGTCCTCCGCCTCCAGGCTCGAACGGGCGGACAACCGGCGCGCCAGGCCCAGAAGACTGGGCCGGTGCTGTCGGATGAACGCCTCAAAGCGCCTCCGCTCCCGGTTGAAGAGGTTTGCCATGTTGTCCTACATGCTCGCGCGGCAGGTTTCCCAGTCAAAGACGCGAAGGCGCCTGTTCCTTGAGAAAAAAGTGCAAGGGCACAGACAAGGAAATGCCCGGAGGGGGGTCATTCCCGTCCGGGCATTGGATCTCAGCGGGGGTGCGGGCCCGCCGCTGGTCGGGGAAGCGGCCTAGCGGAGCTCCGGAGCGGAGGCCAGGGCGGGGGTGGACGGCATCGGTAGGGGCTTGCGCTCGCGCTGCACCCCCACCTCGGTGGCGCAGTCCACGTAGTTGTTCTTCACGTGGGCGTCCGCGGCACTCGACTCGACGACCTTCGCACTCGGGGACTGCTTGGAACCGGGCGTCATGCCTCGCTCCTCGTGCTGGGATACAGGCAGCACGTACAAGTTGCTGGTGGATGAAACTTTGAAACTGTCGCCGTCCTTACCATGCTCCGGTGCGGTTCCGTGAGAGGCAGGGGGGTGGATTGAGTCGTGAAATCCAAGGATTTCCAAATGAGCGCGGATACGTCCCGGTTGGCATTGGAGTGGCAAGTCTGGCTGGTGGAGAACCTCGCGCTGGGGGTGACGCGGGAGGAGGCCTGTCGCGCGTTGATGGGTGTTGGGGTGGGTGAGGACGTGGCGCGGGAGGAAGTGGCGCGCGTGGAGGCGCATCCCTTCTTCCAGGCGTGTCAGCGGTTGGGGCGCCGCTACGGCTGGCTGGAGTCCGTCATGGATGTCTACAGCACGCTGCACCGGCAGTCGGGCGGGCACGCGGCGCTGGAGCGGCGGGAGGGCCTGTCCGCGGACGAGTTCTTCACGCGCTACTACTTCGGCCACCGGCCGGTGGTGCTGACCGGGTTGATGAAGGGCTGGCCCGCGCTGGAGCGCTGGACGCTGCCATACCTGGCGGAGCGGGTGGGCGACGCGGAGGTGGAGGTGATGACGCGGCGGGAGTCGAACCCGGACCACGCGCCCGAGCCGGAGAAGCACCGCGAGGCGATGCGCTTTCGCGACTACGTGCACCGCGTGGCGACGGGGGGCACGACGAACGACTACTACATGGTGCCGCGCAACGAGAACTGGCAGCGCGACGGCTTCAAGCCCCTGCGCGACGACGTGCGCGCGCCCCAGGGCATCATCGACGCGGAGCTCCGCCCGGACATGATGACGCTGCTCTTGGGCCCGGCGGGCACCGTCACCCCGCTGCACCACGACAACATGAACGTGATGCTGGCGCAGGTGATGGGGCGCAAGCACATCAAGCTCATCCCCTCCTTCCAGCGCCACCTGATGTACCCGCGCTATGGGACGTTCAGCCACGTGGACGCGGCGCGCCCGGACGCCGAGCGCTTCCCGCTGTTCTCGGAAGCGCACGTGGTGGAGGCCGTGCTGGAGCCCGGGGAGCTGGTCTTCATCCCCGTGGGCTGGTGGCACTGGGTGCACGCGCTCGACGTGAGCGCGTCCGTCACGTTCCACCACTTCCTCGTGCCCCAGGGGAACACGTACCTGCCCACGCCGCTCTAGCGGCGCGTGCTCAGTCGGACGTCTCCACCAGCAGCACGTGGTGCGTCCAGCCGTTGCGGGCATCGCGCGCGAGCCACTTCTGCCGCTCGTCGCGCAAGGCCACGGCGGGCGCGGTGCCGCCGCGGATGCGCTGGCGCACGCCGTCGAAGAAGCGGCCCGCGGCGTCGGGGATGTCCACGGTGGAGGCGAGCACCGCGCGCGCGCCCGCCTCGATGAACGCGGCCGGCAGGCTGAAGGGCTCGTGGGTGGTGGTGGAGGCCAGCCGCCCCGCGCTGCACGCCGCGAGGAAGACGAGCGGCGCGCCCGCCAGCTTCTGCTGCCGGACGATGTCCGCCGTCAGCGCATAGCGGCCGTTGCCCTCGGGCGTCAGCACCACCAACGCGGCGTCGGAGAGGACCGGGTCGCTGATGCCGTGCGCGTGAATCTCGATTTCCGTCGCATCCGACATGCCGGAGAGCACGCGCGAGGGCGTGGCGTCCGGGCCCGACAGCAGCTCCAGCGCCGTGGACTCTGTCTCGGTCGACGGCGTCCACGGGGGCAGCCGGGGCAGTTGCAGGAGCGCGGGCGCCTCCACGCTGGAGACCACCAGCCGCCGGGACGAGGGCGCGCCGCCGGGAGGCGGGACGGTGCGGCCCATGCGGAAGCTCCAGGGCTGGTCCGAGGGCAGCAGGTCCGTGCGCCCGAAGACAGGGGCCCAGGCCAGCACGTCCACCTGGGGGCAGCCTCGCAGCGCCTGCCGCACCCGCTCGGGAATGAGCTGCGCGCTGGGGCTCTCGGCGAAGGGCGCCTTGCGGTCTCCCTGGTAGTCGCCCACCAGCTCGCCGTCCGGTCCGCGCGCGACGGCCACGGAGCGCTCGCTGTGCACCGCTGCGGCCAGCGCGCACTTCGCGGGCACCTGCGTCTCCAACTGCGCGGCCATCAACTCCAGCACCCGCGCCCAGTCGCCGGTGCGCCCCGCATCGGTGACGAGCGAGGAGTAGCTCAGCGTCCACGACTCGCGCGCCAGCACGTCGGTGGACGGCAGCTTCCGCGCGTCCTCGATGGCGCGCGTGAGCAACTCCACGCCCCGCTCATGCTCCCGGTCCAGCGCGAAGCGGCCCTCGATGTAGCGCGCGTACACGGCGTCGCCGGGCATCGGGTTGTTGACCCGCGCGACGTCGAACACATGGCGCAGCCGCTCCGCGTCCTTCGGGTCCGGACGCGCGCGCGCCATCTCCGCGAACGTCGCGCCGAACATCAGGTCCAACGGCGCCTGGGGGCACGCGGCGGCGGCGGCCAGCGCGTCACGCGCGGCCTCCGGACGCAGCGCCAGGTAGGACGTGTGGGCCCGATTGATGTTCGGCCAGTAGCAGGGGTCGATGCGACCGCCGCGCGCGGACCACTCCTCCACATAGGCGAGCGCGCTGGAGAAATCGCCGCGGTCCCTCGCGATGTGGTTGAGGTTCTCCAGCGCCGTCAGCTCCAGGTCCCACTCCTGGAGCTGGCGCGCCCAGGACCAGGCGGTGCGCGTGTGCTGCTCGGCCTCCGTCAGCCGCCGCAGGTCCGCGTAGAGGATGCCCAGGCGGCCCTCCAGCTCCACGCAGCGCACGGAGAAGGCGCCCTCGCGGCAGCGCTGGAGCGCGTTGAACAGGCGCTGCTCGGCCTTCCACCACTCCCCGTCCGCCACCTCCTTGCGGGCCCGCTCGCGCTCCAGATAGAGGCTGAACCAGGAGTCCTGGTCGCGCTGGGTTCGCGACTCCAGGTCCGGCAGGTAGCGCAGCGCGGCCTTGTTGTGCAGCGCCAGCCCGACGAAGAGGTCGTCCTCACTGGAGGCGCGCACCATCTCCACCAGCGACTCCGGCGCGGCGGCGCGCTTGCGCACCGCCTCCGCGTAACTCCGCGACAGCTCACCCCGGCGGGCGAAGTCGCGGGACGACACGCGCGTCACATAGTCCCCGAGCGAGGAGCCGCCCTGGATGCGGTCCAACTCCCGCGCCAGCGGCATCAGCGCCAGCACGCGCTCCTTCGACGGCGCCGCGCGGACCACGTCGTAGAAGTGCTGCCGGACGACCCCCGGACTCTGACGCGCTTCCTGGAGGGGCAGCGGCGCCTTCGCGTCGTCCATCAGCGCCAGCGTCGCGTCGCGCGCGCCGCGCCACTTCCTCGCCCGCTCCAGCGTCTCCTCGCGCAGCGTCAGCGCGTGCGCCTTCGCCTCGCGGCTCCACCCCTGCTCACCGAGCGCGGCCACCTTCTCGAAGGTCTCCGCCGCCTTCATGGTGAGCCCCATGTCGCGGAGCACCAGCGCGCGGTTCCACAGCGCCTGCGGGTGCTGGGGCTTCGTCGCCAGCACGCCATCCAGCAACCTCAGCGCCTGCTCGTGGGCTCCCTTCGCCAGGTGCACGGCGGCCAGGTCGCTGTCGCGGTCCGGGGATGACGTCATCCGCTCCAGGAAGGAGCCGGACTGGTTCCACTCGCCCTGCAGGCCGTACGCGGCGGCAATGCCCGCCCAGTCGCCCTCCTCCTCCAGCCGGGCCAGCTCTTTCAACGGAATGGGCTCGGGAGGAATGAGACAGCCACCCGCGGAGACTCGCGGACGGTAACGGTCGGCTTCCGGGTAGGTGAGTCGGGCCTCGATGCGCGCGGACGCCCGGCGCTCGGCCCAGAATCGCGTCTCCACTCCGTTCCCCCCGGACGGTGTGCGCGCGAGCAGGAAGGTGACAACGAGCACGGGCGCGGCCAACGCCAGGACCAGGGCCTTGTCGTACGTCGACTTCAACATGCTGCCCCCTCGGGCGCCTCCCCCAAGCAGCCGCCCACGCGTTGGGTTCTACACCAACCCTCCTGCCTCCGCCGACTTTCGACGGAAAGCAGACACCCCTCCCCCAGGGTGCGGACGTTCGGGAGTCCACGTCCGTCTCGTACGAACGGACATGCCGCCGAATCCTCGGCACCGGTGACGCAGGTCCGGATTTCCCATGCAACGGCGGACGTGCGGGACGACGGCGCGTCCCAAGGCCGTGGAGCATGCGAGCACGACACGACGCGAGGTGGCTCGCGCACCCACCCGCGACGCGGCGCTCCATCCCCCCAGAATCACTGCGCGATGCGGCAACCGGCGAGCGAGCACGAAAGCGCCGTGCCGCTTTGCTCCCCACCGGGCGAACGGACGAGGGCGCGCACCCCTGGGGGTTGGCAGCCAGTCATGAGCGGGAAGTAGCACGCCCGGCCGGGTGTCCCCATGCGCCAACCCGGAATGAAAGGACCTCGTTTGACCGCATTCCTTCGACTCGCCGCCCTGGTGTTGCTGGTTCCCTCACTCGCCTCCGCGGAGGTGGTGTGGAAGGGCGACTTCGAGACCGGAAACATTTCGCAGTGGACGCGCTCGCAGAGCGTCTCCAACAGCCGTCTTCAAGTGGTGACGGACATGGTGCGCGAAGGCCGCTATGCCCTGAAGGCCACCGTGCGCCAGGGCGATGACCCCATCGGCGCCAGCGGCAATCGCAACGAGTTGCTCTACATCAGTGAGGAGAAGGCGGGCTCCACGTACTTCTACAAGTGGAGCACGCTGTTCCCGAAGGACTACCCCCTGTCGGACGGGTGGCAGGTCTTCGCGCAGTGGCACCAGGAGGGCTGCTGTGGCTCGCCCCCGCTGGAGTTCTTCGTGAAGGGCGACCAGATGTTCCTGCGCGTGGGCGGCTCCGAAGGTCCCATCCCCTGGCAGGGCCCGCTCTCCCGGGGCTCGTGGCACGACTTCGTGCTCCAGGTGAAGTGGTCTTCCAACGCGAAGGTCGGCTTCGTGCAGCTCTGGCACAACGGCAAGCTGGCGCTGCCGAAGACGATGGGCGCCACGCAGTTCGGCAGCGAGATGAACTACCTGAAGCTCGGCCTGTACCGCGAGGACACCATCCAGCCCGAGGCGAGCGTGTACCACGATGGTTTCACCATGAGCACCGCGCTCGAGGACGTGATTCCCCCCGCGCCGGTGCCCGAGCCCGTGCCGGAGCCGACTCCCACGCCGACGCCCGTTCCGGAGCCGACTCCCACGCCGACGCCGGACCCCTCGCCCACGCCCACGCCCACCCCGACGCCTACCCCGCCTCCGGTCATCACCGTGCCCACGCTGCCTGGCACCGGCACGCCGAACGTCGGCGTGGTGAACAATCCTGGCGATGGCACCAACAACCCGATGTCCGACAGCGGCGCGCAGGGCTGTGGCGCGTCGGCCACGGGCGGCGCTCCGTTCGTCGCCGCCACCGCGCTCCTGGCCATGGCCACGCTGCTGAGCCGTCGTCGCAAGCCCGCGCCAGTCCGCGCCCCCCGGCGCTGAGATGAACCGGCGGACCTCTTCTCCGCCGCCTGGAAACACGAAAGCGGGTCCGTTCCTCGAGAGCGGACCCGCTTTTGTGTTTCCAGCGCGTGCGCGGCGCGAGCCGCCCGGACGTCAGTGAGCGCCCTCCACCTTCACGCCGGGATTGGCGCGCTGGAGGAGGAACACCAGCACCAGTGAGCACGCGAAGATGGCGGTGAGCACGGTGAAGTTGGCGTTGAAGGCCCGCACCAGCGCCTGCATGTTGATGCGCTGGCTGAACAGGCCATAGGCGGCGGCCAGGGGGTCCGTCACCCGCGCGGCCACCGTGGCCTTGAGGGCGGCGAGCTGCTCCTGGGTCACCTGGCTGTACGGGTCCACGTGCGACGCGAGCGCCGTGGTGTTCACCTTCGTCAGCCGGTTGAGCGCGCTGCTCATCCACGCGGTGCCGATGGAGCCTCCCAATTCGCGCGTCAGGTTGAAGAGCCCCGCCGCGTTGCCGCGCTGGTCCGGCCGCAGATTGCTGAGCGCCATCACCGACAGCGGCACGAAGATGAAGCCCATGGAGCAGGCGCGGATGAAGACGGGTGTAATCAGCGCCGCCTCGTCCGCCGTGCTGCTCAAGTGGCCATTGGTCCACAGCGAGAAGCACATGCCGACGATGCCCAGGCCCACCAGCCACCGCCCGTCCAGTTTGCCGCCGAACTTGCCGATGAGCGGCATCAACAACACCTGGATGAAGCTGCCCTTGAGGAACACCAGGCCGATGTCGAGCGCCGAGTAGTGCATCACCGTGCCGCAGAAGAGGCTGAAGAGGAACGAGCCTCCGAACAGCGCCGTCCCGACGAGGAAGTTCACTCCCGTGGCCGCCGCATAGGAGCGATTGGCGAAGACCCTCAAATCCACCACCGGCTCGGGTGTCTCCAACTGGTGGACGATGAAGGTGATGAGCGCCACGCCCGCCACCACGGCGAGCACGGTGATTTTCATGCTGTCGAACCAGTCCTCGCGCGTGCCCTCCTCCAGCACGAACTGGAGCGCCGCCATGCCCACCGCGAGCAGGGCGATTCCCCACCGGTCCACGCGGGCCGTGGAGGGCGCGAAGTCCTCCTGCTTGATGTGACGCCACGCCATGAACGCGGCGAACAGGCCCACCGGCAGGTTGATGAGGAATATCCAGTGCCAGCTCGCCACCTCGATGAGCATGCCGCCCACCGTGGGCCCCAGGAGCGGCCCCGTCACCGCGCCCAGGCCGAAGAGCGCGCCGGCCATGCCGTGCTCCTTCTGTGGATAGCGCGCGAAGAGGATGGCCTGCGACGTGGGGATGATGGCGCCACCCCCCATGCCCTGGAGGATGCGGAAGGCCACCAGCGACGGCAGGTCCCACGCGAGGCCACACAGCACGCTGGCCGCGGTGAAGATGAGGATGGACGCGGTGAAGTAGCGCCGGAAACCAAAGCGCCGCTGGAGCCAGCCCGTCATCGGGATGACCACCACGTTCGCCATCATGTAGCCGGTGGACACCCAGGCAATCTGGTCCAACGGCGTGCCGAAGCTCGCGCGGATGTCGCTGAGCGCGACGTTGACGATGGAGATGTCCAGCACGGACATCAGCGCCGCGGCCATGGCGGCGATGGTGATGCCGGCCTTGGAGCCGGTGATGACGTCGCCCTTCACGACTAGTTGCTCCTCGTGTCCACGGTGACGACGGCGCTCATGCCCGGCTTGAGCGCCACCTGCGACTCACCGTCGAAGCGGATGAGCACGGGGATGCGCTGCACCACCTTCACGAAGTTGCCGGACGCGTTGTCCGGAGGCAGCAGCGCGAAGCGCGCTCCGCTGGCGCCGGCCAGGCTGTCCACATGGCCCTTGAAGGCGTGGCTCCCAAAGGCATCCACCTCCACCTCCACCGGCTGGCCCGCCTTCATTTCGCCCACCTGGTCCTCCTTGAAGTTGGCCACCACCCACACGTCGTCCTGCGGCACCACCGCCATCAGCGGACGCTCCGGGCCCACCATCTGCCCCACCTCCACCGTGCGACGGCTCACCACGCCGTCCACCGGCGCGCGCACCTTCGTGTAGGAGACGGCCAGCTCCGCCAGGTGCAGCGCCGCCTGGGCCTGCTTGAGCTTCGCGTCGGACAGCTTCACCGCCGCCTGCGCCGCCTGCACCTGCACCGGCCCCGTCTCCGCGGCGGCCAGCTTCCCCTGCGCCGTCTCCAGCCCACCGGAGGAGCCCTGCACCCCCGCCTGCGTGGAGGTCAGCCGCGCGCGCGCCACGTCCAGCAGCGCCTTCGCCTGGTCATACGCGGACTGCCGCGCGTCCAGGTCCGCCTGCGTCACCGCGCCCTCCGCCTTCAGCGTCTTCACGCGCGTCATGTCCGCGTCCGCCAGCTTGAAGCGGGCCTCGGCCGCCGCCACGTCCGCGTGCGACTGGTCCAGCGCCGCCTTGGACGAGCTGATGCCGCTGTTCGCCTGCACCACGCCACCGCGCGCCTGGCGCAGGTTGGCGCCGGCGTTGACCTCCGTGAGCGCCAGCTGCGACTGGGCGTTGGACGCCTGGGCCTCCGCGCTCAGCACGTCCGCGCGGGCCACCTCCAGCTTCGCGTCCAGGTCCGTGGAGTCCAGCTCGACGAGGACGTCACCGGCCTTCACCGCCTGGTTGTCGCTCACCCGCACCTTGGCGACCATGCCGGAGACGCGCGGCGACACGTTGGCGATGCGGCCTTCCACTTGCGCGTCATCCGTGGACTCGTGGCCTCGCGTCAGCACCCAGCGGGCGCCACCTCCCACCAGCGCCAGCGCGACGAGGGCGGGCAACACCTTCTTCGCTCGCGAGCGCGGCGCGGCGGGCTCCTTCACGACGGAGGGGAGGTTCTTCGGAACATCGTTGTCCTGCACATCCAGGGAGGGGGAAGCAGTGCTCATGGTGGTTCTCAAAGGTTCAGCGGGTCGATGATTTGGTGGCTAACCATCTGGACGCAGCGGCTCATCCGCCGAATCGGCAAAGGGGAATCAAGGGTTCAGGGGGTGGCTCACGGCTCCCGGAAGGCCGGGATGCCGGTGGAGACCTTGGCCAGCAGCTCGCGCAGGGTGACGCGTTCCTGCTCGTTCAACGGAGACATGAGCGCGGCGACGCGGCGGTAGTGCTCGGGGAGCATCCCTTCGAGCAGTTGCCGGGCCTTCGGCGTGAGGTGCACGGTGTACATGCGGCGGTCTTCCGGGTGGTCCTCCCGGGAGATGAGGCCGTCCTTCTCCAGCGTGTCGAGCAGGCCCGTCATGGTGGCGCGGCTCACACACGAGTTCTCCGCCAGCTCCGCCGGCGTGAGCCCTCGGCCGTCCTCCGCCTCGCTGGTGGAGAACAGCCGGACGAGCACGGTGAAGCGCCCCTTCGACAGCCCGTGTCGCGCCAGGCTGGCGTCGTAGGCGTCGGATAAATCGTTCGACAGGCGCAGCAGGGTGATGCACGTCTCCAGGCCGCTCGTGTCGAGCTGCGGGAAGCGCCGCGCCAGTCGCTGCAACCGCTCGAAGCGGGTGATGGGAGGAGGACTCACGCTCATCTCGATGCGCGGCGAAAAGATGCCGCCCCCAACTCGTAAGGCCCCTAACTAGTGGGCGCAATAGAAATCTGCGGGAGGGCGCCAGAAAGAGACAGGCAGGGCTGCTCGCCTGCCCGGGGAGTGAAGGCGAATCCCCAAGGGCCACGCGCACCGTTATGAAGGGGTGTGCTCGACGTGAAGGACCCCACCGTGCAGGAGGCGCTGCGCCGTGCTTCCGAGGAGGCCGGGCTGCCGGACTACCTGCGCAGTTGCGTGTATGGCCTGCTCAGGGACCCGGAGGGGGACTGGTCCCCCTGCTGCGGTGGAGGCTGCCAGCCGTGCTCGGCCACGCTGGCGGACGTGGCGGTGCGGACGCTGGAGCTGTTGGGCACACCCCGTCGCTCGCCCGTGCCCACGTGAGCGCGGGGACGCGCCGCTGACGTAGGCTCCGGGGCTTCATGAATCCCCTCGTCCATGCGGAGTTCTCGTGGCTGGCGGCGCAGGGGCTGCGCGAGCGAAGAGACCGCATCCTGGTCACCTGCGCGGGCCTGGCCCCGGACCTGGATGGGCTCACGCTGCTGGGGGGCGAGGAGCTGTACGTGCGCTATCACCACGTGCTGTTCCACGGCTACGTGGGGGCGCTCCTCACCGCCGCGGTGTGCATGGGGCTGGCGCGACAACGGCTGCGCGTGGGGCTGCTCGCGTTGGGGACCTTCCACCTGCACCTGCTCTGCGACCTCGCGGGCAGCGGGCCGGGGTGGCCCATCTACTACTACTGGCCCACCAGCTTCCGGGAGTGGTTCTGGCAGGGGCAGTGGAACCTCTCCTCGTGGCAGAACGCGGTCATCGGCCTCATCACCACGCTGGCGTGTTTCGCGTGCGCGCTGCGCTGGCGGCGGACCTTCGTCGAGCTGCTGTCCCCGCGCTGGGACGCGGAGGTGACGAAGACCTTGCGGCGGCGCTTCCTCGGGGAGCGCGAGGCGCCCGCACCCGGGAGCGCCGAGCGAAGTGGACCTCACGGCTGATGGCAGTCGCGCCGCAGCGCCTCCACCTGGTCCTGCGGCATGGCCCGCACGGTGGTGGGCGCGAGCTCGCGGAAGCGCTCGCACTTCTCCTTCGCATCGGGCTCCTGCTCCAGGGTCTGCGTGGCCACCTGCGCGGCCTGTGCCGGCTCGCCCTTGCTCTGATAGAGGCGCTCCAGCATGACGTGGGTCGCCTCGGGCTTCGGGTTCTCTTCCAGTTGTCGCTTCGCGGCGACAATCGCCTCGTCGACCCGCCCCTGGCGCTCCAGCTCCGCCGCCTGCTCGAGTGACGCGGTCTCCGTGCAGTAGGGGAGCAGCTCCTTCACCTTCTTCGACAGCTCCGCCTTCTGCGCGTACAGCTTCGGGTCCGCGGACCGCCAGACCTCGCAGCGCGTGGCACGACGCTCGCCTTGCATGAGCGTCGACACCCGCTCGGTCACCTGGGCCGCGTCCTTCGGGCGTCCCGCGCCCTCCAACTGCTTCGCGAAGTCCAGGTGCGCGAGCGCATCACTCGAGTCGCGATAGGGGCTCACCTCCAGGTGCTTCTGGTAGCTGCGCACCGCCGCGTCCACCTCCCCCACCGACAGCTCCGTGCGCGCCAGCTCCCGGTTGGCCTGCGGATGGACCGGGTTGAGCTCCACCGTGCGTCGCAACAGCGGCAGTCGCTGCGCCTCGTCCTTCTGTCGAAGGCTCAGCTCCCAGTAGGGCCTGGCATCCTTCGAGCCCAGCTCCACCTGCCGCTGGTAGATGTCCAGCGAGCGCTGCCGCAAGTCCCCCCGGGAGCGCCCCTGCGGTGACTCGCGAAACGACGTGTTCCAGTACGCCTGCGCCAACGCGAGCTGCACGTCCTGCTGGTTCGGGTTCTCGTTCGCCGCTTCCTCCAGCAGGGCGATGGCCCTCGCGCAGCGCGCCTTGTCGAAGCCATCCGAGGGACAGTCCCGCTGCGCCAACCGGATGCCCTCCTTCGCCGTGGGTGACAGCGTGGCGGGCGTCGCCACCGAGGGCTTGGGCGCCGCGGACGACGGGACTTGTGCCAACACGGGCGTGAGCACCCCCCACACCGCGACGAGTAGAACCTTCGCGCTCATCTGCCCTCCTTGCTACCGCTGGATGTGGACGTGGTCCGCCGCCGGGTCATTGCAGTCGAGGAACGTCACCGGCCCGTTCTCCGTGAAGCTGTCTTCCTCGCCCACCACCCGGATGCCCGCGAGTTCCACCAGACACATGAGCTGCCGCGCATCCCTGCCGGGCACCACCATGGAGCGCGGGTCGATGTCGAGCGCGCGTCCCCGGGTGTGACGGCTGTTGATGGAGCCCGAGCCGATGAACCGGTTGCGCTGCGGATTGCGGAACGCGCTGGTGATGAAGGGCTCCACGCTCACCGTCGCGACGCGGTTGTTCGCGGTGGTGTCGGCCCGCCGGTTCGGCCCGGCGAGGATGGGCCCCGCGCACAGGCCGCCCACCCGGAGTCCCGCGCACACGTCATCGCCGCTCGGCGTGGTGTCTCCCAGGGGCCCGAGCATCAGCACCGACCCCCCGGCCGATACGACCACCGTCGCGGGGCTCCTCGTCACCGTGCCCACCGGCACCACCTGCACATCATCCTTGAGGAGCTTGTTCAGCTCGGTGTCCACGTCCTGGAGCAGCTTGTCCAGGTCGCCCGGCGTCTCCTCGGCGACGAGCGTGTAGTTGCCCCGGTTGAGCGTCGTGTTGCCCGGCACGCGGATGTTGGCCAGCGTCGGCTGGAAGTCCGTGTCGTAATCCACGTACTCCTGTCTCAGCGTGTCCGTCTCGTCCTGGCGGAGGAACGAGGACGGAGGCAGCTTCACCTCCAGCCCGCGGCCATCCTCCAGGTCGAGCACGCCCAACACCTCGTACTCGAGCGGAGGGTTGGGGTCCCGACTGCCCGCCACCGACTGCGCGGACTTGCCTCGGAACGTCAGCTCGGCGCCTGTCGCCGTGGCGGGCTCCGCGGGCCCGGTGCGCGTGCCCACCGGCGTCACCGTCCACTTGATGCGGTCCACCAACCCCGCCTCGCCGCCCGTGACGCGCGCGCGGACCACCAGCTCCTCGCTCGTCACGAACGACGTGCGCGGAGGCGTTTCCTCGCGGCGCGTGAAGGCCTCGATGATGGCCAGCGACACCGGCTCACCCCCTTCCGGCGTGGTGACTTCCACCAGGGGCGGAGGCTCTCCACTGCCCCCCGTGCCCGTCGGGTCCGACTCGCTCCCGCACTTGCAGCTCGCGACGAACGCCACCAGCGCCAGCCCCCACCACCGTGCCTTCCTGTTCATGAGCGCCTCCCCCCGCCGCCCTGAGCTCGGGACAGCCGTACAGCGGCCCGCGCACTTTCACCCGCGCCGCGCCGCGTGCCAGGGACACACGCCTCGGCGCTGTCACTGACCCGACGCGCCGGAATCCAATCCCTCACTGCTCGACGATGCGCCCGCCTTGAAGGGCACCCCTCGTCGCACGGTCTCCCAGCCCTCGAAGGCACACCGCCCGTGGCCTCCACGACAGGACGCGCGTGCGGGGTTGTGTCCACCACCATGCAGCACCGCGCCCTCGGACCGGCCCGCGGCCATTGCCTCGCGGCACCGCGCACGCCTAGCTTGAAGGGGTTTCCCTCGAAGGGGGCCCCATGCCTGCGTACCGTGACGTGCTCGCCAGGATTCCCGAACCTGACGCCGAGGCAGGGAGCCAGTGCCAGGGCCTGCTGGACATGAAGACGAAGCCCCAGGGCAGCCTGGGCCGCTTGGAGGAGCTGGCGTGTCAGTGGGCCACGCTGCGCGGTGAGCCCGCGCCCGCGATGCCGCGCAAGGGGCTGGTGGTGATGGCGGCGGACCACGGCGTGACGGAGGAAGGCGTGAGCGCCTACCCCGCGGAGGTCACCGCGCAGATGGTGGCCAACTTCGCCCGAGGCGGCGCCGCCATCAACGTGCTGGCCCGACAGCACGGCGTGCGCGTGGAGGTCGTCGACATGGGCGTGCGCGTGCCCGTGGAGGGACTGGAGGGCGTGCGCATGCACAGCCAGGGCCCCGGTACGGCCAACCTGGCCCGAGGGCCGGCCATGTCGCGCAAGACGGCCGAGGAGGCCCTGAGCGTGGGCGCGCTCCTGGCGTTGGAGTTGGCGGACTCGGGCGTGACGCTGCTGGGCCTGGGCGACATGGGCATTGGCAACACCACCGCGTCGGCGGCGCTCACGTGCGTGCTCGCGGGCGTGTCACCGGACATGGCCACCGGGCGAGGCACGGGCGTGGACGACGCGGGCCTCACGCGCAAGGTGGAGGTGGTGCGCCGGGCACTCACGGTGAACAAGCCGGACGCGGCGGACCCGCTGGACGTGCTCGCCAAGGTGGGCGGCTTTGAAATCGCGGGACTGGCCGGCGCGGCGCTGGGCGCGGCCTCGCGGCGGGTGCCCGTCATGCTGGATGGCTTCATCTCCTCGGTCGCCGGGCTGGTGGCCGCACGGCTGTGTCCCAAGGTGATGCCCTTCCTGCTCGCCAGTCACATGTCGCGCGAGGCGGGCCACCGCCGGGTGCTGGAGGCCCTGCGCCTGCGGCCCCTGCTCGACCTGGGCCTGCGCCTGGGCGAGGGCACGGGCGCCGTGCTCGCGATGGGGCTGATGGACAGCAGCATGCACATCCTGCACGAGATGGCGACGTTCGCCTCGGCGGGCGTCGCGGAGAAGAGCCGGCGCTGAGGCTCGCTCCTCCGGCCAAAACGTGGCAGGAGTCGCGACACCCGAGCCCCCATGAAGCGACTCCTCGCCGGCATCGCCTTCCTCAGTCGCATCCCCGTCCCCGGGGCGGCCACCTTCGACGCCGCCGACGTGGGCCGCGCGACGCTGTGCTTCCCCCTGGTGGGCGCCCTGCTCGCCGCACTGCTCGTCGGCGTGCGCTTCGCGCTCTACCCCCTGCTGCCGTCGATGGTGACGGCGTATCTGCTGCTCGCCGTCTACGCGCTGCTCACCGGCGCTCTGCACCTGGACGGGCTGGCGGACATGGCGGACGGCTTCGGCGGCGGGCGCACCAAGGAGGACGTGCTGCGCATCATGAGAGACCACGTCATTGGCGCGTATGGAGGTGTCGCGCTGTTGCTGACCGTGGGCCTCAAGGCCAGCGCCCTGGCGGCGCTGCTGGAGCGCGGGCAGGCGGACGCCGCGCTGGTCGTGGCGCTGGCGCTGGGCCGCTGGGGCTCCGTCCCTCAAGGCTGGCTGCTTCCCTATGCGCGGCGAAGCGGGGGCATCGGCATGGCCATCACCGACTATGTGGGCCGCGTCGAAGTCATTGGCGCCACGGTGCTGGCGCTCGGCTTCGCGCTGGGCCTGATGGGCTGGCGAGGGGGCGTGGCCCTGGTGATGGTGGCCGTCGTATCCGCGCTCCAGGGCCTCTGGTGCCGGAAGAAAATCGATGGCATCACCGGCGATACCATGGGAGCCAACACCGAGGTCTGCGAGGCGCTGGTGCTCGTGCTCGCGCTGGCACTCGGTTGAAGTGAAGCGAGCATAGGGAACGGACGCGGCATGGACTGGCGAATACCGAGCGGCGTGACGCGCATGATTCTGCTGCGGCACGGCAAGCCCTCCGAGGAGATGAAGGGCCGTTGCTACGGACGGCTCGACGTGGGCCTCGCGCCGGAGGGGCATGCCCAGGCGGAGCGCGCCGCGAGCCTGCTGGCCAGCGCGGACCTCCAGGGCCTCTATTCGAGCCCTCGCCGCCGAGCCCTCGATACGGCGAAGCGCGTGGCGGAGGGACGCGGCCTGGACATCCGCGTGGAGGAGGCCTTCCGCGAAATCGACTTCGGACTCTTCGAGGGCCTCACCTACGAGGAGGCCGAGCGCCAGTTTCCGGAGGTGTACGCGGAATGGATGGCGCACCCCGAGCGGGTGCGATTTCCAGAAGGAGAGACCTTCTCGGAGATGCGCGAGCGCGTCCGTGCGGGGGGCCGAGTCCTGCGCGCGCGGCATGTCGGACAGTGCTTCGCCCTGGTGTCGCATGGAGGCGTCAACCGCACCCTCCTCGCCGAGTCGCTGGGCATGGCGGACAAACATCTGTTCCGCCTGGACCAGGTCCACGCCGCCGTGAATGTCATCGACTTCTATGGCGATGAGCCCGTGGTGAAGTTGACGAACGCGGCGCCGTGACACAGCGGGCCAGCCCCCGGGGGCCCTCGGCTTGACCGGTTTTGTCCGCGAGGCGTAGCCTTTACAATTCACGGCGCGGCGCTGTGTCTGTCTTTCTCACATCGTCCATCCGCCGCACGGGGGACCGTCCCATGGAGAGCGACCCGCGAGGCGAAGCCGACAGGCCTCCCAGCGCCCCCGGGGCCCGTGAGACGCACTGCCTCAATCCCTTCTCAGCCGAGTCACGGGGCAATCCCTACGCCGTCTATGAGCAACTCCTCCAGCGGCCCGCCTGCTGGAACCCCGAGCTCCGGTTGTGGCTGTTCTCCCGCCACGCGGACTGCGTGGAGGTGCTCTCCCATCCGCGCTTCAGCCGGAACATCACGGGCGCCAGGGAGAGCCGCCCCGAGGACTTCCCTTCGCCTCCGGAGGCGCTCGCGGCGCTGTCCGCCATGCACCGTCAGTGGTTTCTGTTGATGGACCCGCCGGACCACACGCGCCTGCGCGCCGTGACGAAGCGCGCGCTGGGTCCGCGCATGAAGGAGCTGTCCCTGCACGTCCAGGCCACGGTGGAGGCGCTCCTCTTCCGGGCGCGCCAGAAAGGAGAGCTGGACATCATCGCGGACCTGGCCGCGCCCCTGGCCCGGACGACGCTGCGCTGGCTCGTGGGCGCCGATGAGCTGGACTCGGACCTGTACCAGCGGTGGGCGCTCGCGCTCGCGCGCTGTGGAGACGCCTCCGCGCCGCTGGCCGTGAGAGAGGCCGCCAGCGCCGCCACCCGCGAGGTGAGCCAGAGCCTCCAGGCTTCCGTCACCCGGCGCAGGCAGTCGCGTCGCGGCGATGTCCTCGGGCTGCTGGTGGCCGCGCAGGAGGACGAGCAGGCGCTGAGCGAGGAGGAGCTGCTGCCCACCTGCATGCTCCTGCTCTTCGGAGGCTACGACACGTCCGTCAATCTCATCGGCAACGGAGTGCTCGCGCTGATGGAGCACCGCGCGCAGTGGGAGGCGCTGTGTGCCCAGCCCTCGCGCCTCAAGGGAGCCGTGGAGGAACTGCTGCGCTTCGACACGCCCCTGCAACTCTGCTCCCGCATGGCGCAGGAGGACGTGGAGGTGGGCGGCGCCACCGTGCGCGCGGGTGAGTGGGCCTGGGTGTTGCTGGGCGCGGCCAATCGGGACCCGAGGCGCTTCGAGCAACCCGACACGCTCGATATCCAACGCCCGGACCTCCAGCACATCGCCTTCGGCCACGGCATCCACCAGTGCGTCGGGGCGGCGCTCGCGCGCATGGAGGCCCAGGGCGTGCTGGGCATGCTGGCCAGGGACCTGCCTGGACTGCGACTGGTGCCCGGCGCGTGGAAGCGGCGCGACACCGCCGTGTTCCGGGGCCTCACCTCACTGCCCTGCCAGGGCTGAGCGACTCAGGACGACTTGCGCGCCACCAGGTAGATGAGGAGCGGCGTGCCCAGGGCCGCCGTCACCAGGCCCACGGGAGTCTCCCTGCCTGGAAGGATGATGCGGGCCACCGCGTCGCAGAGCACGAGGAAGCTGGCGCCCACCACCACCGAGCACGGCAGCAGCACGCGCCGACTCACCCCCAGTACCCGCCGGACGATGTGGGGGACGATGAGCTCCACGAAGGCGATGGGACCGCACCACGCGACACAGCCCGCCACGCCCAGCGCCCCCAGGCCGATGGAGGCCATGCGGACCGCGCGCACGTTGACGCCCTGCGATTCGGCGTGCTCCTCACCGGAGATGAACACCTCCAGCGCCCGCGTGAGCGTCAGCAGGCCCACCACCGACACCGCGGCGATGGGCAGCAACATCACGATGTTCTGATAGCCCACCTGCGGCAGGTGGCCCATGGTCCACCGCATGGCCGTGAGCAGCTCGGCGGAGTCCGCGGAGAACTGCACGCCGGTGGAGATGGCGCCCGCCGCCATGGAGAAGGCGATGCCCGCGAGGACCAGGTCATTCATCCGCACGTTGCGCCCCGCCGCGATGGCGGCCACCAGCAGGCTGACCCCCAGCGCGCCCGCGAAGGCGGCGCCGGTGATGAGCGGCAGGCCCCACAGCGCGGTGCGCGCGCCCAGGACGATGGCCACCAGCGCGCCCAGCGTGGCGCCGGCCGTGGTGCCAATGGTGCTCGGCGCGGCGAGCGGGTTGGAGAAGAGGGACTGGTACACCGCGCCCACCAGCGACAGCGTGCCTCCCACCACCAGCGCCATCAACGTCCGGGGGATGCGCAACTGCCAGAGGATGAAGTCGCGCGCGTCCGGCGGCATGGGCGGACCGACGAAGGGCGCCACGGCGACCACGAGCGCGCACACCGCCAACATCACCACCAGTCGCGTCCTCATTCCCCACGCTCCAGGGACATGCCCACGAAGACCCGGCGGTTCTCGACTTCGACGCCTCGCATCCGCACGGAGAACACCCGGCCCAGGTGCTCCCCCAGGTCCGGGGCGTCGTAGTGCGACTCG
The DNA here is from genome assembly GCF_006636215.1 of Myxococcus llanfairpwllgwyngyllgogerychwyrndrobwllllantysiliogogogochensis. Taxonomy (GTDB): domain Bacteria; phylum Myxococcota; class Myxococcia; order Myxococcales; family Myxococcaceae; genus Myxococcus; species Myxococcus llanfairpwllgwyngyllgogerychwyrndrobwllllantysiliogogogochensis. The sequence continues at coordinate 14,664 of NZ_VIFM01000057.1, read as the reverse complement.
AAGGCGACGCGGCCCTTCGACAAACCCAGCACCCGAATCCGTCCCTCGCTGCCCGCGCGCATCGCATGGGCGAGCACGTTGATGTCGTGGGTGATGCACAGCACGCCCAGCCCCGAGCGCCACATCTGCCCCACGAGCGCATACAGCTCCAACTGCTGGGCCGGGTCCAGGAAGTTGGCGGGTTCGTCCAGCAGCACCAGGGGCGCTTCCTGCGCGAGCAGCGCCGCCACCGCGACGCGCTGCTGCTCGCCGCCGGACAGCTCGGTGATGGGCCGCGAGGCGAGGGCTTCCGCCTGCACGCGGGCGAGCGCCACGAGCGCGGATTCCTCCGAGCGACGGTGGGACTCCTTGAAGCGGTAGCGCGCGGCGGCCACGTGCTCCAGCGCGGTGATGGGCTCGGACACCTGGACGCGCTGGGGCAGCCACGCGAGGAACGCGGCGCGCTCCCGGGGGGAGAGGGCTCCCACGTCGCGGCCATTCACGGTGACTCGGCCCGCGTCGGGGCGCTGAAGGCCGAGCGCCACGCGCATCAGCGTCGTCTTGCCCGCGCCATTGGGTCCCACCACGGCGACGAAATCTCCCGGTGCGACGCGGAGGGACACATCCTCCAGCAACGCCCGCTCGCCCTTGCGCACCGTCGCCCCGGAGACCTCCAGAAGAGACGTCATGGGGTCTTCGTGTCGAAGCGCAGCGCGGCCTGGAGCTGCTCCACGACGTCGAGGATGCGCGGGCCGGTGGACTGCACGCCCGGGCCCGCGACCAGCTTCACCCGCCCCTGCTTCACCGCGCGCAGCACCGTCAGTTGCTTCCACGGGGCGAGCTGTCGCGCCTCCTCTTCCGGCGTCAGGCGGGGACCCTCCACCAGCACCAGGATGATGTCCGGGTCCAACGTCATGAGCTGCTCGACGGAGACGTTGGGCGGGCCCGCGGGGTCCTCGGCGACGGCGTTGCGCGCGCCCGCCGCTTCCAGGGCCGCACCGTGAAGCGAGCCCTTGCGGATGTACCAGATGCTGGTGAGCGCGGCCTCCGGGTCGCCAATCACCAGGAGCACCCGGGGCGCGTCCGGCGGGGGCTTGCGCTTCAGCGTCGTCTCCACCTTCTGGGCGAGCTTCGTGGCCGCGTCCTCGCGCCCCGTCTGGCGGCCCAGCTCGCGAATCCCGTTCGCCACATCGTCGACGGAGAGCCAGGGCAGCACCTTCACCGGGGCGAGCGCGGACAGCGAGCCCGCGGGTGCCTGCTTCACCTGCTCATCGATGATGAGGGTGGGCTTGAGGCGGGCAATGGCCTCGTAGTTGGGCGACAGCGTGGAGCCCACCTTGGGCACGGATGCCGTCTCGGAGGGCCAGGAGGCCCAGTCGGAGAGGCCCACCACCTGCTCACCCGCACCCAGCGCGTAGAGCGTCTCCGTGATTCCGGGAGACAGCGAGACGATTCGCCGCGTCCCCGCCTCCGGAGCCGGCGCGGAGCGCTGGCAGCCGACCAGGAGCGAGAGGGAGACGACGAGCAGGGAGAGGGAGCGCGCGACGGACATGAGCAGCAGGGAACCCGTGAGAGGTTGACGCCTTATAGTGCACGCGCGCCAGGAGGCCCGCCATGCCGAAGCACCCTCACCTCATGATTCAAGGCACGGGCTCCCACGTGGGGAAGACCACGCTGGTCGCTGGCCTATGCCGTCTGTACGCCAACAAGGGGCTGCGCGTGGCCCCCTTCAAGTCGCAGAACATGTCCCTCAACTCCTTCGTCACGGAGGAGAACGAGGAAATCGCCCGGGCCACGGCGGTGCAGTCCTTCGCGGCGAGGCAGCGGCCCATCGTCCACATGAACCCGCTGCTGCTCAAGCCCAAGTCGGACAGCGTCAGCCAGCTCATCATCCACGGCCGGCCGCACCAGGACGTCGACGCGCGCGAGTACTTCCTCTCCGACACGCACCGCGCGCTCAAGCTGTCCGCCATCCAGGAGTCCATCGATCACCTGACGCGCCACTACGACCTGGTCATCGCGGAAGGCGCGGGGAGCTGCGCGGAGCCCAACCTGCGTCCGTTCGACGTGGTGAACATGGAGGTGGCCCATCGGCTGGACGCGCGCGTGTACCTGGCGGTGGACATCGACAAGGGCGGCATCGCGGCGGAGCTGCTCGGCACGTTGCGGGTGCTGGAGCTGGTGGCGCCCGAGGACTGCGAGCGCATCGCCGGCTTCATCATCAACAAGTTCCGAGGAGACCGGCAGGTCCTCCAGCCCGCCATCGACTTCATCGAGCACCACGCGAAGCGGCCCGTCGTCGGGGTGATGCCCTACCTGTCCCTGGCGCTGGAGGAAGAGGACCGCGTCCAGCCCCGGATGCACGGGGCGCCTGAAATCGACGTGGCGGTGCTCTACCTGCCGCACATCTCCAACAGCACCGACTTCGACTATCTCCAGGAGGAGCCCCACGTGCGCGTGCGCTTCGTGCGCTCCGTGGACCAGCTCGGTGCGCCGGACGCCATCATCGTTCCCGGCACCAAGAACACGGTGGGAGACCTGCTCCACCTGCGGCGCATCGGCTTCGAGCGGGTGCTCCAGGACTTGAGCACCACCACGCCCATCGTCGGCATCTGCGGGGGCTTTCAGATGCTGGGGCGCGAGCTGCTCGACGAGGGCCGCCGCGAGTCCGAGCACGGCAGCACCACGGGGCTGGGGTTGTTGGACATCGACGTGGAGTTCCTCCCTGGCAAGACGGTCTTCAATCGTCACTACACGCCGACGCCCGACAATCCCTTCGCGAGCGCGGGCGAGGTGTCAGGGTATGAGATTCACTCCGGACTCGTCAGGTATGCGAGCGCGAGGCCGCTGTACGCCCATGCGGGCGGAGTCGATGGCGCCGTGCATGAGCGACTGCCCATCTTTGGCACGTTCATCCATGACCTGTTCAAGAATCCCCGACTCAGTCGGGCATTCATCAACACGTTGCGCCAGCGCAAGGGATTGCCAGTCCTGACAGCGCCCCTGAGCAACCATGACACCCGTCGGGAGGAAAGTTATAATCGCCTCGCAGCCGCCTTGGCCGAGCACATGACAACATTTGCCTGACTCCATCCTGCCGAGGGGGGCGCTTGGGGATTCCCGACTGAAGCGCATGTAGGAGGAGGCTCAACATGAAGCTCGATGGATTCGTTCGCGTCCTGCCACGACTGGTGCTGCTGTTTGTCATGGCCTGTCAGCACGATGCCCATGCCCAGGAACAGGCCCAGGCCGGCACCGCCGACAGCAACCTCGCCGCCCAGGTGCTCACACCCGTTGGCACCACGTATCCCTACACCCAGCAGTTGCAGTGGTTGGACTCGGGCCGATTCATCGTCGGACGTCTGGATGGCTCCATGACGTTCTTCCGCCCTCCGGGCCCCACCGAGTGGGGACCCATGCTCACCGATGTGCTGCGCACCCCCGCCAACCGGGGCGTGGAGATGATGGCCGTCCGCGACGAGCGGACCTTCGTCACCTCCAATGACAGCACCACCATCACCCTCTGGCGCGAGCGGGACACCGCGCTGCAAGAGGACGCGGAGCCCGCGCACCTGGACAGGCTTCCTCGCGCGTTCCGCTTCGAGAACTTCGCCTACGACGCGGACGTGGGCACCGCCAACAGCGGCGTCTTCGTCGTCCACGCGAGTCGCGAGTACCTGGTGACGGGCCACGAGAATGGCTTCGTCCTCATCTGGAGCGTCTCGCGCAACGGCCGCCAGCTCGCGGTGCTGAAGAAGCTCAACGTCCGCTCTCCCGACCCCATCCCCAGCCCCTTCCAGCTCTGGAACGTGCGCGACATCGTCGCGTGGCGCGACGGCATCGTCATCACCGGCGCCGAGGACGGAGACCTGGTGATGCTCCAGCTCCCCCAGGGCAACGTGCTCGCCCGCAAGCGCTACAACCCGGCCGCCCAGCGCGGCATCAACGGCCTGGCCATCCTCGATGACCACCTGGTCGCCGTGGCCTGCTCCGTGGGCCCCGCGGACAAGAACACGTGGCTCTTCCGCGTGCGCCCCGCTGAATTCCAGTCCCAGGGCTCCGTGGACCTGAAGCAGAATCTGGCCCTGCCCCAGTCCTTCGCGTTCCGCGCCGCCATGGCCCGCGTCGGCGGCCAGCCGTACGTCTTCGCCACCACGCAGGAGGGCCTCTTGTGGACCGTCCTCGTCACCCCCGACGGCCAGCTCCAGGTCCAGGCCTCCAGCTCCGTGGACTTCCCCATCGGCGAGGCCATTGACTACAACCCGACCACGTCCCAGCTCGCGGCCGTGGGCGTGCTCGTCAACCTCTTCAACGTCGCCGCGCCCGCGCCCGCCGCTCCCGCGCCTCGCAAGCAGGCGGTCCCCAAGGTGGCTCCGCCCCAGGCTCCTTCCTTGAGGCCCGAGCCCGCCCCGGCGAACTGAGGTACCGCCATGTCAGGCCACAGCGCTCCGTGGGTGCTGGGCATTGGCGCGTCGAACCACAACGGCGCCGCGTGTCTGCTGCGCGGCGACGAGCTGGTCGTGGCCATCCAGGAAGAACGCCTGCTGCGACGCAAGCGGGCGTGGATTCCTGGCGGCCTCGCGTCACTGTCGGTGCGCTACTGCCTGGAGCACGCGGGAATCCAACCCGAGGACTTGAGCCTCGTCGCGTGCTGCTCGCTGATGGGGCCTCGCGGGCCCCTCTTCGACGTGCGGGCCAACCCCGACCTCGCCCTCGCCAGGACGGGGGTGCCCACGCTCACCCTCTCGCATCACCTGGGACACGCCGTCGGCGCCTTCGCCACGTCCGGCTTCGATGAGGCCCTCGTACTCGTCGCCGACGGCTTCGGCTCCAACGTCCAGGACCTGTCCGAAACGGAGCTGGCGGCGGTCGTCTCCGAGCGGCGAGGAGAAGAGACGCTCTCCGTCTACCGCGCGTCGCGCGACGGCTTCGTCCCGCTGGAGAAGCACCTGGGGACCTTCCTGGAGGTCACCGCCTCCGCGGAGCTGGAGCGCTTCCAGGGGATGCCGCGCTTCGGCAGTCTCGGCGGCCTGTACTCCGCCGTCGGGCGACAGCTCTTCTCCGATGTGCTCGAAGGTCCGGGCAAGGTCATGGGGCTGGCGCCCTACGGCGTTCCCGACATTCCCATCACCGACTTCTTCACCATCGTCGATGGACGGTTTGTCTTCTCCGACGCCGTGCCTCGGCGCTTCCCACACAACGAGCGATGGCCCGCGCGCCAGGAGGAGTATCGGAACCTGGCGGCCTCCGCCCAGGCGGCGCTGGAAGCCGGGCTGCTGCAAATCGTCCGACGCCTTCGCGCGAGCACATCCTGCGAAAGGCTCTGCTACGCGGGCGGTGTCGCGCTCAACAGCGTGGCGAACGAGCGGCTCTTCACGGAGGCGGGCTTCCGCGACGTCTACGTCATGCCCGCCGCCGAGGACAGCGGCACGGCCCTGGGCGCGGCGTATCACGGGCTCTGGCACCTGACAGGGCGAAAGTCGACTCGACGGCTCCAGCAGGACAGCGTGGGCAGGACCTACCCCTCCGCATGGGTGGACCGCGCCATCCAGGCGACTCCCGCTGTCGTGTCACGTCGGCTGCCCTCGGTGGTGCCCGCCGTCGCCGACCTGCTGGTGGAAGGAAAGATGCTCGGGTGGTTCCAGGGAGGCTCGGAGCTGGGCCCTCGCGCGCTCGGGCAGCGGAGCATTCTCTGCGACCCACGTCCCGGCGACATGAAGGACGTCCTCAACAGCCGGGTGAAGTTCCGCGAGGCCTTCCGTCCCTTCGCGCCCGCCATCCTCGCGGAGCATGCACGCGAGTGGTTCGACCTCGACGACACAGCCTCCGACGACAGTCCCTTCATGCTCCGGGTGTGGCGCTTTCGCGAGGCCCAGCGTCATCGCGTCCCCGCCGTCGCCCACGTCAACGGCACGGGCCGCGTCCAGACGGTCCGCGCGGAGCACATCCCGCTGTTGCACGCGCTGCTCACGGCGTTCCACGCGCGCACCGGCGTGCCCATCCTGCTCAACACCTCCTTCAACGTCGCGGGAGAGCCCATCGTCGAGACACCCGAGGACGCCCTCTGGTGTCTGCTGTCCACGGGGCTCGACGGCTGCGTGCTCGGTGAGCACCTGGTGCTGAAGCAGGCGGCCTACGCTTCACTGCTGGACCTGGAGTTGCTCGTGCTCGGAGAGCGACTGGCGCCCGAGCCCTCCGGATTCACGGGTGAAACGGACCTGCGGCACCTGTTGAAGGAGCCCCTGGGCTTCGCTCTGGACGCGGAAGGTCGCGCCCTGGAGGATGCGCGCCAGATGACCGGCGGGTGGAGACATTGTGGTGCGTTCCGCGTGCGGACACCGTGGGGCACGGTGCTCCAGCTCGTCTCCCTCACGCTCTTGGAGCTGGTGACGAAGGTCGAGCCCGGCATGACGGGCTGGAAGTTGCTGGAGCGCGCCTCGCGAGAGGACTCCACGCTGGACGAAGCGCGGCTGCTGCGGATGCTCGGCTCGTTGCGCCGCGCCTCCATCCTCGGCTTCGGTCCGAGACTCGCTCCCGGTACAGGAGCGTGAAGACGGCACTCACGAGGTGGCTCTTGAGTCTGGCGCTGCTGGCGTGCGCGCCGGCATGGGCCCAATCCACCGAGGACGCGGGAACACCTCCCATGTCCGAGGTCATCGACGTGGTGGGCAAGGTGCCCGACCCCGAGCCGATGGACCGCGCGTCGCAACGAGACCCCAGCAGCGTCGTCACCGTCATCTCCGTGGAGGAGCGCGGCGGCACGGCCCGCGATACCGCCGAGGTGCTCGCCACCTCACCGGGTGTCGCCATCCAGGAGTCTGGCGGGTACGGACAGAGCAAGAGCCTGGTCGTCCGGGGAGCCTCGTCGAACGGGACGCTGGTGCTGCTCGACGGCATTCCCCTCAACGGCGCGGGGGGCAGCGCGGACCTGTCGCGCATCCCCCTGGCGCTCGCACGCGAGTTCGAGGTGCTGCGCGGAAGCGCGGGCGCGCGCTACGGCAGCGGTGGACTCGGCGGCGTGGTGAACATCGTCACCCGAAGTCCCGGCGACACGCTGAGCCTGTCCGGCGAAGTGAGCTACGGGAGCTGGGACACCGCGACGGGCTGGCTCGCCGCCACCGGCCCGCTGCTGGACAGTGAGCTGCTCCTGCTCGTGCACGGAGGCACCTCCTCCGGCGGCTTCTCCTACCCCTTCGACACCACGCCCACGCTGCCGGGAGACGCGCCCGAGACGCGGCGACGTGACAACAACGATGCACGCGGCGCGGGGGCATTGCTGCGCGTGCGGCACCGACTGGCCCCAGGCGTGGTGGTGGACGCGATGGGCGAGGGCTCGCTGGAAGGACGCGGGCTCGCGGGCACGGCGCAGAACCCCGTCGCGGATGCGCGGCAGTCCAGCCGCCGGGGCGTGCTGAGCCTGCGCGTGCTCGGCTCACTCGCGAACCGCGTCGATGTGTCGGCGCGCGCGCACTTCCGGCAGGAGCGCCTGGAGCTGTCGGGTGGCCCGGTGTCACAACAGGGCGTGCAGGTGCTACGAGCGGGCGGAGGTGAGTTCGAGGGACGGCTGCCCCTGGGTGACTGGCACGTCGTTTCCGCGCTGGCGAGCGTGGGCGGAGAGGGCCTGTCCACGAACGGAGTCGCCACGCCGACGGAAGAGCGGACCTCCTGGCTGCGCGCCAGCGTCATGGCGATGGATGACGTCGCACTCCTCTCGGGGCGCCTTCACGTGACACCTTCGCTGCGACTGGAGCGCGTGGGCCCGTACACGCTGTGGTCACCCAAGCTGGGCGCACGGGTAGCCCTGCCCGCGCGCCTGGAGCTGCGCGCCAACGTGGGCCAGGCCCACCGCGCGCCTTCGTTGCTGGAGCTGTACGTGCGCCAGGGCACGCTGCTGCCGAACGCGGACCTGCGCGCCGAGCGGGCCGTGTCCGCGGACGTGGCCCTGGCGCACCGCACGGAGCGCTCACTCGTGTCCGTGGGAGGGTTCCACAGCCTCTACGAAGACCTCATCGCCTACGAGGCGTATCCCCCGTTCGCCGCCAAGCCCTTCAACTTCGCCTCGGCGCGAGTCTCGGGACTGGAAGTGGACGCGGAGGCGCGGCCCACCTCGTTCCTGTCCGGCTCCCTGGCGTACACGCTGCTCGTCTCCCGCAACCTCCGGGATGACCCGCGCTACTACCTCAAGGAGATACCGCTCCGCCCGCGCCACACGCTGTCCGCGCGCGTGGCCGCGGGCCCCTCGTGGCTGACGGGACGCGTGGAGCTGCGGGCCCAGTCCTCGCAACTGCGCAACCGCACCGGAGAGCTGATGCTGCCAGCGCGTGCGCTGCTGCATGCGGGGGTGTCCAGCACGGTGGGGCGCCGGCCCGCGCTGACGTTCTCCCTCGATTTCAAGAACGTCTTCGACACCTTCGTCGAGGACTTCGACGGCTATCCCCTGCCGGGCCGCGCCGTGCTCGCCTCCGTGGCGATGGCGCTCGACGTTTCTCCCTCTTCGCATCGAAAGGCGGACACCCCATGAATGCCGCGTCACTTCCTCCCGGGCGACACCTCGCTGCCCTGGTCTCATTGTTGTCGTGCCTGCTGCTGACGGGCTGCCCCGACGAAGGCGTCGTCTGTAGCGAGGGACTCTCCCGCTGCGGGGACACCTGCGTGGACCTCACCAGCGAGTCCGCGAACTGCGGCGAGTGTGGCAACACCTGCGGCACCGGACAGCTCTGCGCGCAGAGCGCGTGCCGCTGTCAGCAGGGCGCCACGGCCTGCGGCGGCGCCTGTGTCGATACCCAGTCCTCGCCCCAGCATTGCGGCGGCTGCGCGGGTGAAGGCGGCAAGGTTTGCCAACCCTTCGAGGTGTGCATGAACGGCGACTGCCAGGGGAGCTGCGCCGGGGGCATGCTTCAGTGCGGCAACGCGTGCATCAACGGGGAGGCCGACCCCAACAACTGTGGCGCCTGCGGCAACGTCTGCGGAGACGCCCGCAGTTGCCGGGGCAGCGTGTGCACCTATGACGTGGTGGCCACGTGCTTCAACACCGGGCAGGTGGTGGGCATCCAGTCCGGCTCGGACTTCAAGGGCCCGAACACCCTGGTGGCCTCGTCTCCGCAGAGCGCGGCGCGGATGTTGGACGTGCTGCTGGTGCTCGACTCCACGCGCAAGCTTGTCCAAGCGCGACTGAGCGACTACGGCGTGTTGCCCGCGAGCAACGACACGGGCCGCGCTCCCAACCAGGTCCTGGTCCAGGACCCGTACCTCTACATCCTCAACTCGTCCGACAACACGCTCCAGGTGCTCCGTCGCGAAGGAGACCCCTTGCCTCCCGGCCCCCCGGGCTCCCGCTTCCCCAACGGCATCACCTTCACCAACGTCGCGAGCGTGAGCTTCGGCGCCAACACCAATCCCTTCGCCATGACGAGGACGGGCACCCACGACCTCTGGGTCACGCTCTACGGCAACCTGTTGGGAGACCCGTCCGCCGGGGGCCGTGTGGTGCGCGTCTCGCTGGCCAACAACGAACCCGCCGTGGTGGACACCATCGTGCTGCCCTCGGGGGCCGCGCTGAAGCCCTTCCCCGACAACACGACGCTGTCCACGCCCACCGGCATCACCGAACACCACGGCAAGCTGTACGTCACCCTCAACAACCTGAACCCCGTCACGTACAGCCCCGGCGGGCCTGGCCTGCTCGCACGCATCGACCCGACGAGCCGCGCGGTGGACCTCATCGACCTGGGCGACGGCTGCCTCAACCCGGGCTCCGTGGCTCCCGTGGGAGAGCAGCTCCTCGTGAGCTGCGGCGGCAAGGCCGTCTATGACACCAACTTCAAGCTGCTGTCCGTGGAGCGCTCGGCGCTGGTGCTCCTCGACGCGCAGGACCGCGTGGTGTCCACCGCGCCCATCCAGTGCTCGCCGGGCATCGGCTCCTGTCCGATTCCGGCCGCCGGCCGCTTCGCCGTGGTGGGCAATCGCACCTACCTGGGCGACACCAACGGCGGGCGCATCTTCGTCCACGAGGTCGTGGGCAGCACGCTCGTCGAGCGCAGGGGACTCCTGGACACGTCGGAGCCCGCCATCGCCGCCTGCCCCGCGAGTGGCTTCTCGCTGGTCAGCGACGTGGTGGCCCTGCCCAAGGGGTTCTGAGGCGGGGGCACTTCGCCCCCACGGGGCAATGTGCCCCGGTCTCGGCGGGTCATCCCGCCCCGCCGAGACACCCTCCTCCGAGGCAAGCCGCTCCGAGCACCGCCCTGGCATGGCGGATGCTCTAGGCCTCCGTGTGACGCACGAAGGTCGCTCCCACTCCCTCCAAGGACTCCGGCACGACGCACTGCTCTCTTCTCGCGGCACTCGCGGTACGTTGTGAGTACTTCCTTCCGGTCCATGCGTATTCGACCCCTCCAAGGTGCATGGACCGGAATAGCCTCGACCTCCCGTGAAACTCGCTCGCAAGTTCACCCTCGCCCTCGTCCTGCTCGCCGTGGCTGTCATCGCCGGGCTGCAGGTCATCCAGGTTCGCCGTGAGCTGGAGCGCTCGGCGCTGGACATGCAACACGACCACCAGTTGCTCGGTCACACGCTCGCCGGAGCCATCGGCAAGGCGTGGCAGCTCGCCGGTGAGCGTGAAGCCCTCACCATCCTGAACCAGTCCAACAGCTACCAGGGGCAGGTCCACCTGCGCTGGGTCTGGCTGGATGGTGGCCCGGGGACTCCGTCGCTCGTCGGTTTCCCGCCGCGCCTGCTGGCCACGCTGCGCCAGGGGAAGGACGGCTCCATGGTGGACCCGAGCCCGGACCCTGGCCTGCTGCACTCCTACACGCCGGTCTTCATCGGCCGGGGCCAGCGCTTTGGCGCCATCGAAATCACCGAGTCGCTGGGCGAGGAGCGCCAGCACGTCTTCGTCACGGTGGTGGGCACCATCGTCGCCACCGGCACCATCACCTTCGCCTTCTTCATCGCCGCCATGGCCATGGGCCGCAAGCTCGTCGGCGAGCCCGTGGACGAGCTGGTCCAACTGGCGAACCGCTTCGGCCAGGGCGACTTGACGGCCCGCGTGCGGCTGCCGACCCGGCGCCGGGGCGATGAAATCACCATGCTGGCCAACGCGATGAACCGCATGGGCGAGCAGTTGGAGGAGACGCGCTCCCGCCTGTCCTCGGAGACTGTCGCGCGCCTGTCCGCGGTGGAGCACCTGCGCCACGCGGACCGGCTCACCACCGTGGGCAAGCTCGCCTCCGGCGTGGCGCACGAGCTGGGCACGCCACTCAACGTGGTGATGGGCCGCTCGAAGATGATTTCCTCGGGCGAAGCGGAGGGCGAGGAGGTGGGCGAGTGCGCTCGCATCATCAGCCAGCAGGCCCAGCACATGACGGGCATCATCCGGCAACTGCTCGACTTCGCGCGGCGTCGCGCGCCCCACCGGGCCCCGGAGGACGTGCGGGAGCTGGTGGACCGCTCGCTGTCGCTGCTCAAGCCCATGGCCTCCAAGAAGAGCATCACCCTGGTGGACGACGTGCCCCCGGGTGTCATGCTGGAGGCCGATGGAGGACAGGTGCAGCAGGTGCTGACCAACCTGGTGATGAACGCGCTGCAGGCGATGAACAAGCCCGGAACGGTGCGCATCCACGCGACGCGCACCCGCGCCACGCCGCCCACTGACGTGGGGGGCGCGGAGAGCAGCTACGTGCGGGTGGACGTGGAGGATGAGGGCGGCGGAATCCCCCCGGACGTGCTGGGCCATGTCTTCGAGCCCTTCTTCACCACGAAGGACGTGGGCGAGGGCACGGGGCTGGGGCTGTCCGTCTCGTATGGTCTTGTCAGAGACCATGGCGGCTGGATTGCCGTGCGCAGCGAGCTGGGACGCGGTAGCTGCTTCTCCATCTACCTGCCGAGCGGAGGGGACACATGCCAGGCCGCGTCCTGATGGTCGAGGACGAGCGCGAGATGCGCGCCATGTTGGAGAAGGGGTTGACCCGTCGGGGCTACACGCCCGTGGCGCTCGGGTCCGCCGACGAGGCGCTGGCGCGACTGTCCGGCGAGGACTTCGACGTGGTGTTGACGGACCTGCGCATGCCCGGGATGGATGGGCTGGCGCTGTGTGAGCGCATCGTCCTCAACCGGCCGGACATCCCCGTCATCGTGTTGACGGCGTTCGGGAGCCTGGAGACGGCCGTCGCCGCCATCCGCGCGGGGGCGTACGACTTCGTCACCAAGCCCATCGACCTGGACGCGCTGGTGCTGGTGTTGGAGCGCGCGGTGCAGCACCGGGCCCTGCGCGACGAGGTGCGCCGGCTGCGGCAGGAGCTGGGACGGCAGCAGGACAGCGGCGCGGTGGTGGGCGAGAGCCCCGCCATGCAGCAGGCCTATGCGCTCATCGACCGGGTGGCGGACCTGGACTCCACGGTGCTGATTACCGGCGAGAGCGGCACGGGCAAGGAAGTGGCCGCGCGCGCGGTGCACACGCGGGGGCGTCGCGCGCCGGGGCCGTTCGTGGCGCTCAACTGCGCGGCGATGCCGGAGGCGCTGCTGGAGAGCGAGCTGTTCGGCCACGCCAAGGGCGCCTTCACGGACGCCAAGGCGACGCGCACGGGCCTCTTCGTCCAGGCCAATGGCGGCACACTGTTCCTGGATGAAGTGGGCGAATTGCCGCTCACGCTCCAGCCCAAGCTCTTGCGCGCGCTCCAGGAGCGCGTGGTGCGGCCGGTGGGTGGGGACACGGAGGTGCCGTTCGACGCGCGCATCGTGGCGGCGACGAATCGGGACTTGGAGCTGGCGGTGGAGGAGGGCCGGTTCCGCGAGGACCTGTACTACCGGCTCAACGTCATCGGAGTGGAGCTGCCTCCGCTGCGGGCGCGGGGCAATGATGTGCTGCTTTTGTCACAGCGTTTCATCGAGCAGTTCGCGGTACGCAACAACAAGCGCGTGGTGGGACTGTCACCGGCGGCGGCGCAGCGACTGTTGGCCTATGGGTGGCCGGGGAATGTGCGCGAGCTGCAGAACTGCATGGAGCGCGCGGTGGCGCTCACGTCGTTCGAGCAGCTCACGGTGGATGACCTGCCCGAGCGCATCCGGAACTACAGCCAGCCGAAGGTGGTGCCGGAGAACACGGACCCGTCGGAGCTGGTGACGCTGGAGGAGCTGGAGCGGCGCTACATCCACCGCGTGCTGGAGGCGGTGGGTGGCAGTCGGACGCTGGCGGCGCGCATCCTCGGCGTGGACCGGAAGACGCTGTACCGGAAGCTGGAGCGCGACGACGAGGCGAAGAAGCCCTGAGCGTCAGTCGACGGTTTCCAGGCGCACTTCGAAGAGCTTCGGCCAGAGCTTGCCGGTCATCAGAATGCGGCCGGTGCCGGGCTCCACGGCGATGCCGTTGAGGACGGCCTCGCGGCTGTTCAGCTGGGGGGACACGGCGCGCGTCAGGGCGGAGGCGTCGATGATGGCGGTGACGTGGCCCGTGGTGGGGTCTATTTCGAGCACGCTCGAGGAGTGCCAGACGTTGGCGTAGATGACGCCGTTGGCGCACTCGAGTTCGTTGAGCTGGTCCTGGGGGAGGCCTTGCAGGGTGACTTCCACGGAGCCCACGGGCTCGAAGGTGTCGGGTGCGTGGAAGGTCAGCATGGAGGTGCCGTCGCTGCGGACCAGGCGGCCCTGCCAGTAGCACAGGCCCCAGCCGTCCCCGGAGTAACGCGTGGTGCGCTCGCGCGTGGGGGGCAGGCCGCTCCAGGTGTAGAGCAGACCCTCGGTCCAGGTGAGCTGGTAGAGGCGCTCGCCGTCACTGGCGAGGCCCTCCGTGAAGATGTTGCCCAGCGGCTCCATCCACAGCGGCGTGGCGGACTCCAGGGAGAGTTCGCGCAGCGTGCCCTGGTTGCCGGTGCTTTCGAACAAGCGGCCCTGGTGGAAGACGAGGCCCTGCGTGAAGGCGTCCGTCGAGTGCGGATACTCCTGGACGATGTGCGCGACCTTCCGCGTCGGCGCGCCCTCGGGGGTGATGCGCCGCTGCGCGGGGCCACAGCTACAGCCGTTGCCCAGCCCCATGCCCAGGACACAGAGCGCCGACACCCACGCTGTTTGATGGACTCGCATCGAGTGGGCCACGGAAGCAGGAAACGAAGGCCGGCACAACACGCGCGAGGTCCGCTCCGTCCCGAACCGGGCAGGCACCTCACCCCTCCTGTCGTCGCCGTCCCAGCCGCGCCCGCAGCTCCGACAGGTCGCCGCGATGCTGCGAAAGCTCGTGCCCCAGCAGCATCACCGCCGCCACCGCGAAGGGCAGCAGGTAGTAGACGATGCGGTACACCACGAGCGTGCCGAGCAGCATCGACGCCGGCACCTCCGGCGTCAGCGCCGCCAGGATGATGGAGTCGAACACGCCCAGCCCTCCGGGCACCTGACTCGCGATGCCCACGAGCTGCGCGACCGCGAACAACGCCACCATGCTCGGCGGCGAAATCCCCACCCCTGACGGCAACAACACCCACAACACCATCGCCGCCAGCGACCAGTCCAGGCACGACACCACGAGCTGCTCCAACGCCTGCCTCAGCGTGGGCAACGACACCTTCAGATGCAGGCGCTCCACCTTCAGCGTCCGCCGCATCCGCGCGCACAGCACCAGGTAGCCCAGCAACACCCCGAGCAGGGAGAAGCCCAGCCCCCGCGCCACCCCGGGCGAGAGCGACAGCGACGCCATGGCCC
>NZ_VIFM01000579.1 GCF_006636215.1 Myxococcus llanfairpwllgwyngyllgogerychwyrndrobwllllantysiliogogogochensis | reverse complement strand
AAGAAGGGGGCGACGGGCGCGGACGGCGCCTCCGGACCTGGGGCGCCAACGCCGGCCGGGAAGCCGGAAGCGAATCCCCTCGCTTCGGAGCGCGAGCGCGCCAAGGCTACCGCCCAGCGCTGGGCCAACGAGTTCCGCTCGCGGACGCGGCGCACCTGAAGCGCACCCACCAGCGCCAGGCCCCCCTCCTGCCCCAGGAGGGGCACCCTTTCCCGCGCCGTGGCGTCAGGGCTGGCCCTTCGGTTCGACGGGGGCCAGGCGCCCGTCCATCGTGACGCGCAGCACGTGGGCAGGTGCGAAGGCGCCAGCCCGGCCGCAGAAGACTTCATCGAGTCGCTGATTCGTCGTCCCCACCACGAGGTTCCCCGCTTCATCCAGCGCGTGTGCCAGCGGCGCACCGGGGAGTTCCACCCAAGGCGTGGCGCGCCACCGCCCCTCGGACGCTTCGACACGCACCAGACGCCCGTCTCCGCCAAACAGGTGTGCGAGGCCCTCCACCACCACGAGGGTGCCGTGCACACGCACGGCCTGCAGGGGGTTCGCACGCGGCTCCTCCAGCACCGTCACCCGCCCGGCCTCGTGCACTTCCAGCGTGCCGCCAAACTCCCCGTCGTCCCGTCCGACGAGGCAAGCCTCTCCCATGGCCTCGAGGACGGACGCTGAGTCCGCGTCAGGTACATCCGCACAGGGCCCCTCTCGCGAGGGCGCCCTCGGCTTGTCCCAGTGCAACTGGGTGGACGTGGGGCCCTGGCACAT
>NZ_VIFM01000578.1 GCF_006636215.1 Myxococcus llanfairpwllgwyngyllgogerychwyrndrobwllllantysiliogogogochensis | reverse complement strand
CTCCCCCAGCGTGGTGAGCCCCAGCGAGGAGAAGGACGCACCCTCCCGCCCCTCCAGCGCGGCCAACGGCAACGGCGCCAGCGCCCGAGCCGACTCACCCAGCGGAATCACCTCCACCCGCCGCGCCCCGTACCGCGCCAGCGCCCGCGAGGTGAACGCCTCCGAGGCCACCGCCACGTGCGCCCGGTACCCCAGCTCCGAGCACAGCGCCAACGCCCGCGAGCACAGCCCTTCCTCGCCTCCAGACAGGTGCGCCGCCCCCGCGTCCAACCACAGTCCATCCGGCGCGGAGAGCTGGAAGCCCGGCCCCAGGCACAAGAGCGCCTCCCCCAACGCCACCAGCGCCCGGGCCTCCTCCTCCGGCCGATAGGGAAAGTGCCGCAGTTCCGGATCCAGCGCCGTCGCCGCCGTGAGCGTCGTCCCGGGCCGAACCCCCGCCTTCAGCGCGGACGTCGACGCCGCCGCCACCCGCCGCTGGCCGCGCGACTCCTCCACCAGCACGAAGGGCCGCCCCGTCAGCTCCGGGCACTCGATGACCTTGCGCTGCACCGGGAAGCGCGTGAAGTGAAGATACGCCCTGCGCATGGGGCCTCAGTGCGTCGCCGAGGCCGCGCTCAGCCCCGCTCGCAGCGACGGCATGGCGCCATCCCGCCCGGGCCGCTGGCCCTGGATCCCCAGGCCGTTGCGCGCCACCCACGCCCCCTCCTTCAGGAAGTCCGGCGTGGCATCCGCATCCAAGGGCCCCACCTCCAGCAACCGTCCGCCCC
>NZ_VIFM01000577.1 GCF_006636215.1 Myxococcus llanfairpwllgwyngyllgogerychwyrndrobwllllantysiliogogogochensis | reverse complement strand
GGTGCGCACGTCCACTCTGGCCGCCTACGAGCACCAGGACGTCCCCTTCGAGAAGCTTGTCGAAGAACTCCAGCCTCAGCGTGACCTGAGCCGCTCACCGCTCTTCCAGGTCACCCTCACCCTTCAGAACGCTCCTGAAGGAGAACTCAAGCTCCCCGGCATCACGCTGGGCGCGCTGCCGCCGAGCATCGAGTCCTCGAAGTACGACATCAGCCTTCTGCTCGAGGAAGGCATCAATGGCTTCGCGGGTGTCTTCAACTACAACACCGACCTCTTCGACGCGGCGACCATGGAGCGCCTCTCGCGTCACTACGCGGTGCTGATTGAGGCGCTGACTGCGGCCCCCGATACCCAGCTTGGCCTGATCCCTCTGCTCACGTTGGCGGAGAAGCAGCAGGTCCTCGCGGGTTGGAATGGCGTTGTCAGTGATTACCCGCGCGACGCATCCATCCCTTCGCTCTTCGCTCAGCAGGCCGCGCGTACGCCTGATGCCGTCGCCGTTGTGTCGGGTGAGGAGTCTGTCTCCTACGCCCAGCTCGACTCGCGCTCCAATCAGCTCGCCCATTACCTGCGCACTCTCGGCGTTCTTCCCGGCTCTCGCGTCGCCGTCCGTCTCGACCGCTCCGCTGACCTCGTCGTCTCCCTCCTCGCCATCCTCAAGGCCGGCGCCTCCTACGTCCCCCTCGACAAGGCCTGGCCCTCCGACCGCCTCGCCTTCGTCCTCCGCGAGTCCTCAGCCGGCGTCGTCCTCTCTCACTCCGACGTCGTCGATGACCTGCC
>NZ_VIFM01000576.1 GCF_006636215.1 Myxococcus llanfairpwllgwyngyllgogerychwyrndrobwllllantysiliogogogochensis | reverse complement strand
GTTCCACTGGACCTGAGCTGGAGCTGACCATTGGCAATGAGCACCCAGTCGATACTGAAAAATCCGGGATCGATGACCAGAATGCGGGCGTCCTCATCAATCTGGGGATTCTCCTCGTCCTCCTGATTGATCATGTCAAACAGACCGCCCACCGGCTGCGCGACGACTTTCACCTTCTCGACATTAACCGTGCGTTTCGGTGTGATACGGTGTTCGCCGATGAACTTAGCCTCCAACGCGGCGCGCAGCTTCTCGTCTTTATATTGATGAACCGGAAGACCCGTGACGAGCATCTTCACATCCGTCGTGCCAGCCATCAGCAGGCCAGCGTGGAAAAGGGCCTGGTATGAAGGGGTATTTGCATAGTCCGCGTGAAGCGAGCGCTCCCACATCTCTGCGCGGTCGGATGAAACTCCTGCGATGTAGGGATCATCGCCGACCAACACGTGCAGGAAATCGTCCTGCGCTCTGCCGTCGAAGCGGCTACCGAAACGATCGGCGGGTGCCGCACCAGCGGGCCGAATTGCCGTGACAAGATTTCCGCTTTTGTCGCTGTACGCCAACTTCAAGTTGGAATAGCCAATGTCAAGTCCAATGATGCTCACGGCAATCCTCTGTGTAATTAGGAATTGCAATTATACTGCAATTCCTACTATCGCGGAACGAGTGGCGTTCCAGTACCTCTTCAGGCGCCTCTCAGTAGCCTTCCAGCGCGTCCGCAGTGGGCGCTCAGCATTTAGCGCAATCCTTGCCGAGGGAAAACTGCCTCTCTTCGCGGAGTCC
>NZ_VIFM01000575.1 GCF_006636215.1 Myxococcus llanfairpwllgwyngyllgogerychwyrndrobwllllantysiliogogogochensis | reverse complement strand
AGGCCATCGCCACCGCGCTGAAGGCGCTGCCGCGCGAGGCCGTGGACCGCTTTCTCCAGAAGTTCGCCGTGCAGCGCATCCGCGACTTGCCAGCTTCGAAGGGGGAGCTGGCGCGCGCCTTCGTCGATGCCCTCGTCAGGGAGTACTCCGCGGAGAGTGTCGCGGACGTGGACCCCTTCGGGCCGTGAGCGTGCCCCGCTGAAGTTGGTTGCCGTAGCCATGCGCGAAGGGGGCCCGTTGCGAGCCCCCGACGCGCCTCTCCGAGGACAACAAGAATGGTGGAAGACTTCTCCGAAATGCACGGGGACGGGGGACGTGTTGTCTCTCGCACCCAGGACTCCAGCGTGGGGGCCGCGCCGTCTGCGCATGCGCGCAACGCGGGTACGGACAAGCGGACGTTGCGCGTGCGCGTGGATGCCGGGCTGCGACTCGCGGCGGGGGACGTGCCGCCGAAGATGGTGGAGGGCCTCTGCCGCGCGCTCTCCCTGCCCAACCCCGCGTACTGGAAGCTGGTGCGGCTGCGCAAGCGCCCGGGAGCGGAACCCCAGACGCTCTCCTTCTTCCGCCAGGCGGAGCGGGAGCTGGTGCTGCCGCGTGGGTCCATTCACCTGCTGCGCCGTGCCGCGAACGAGGCGGGCCTGACGTTGTCCTTCGAGGACGCGCGGGTGCTGCCGCCCAAGCGCCTGCCGAAGCTGCCGGAGGTGTCCTTGCGCGACTACCAGGCCGACGCCGTGGAGCGGCTGGCGAAGGCCACCCAGGGGACGGCGGTGCTCCCATGCGGGGCAGG
>NZ_VIFM01000574.1 GCF_006636215.1 Myxococcus llanfairpwllgwyngyllgogerychwyrndrobwllllantysiliogogogochensis | reverse complement strand
TCGCGCAGCTCCAGCAGCAGGTCGAACTTGGCCGAGCCCGGGTCCACCAGCAGATAGGTGGACTGCAACCCCGGCATCGACAGGTCCTGGCGCGGGGTGTTCTGGAAGCTGAACATCACCTGGAACAACGGGTGACGGCTCAAGTCACGCGGGGGCTGCAGCTCCTCCACCAGCTTCTCGAAGGGCAGCTCCTGGTGTGCGTACGCGGCCATGCACACCTCCTTCGCGCGGCGCAGCAGCTCGCGGAAGGTGGGGTTGCCGCCCAGGTCATTGCGCAGCACCAGCGTGTTGACGAAGAAGCCGATCAGCGTCTCCAGCTCCGGCACGTTGCGGCCGGCGATGGGCGAGCCGACGGTGATGTCCGTCTGTCGCGAGTGCCGGTGCATCAACGTCTGGAACGTGGCCAAGAGCGTCATGAAGAGGGTGGCCCCCTCCTGCTGGCTGACCTCCTTCAGCGCACGCGTGAGCGCGACGGGGAGCGTGACGAACTGGCGGGAGCCCCGGTACGTCTGGCGCGCCGGGCGCTGCCTGTCCGTGGGCAGCTCCAACGGCGCTGGCAACGTCTTCAGGTGCTGCTTCCAGAAGTCCAGCTCGACGCGCAGCCGCTCACCCTGCATCCGCTCGCGCTGCCACTCCGCGAAGTCGGAGTACTGGATGACGAGCTCGGGAATCGCGGGCGCCTGTCCCGTGACCTCCGCCGCGTAGAAGGCCATCAGCTCGCGGACGAAGACACCCAGCGACCAGCGGTCCGTCACCAGGTGATGCATGGTGACCAGGGCCACGTGGTTGTCGGGCCCCAG
>NZ_VIFM01000573.1 GCF_006636215.1 Myxococcus llanfairpwllgwyngyllgogerychwyrndrobwllllantysiliogogogochensis | reverse complement strand
GCTGTGTTTTGATTAAACAGTCGCAGCCACCGATTTTTTGCAACCGCTTTGGGCTCCCTTTGTTCAAGTTCACCTACTTGCGGCATACCTTCTCCCGAAGTTACGGTATCAATTTGCCGAGTTCCTTCTCCTGAGTTCTCTCAAGCGCCTTAGAATACTCATCTCGCGCACCAGTGTCGGTTTGCGGTACGGTCGTGTGTAGCTGAAGCTTAGTGGCTTTTCCTGGAAGCAGGGTATCACTCACTTCGTCTGCAAGCAGACTCGTTATCACCCCTCATCTAAGCCTGGCGGATTTGCCTACCAGGCACGACTACAGGCTTGAACCAACATATCCAACAGTTGGCTGAGCTAACCTTCTCCGTCCCCACATCGCACTACACATCGGTACAGGAATATTAACCTGTTTCCCATCGACTACGCCTTTCGGCCTCGCCTTAGGGGTCGACTCACCCTGCCCCGATTAACGTTGGACAGGAAACCTTGCGCTTACGGCGAGCGGGCTTTTCACCCGCTTTATCGTTACTTATGTCAGCATTCGCACTTCTGATACCTCCAGCAACCCTCACAGGCCACCTTCAACGGCTTACAGAACGCTCCCCTACCCAACAACACATAGTGTCGCTGCCGCAGCTTCGGTGCACAGTTTAGCCCCGTTACATCTTCCGCGCAGGCCGACTCGACCAGTGAGCTATTACGCTTTCTTTAAAGGGTGGCTGCTTCTAAGCCAACCTCCTGGCTGTCTGTGCCTTTCCACATCGTTTCCCACTTAACTGTGACTTTGGGACCTTAGCTGGCGGTCTG
>NZ_VIFM01000572.1 GCF_006636215.1 Myxococcus llanfairpwllgwyngyllgogerychwyrndrobwllllantysiliogogogochensis | reverse complement strand
GTTACCGGACGTTCGAACTGTTCACCGGTGCGGCCATCAAACAGGGTGATCTGACCGGAAGTCGGCAGGTCGCCCAGCTGCAGCAGCTCTTTGATTTCAGCTTCTTTCGCACCGTCGAATACCGGCGTTGCGATCGGCATGCCTTTACGCAGGTTTTCAGCCAGACGCAGAACTTCTTCATCGCTGAAGGTATTCAGGTCAACTTTCTGGCGAACGTCAGCGCCCAGATCGTAAGCACGCTGGATGAATTCGCGCAGTTTCGCGACTTCCTGCTGCTGTTTCAGCATGGCGTTGATCTTATCGCCGATGCCTTTTGCAGCCATACCCAGGTGAGTTTCAAGGATCTGACCGATGTTCATACGAGACGGTACGCCCAGCGGGTTCAGTACGATATCTACCGGCGTACCGTTAGCATCGTGCGGCATATCTTCGATCGGGTTGATCTTAGAGATAACACCCTTGTTACCGTGACGACCCGCCATCTTATCACCAGGCTGGATACGGCGTTTAACGGCCAGATATACCTTAACAATCTTCAGCACGCCCGGTGCCAGATCGTCGCCTTGGGTGATTTTACGGCGTTTCGCTTCGAGTTTTTTCTCGAACTCGTGTTTCAGTTCGTCATACTGCTCAGCCAGCTGTTCCAGCTGATTTTGTTTCTCTTCGTCGGTCAGGCCCAGTTCCAGCCAGCGATCGCGAGGCAGCTTGTCGAGCTTCTCAGCTTCAACGCCACCGGAGACCAGCACCGCGTAGATACGACTGAACAGACCGGCTTCGAGGATCTGCAGTTCTTCAGACAGGTCTTTTT
>NZ_VIFM01000571.1 GCF_006636215.1 Myxococcus llanfairpwllgwyngyllgogerychwyrndrobwllllantysiliogogogochensis | reverse complement strand
CAGCGAGGCCTCGCGACCGAAGTGCCTGTCGTCAGGCGTGACGAAGCGGATGGCGGAGTGAAGGTGCTCGGTGTTGTACCAATCCACGAAGCGCGTCACCCAGTCGTGCGCATCCTCGGCGGACGCAAAGGGCCGCCGCGGGAAGCTGGGGCGGTACTTCAGCGTGCGGAAGAGGGCTTCGGAGAAGGGGTTGTCGTCCGAGACGCGGGGCCGGCTGAAGGACGGGGTGACGCCCAACCATTGCAAGGTGGCCAGCAACGTGGCGCCCTTCATCGGGCCGCCGTTGTCCGAATGCAGCACCAGCCCCTCGGGGCAGCCGGCCTGCTGCCAAGAGCGGCGGATGAGGACCGAGGCATGCTCGGACGACTCCTCTTCGTGCACCGCGAAGCCCATGATTCGCCGGCTGAAGACGTCCACCACCAGGTACAGGTAGAGGAAGGCGCCCTTCACCGGGCCCTTCAGGTAGGTGATATCCCAACTCCAGACCTGGTTGGGCCCGGTGGCGGTGTGCTCGGCCCGGGGCCTGGGCGTGGGCGCCTTGGCATGGCCTCGGTGGGCCAACTGACCCGCCTCGCGCAGCACCCGGTAGAAACTTGCCTCGCTGGCGACGTACTCGCCCCGGTCCGCCAGCCTGGGGACAATCTGCTTGGGCGAGGCGTCCCGGAACTCCTCACTGTTGGCCACCGCCAGGATTCGGCGCCGCTCCACCTCGGACAGTCGGTTGGCCGGACGGGTATGCGGACCACACCGCCGGTCCTCCGCCGTGGCTGGCTTCCTCCATCGTTGAATCGTGCGCGGGGCCACCCCGA
>NZ_VIFM01000570.1 GCF_006636215.1 Myxococcus llanfairpwllgwyngyllgogerychwyrndrobwllllantysiliogogogochensis | reverse complement strand
TGGCGGTGCAGCTCTTCGAGCGCAGCCTGGAAGTGGCCGTGAAGGGGCTCGCCGTCGGAGCTGGGAAGCCGGGGGCTCGCTACCTGGGGGCGGCGGAAGTGCGCTGGCGGTTCCTGGGAGGGAAGTTCTACGCGCTCGGGACGGGCGGCACGCTGTTGTTCCCCACGACGGACGGGACGTTGCGGCCTGGCGCCTTCGCATCAGTGGGGCTGGGGGTGGACAATGCGCGCTAACGCCCTGCTGCTTGCCGTGGTCCTGCTGGCCACGGGATGTGCCTCCGTGTCGCGCGCTCCCGGGCGTGGTGGAGCCCTTGGCTTCGCGCCGCGCGTGTCTGGTGGGGAGCCCACCCGGGAGCCCCGGCACATCAGCCCGCCACGTGCGATGGCCTCGTCCTCGGACGACGACGAGCGGAAGCGGCGCCATCGGGTCTTCCGCGAAGACACATCAACTGGGGAGGACAGCACCGTAGGGGTGGCCGCTGGAGGAGCTGTCGCGAGCCTGCCTCTGAATTTGGATGCGTGGGAGTCTCTGCTGACGAACGCGGGACTTGCGGCGCGGGACGAGCGTCCGATTCCGGGCGGCCCGCTCACTCCGACCCAGGCCACGCGGCTCCTCGAGACTCTGCTGGGGAAGGACGTGACTCTAGGCCAGTTCCCGGCACGTCTCGCGGTGGGCTTCATGCTGCGCGAGGTGCTGGGTTCGGGCGAGGTGTCGCGCGCCGAGCTGGTGCGGCGGGTTGAGCGCTTCAATCATCTGGCGGTACTTCGGCCCGACGGGTGCCTCGCGTGGGTGAGCAATGGCAGGACGCA
>NZ_VIFM01000056.1 GCF_006636215.1 Myxococcus llanfairpwllgwyngyllgogerychwyrndrobwllllantysiliogogogochensis | reverse complement strand
GGTGGGAACCGGGCGACCAGGAGTGAACCTTCTCCGCCTTCATTGACTTCCCGACATTCGCCGGCTCTATGCTGGAGAAGACGTCGCCACCGGGAGGGGCACAGGGTGTTGGACAGGCTTCTGGCAGCCATGTGCGCTGCCTGGACGCTGGACCCCCGCCGAGGGCGCAGGAGGCCGAAGTGGCAGACGAGCGGCGGGACGTGGGGCGTGTCGAGGCCCCGGTACCGGTTCCCGAGGCGAGCGCGGGTGGCCATTCCTCCCGAGCACCCTCGTCATCCCCAGACAGCGGGGCCGCGATGGCGCGGCGTCTCCAGGTGCTGGAGGGGCTGCTCAGCGAGGTGGTGTTCCAGCTCGACGCCCACGGCCGCGTCGCCTACCTGGGCCCCGGCTGGGAGAAGCTGACCGGGACGCTCGGCGCGGTGTTCCAGGGACACCCGCTGCTGGAGGCCGTACACCCCCCGGACCGCGAGGCGGCGAGGACCCTGCTGGAGGCCGTGGCCACGCAGCGACTCCCGGACGCGCGCCAGGAGCTGCGCCTGTCCGTGGGCGATGAGGCGCGGTGGGTGGTGCTGGCCGCCCGGAGCGTGCCGGGCCTGCCTGGCGAGGTGGTGGGCACGCTGCTGGACATCGACTCCCGCCGTCGGGCCGAGGAGGCCGTCGCCACGCGCGAGCGCTACCTGGAGACGATGGTGGAGGTGCAGCGGCGGATGATGCCGCACCAGCTCCCCGTGGACCTGTACGCCTCCGTGGTGGAGCCGCTGGGCCGCGTGTCCGCCGCCAGCCGCGTCTACGTCTTCGAGATGCACCGCAGCGCGGAAGGCGCGCCGCTCGCCTCGCAGCGCGCGGAGTGGTGCGAGCCGGGGATTCCTCCCAACCTGGAGGACCCGAACATGCACGGCCTGCCGCTCCTGGAGGCGCTGCTGCCCGAGCAGGCCTCCGCGCTGATTCGCGGCGAGCCGGTGCAGGGCCTTCCCTGGAGCTTCACGCCCGTGCTGAAGCCGATGCTGGAGGCGCAGGGTGTGCGCTCGGTGCTGCTCCTGCCGCTGCACGTGCATGGGCAGCTCTTCGGCGTCATCGGCTTCGACAACTGTCGCGAGGCGCGGCCCTGGGGGCCCATCGAGGTCAACCTCCTGTCGGGCGCGGCGGGCACGCTGTCGCTCGCGCTGGAGCAGCGCACGGACAAGGCGCTGCGCGTGCGCACGGAGACGACGCTGCGGCGCACCGAGGCCGGCGTCCACCTGCTCATCGAGGCCTTCCCGGACCCCGTCATGGTGCACGTGGGGGACGGCGTGCTGCTGTCGGTGAACCCGGCGCTGGTGCAGTACCTGGGTTACCGGGACGCGTCGGAGCTGGTGGGCCGGCACGTATTGGAGCTGGTGCGCGAGGAGGACCGGAGCGCGGCGCAGCTCTACCTGGGCCAGGCGCTGGAGGGAAAACGGGCGGCGCGCGCGGTGGAGGTGCCGCTGGTGCGCCGCGACGGCGAGACGGTGGTGGCGGACCTGGTGACGCTGGCCGTCGTCTTCGACGGGGCTCCCGCGTGGGTGACGATGGCGCGCGACTTCACGGAGCGAAAGCGCTCCCAGGCGCAGCTCATCCTCGCCGACCGCATGGCCTCCATGGGCCTGCTCGCCGCCGGCATCGCGCACGAGCTGAACAACCCGCTGGCCTACGTGCTCTCCAACCTGGACTTCCTGCACGCCACGGTGGGCCCGCGCGCGCGTCCGCTGACGCCCGATGACCTGGTGGAGTGCCGCCAGGTGCTGGACGACGCACGCGAGGGCGCCGAGCGGATGCGGCAGATTGTCCGCCAGCTGCGCGTCTTCTCCCGCGTGGAGGACAACCGCGAGGAGCCGGTGGACGTGCACCGGGTGCTCGACTCGGTGGCGCAGATGGCGGCCAGCGAGGTGCGTCCCCGGGCGCGGCTGGTGAAGAGCTACGGCGTGGTGCCTCCGGTGCGTGGCAACGAGGGCAAGCTGTTCCAGGTGTTCCTCAACCTGGTCATCAACGCCGCGCACGCGATTGAAGAAGGCCAGTCGGAGACGAACGAGATTCGCATCACCACGCGGCCGGAAGACGGCGAGCGCGTCCTGGTGGAGGTGCGCGACACAGGGGGCGGCATCCCTCCGGAGCACCTGCGCCGCATCTTCGACCCGTTCTTCACCACCAAGTCCGCGGGCCTGGGCACGGGCCTGGGCCTGTCCATCTGCGACACCATCGTCACCGCGCTGGGCGGCCACATCTCCGTGGAGTCGTCCGTGGGCGTGGGCACCACCTTCCGCGTGGCCCTGCACGCCTCGTCCCCGCTGGACACCGTCGCCCGTCACGGCCTGTGAGCCCGGGCGGCGACTGACTCCACCTCGCGCGCGTGACTGGCCCGCGAGGTGGAGCGTCTTCTTTCAGCGCGTCAGCTACAGATGCCCAGGGGCTGTGAGCCCTCGATTCCCAGCAGCGTCCGTTTGTGGGTGATGCCGGCCCACTGGGCAATCGTCACCCACCAGGTCTTCTTGAAGAAGAGGATGCGGACGCGGGCGAAGGCCTTCAGGGTTCCCGAGAGCGTGTTCAGGTCCAGGTCCGTCTTCAGCTTCCAGTCGAGCGTGCAGACGGGCCAGAACACCTCGCCCGAGGCGGGCAGGGTGGCGTTGATGAGCGCCAGGCTGCCCTCCACGCCGAAGGCGACGATGATGACGTCCACCGACGCGGACGCGGCGACGTTGGACCAGCCGCCCGGTATCGCCGACAGCCGCGCCACCGTGGGACCGATGAGCCCCTGGACCGCCAGCTTCACGCCGCCGGAGAGCGACGCCTTCACGGTGATGGGCACCGGCCCCACCATGAACGTCTTGGAGGCGGAGAAGAACGTCCGGCTCCAGTTGATGGGAGGCGGGGAGTACGTGGCGTAGAGGCTGGTGGACCAGACCTCCTGGCCCAGCACGTAGAGCGCCGCCGTGCCGCTGTTGTCGCCGCCGTTCTGCCCCACTACCTGGGCGCGCCCGCGCACCACGTCGTGCTCCGAGGAGAACACGGCGGCGAAGAGCCTGCCGTCCGCCACCGCGACCACTTTCTTGTCCGCGTTGATGGTCGCCGTCTCGGCCGTGAGCAGCGCGTTGAGGTGGTAGCCCGCGCCGAAGAGGCTGTTGCCGAACTTCTCCGTGCGCACATAGGACTTGTTGAACGTCTGCGACGGGTTGGTCCACGGCATGATTTCCGTCGGCGGAGGGACCTGGTGCTGGAACGCCTCCGGGATGACCGCCTGCTGGACGTCGATGTTGTGCGTGAAATCCGACGCGTCGTACTGGAGCTGGCCTCCCGTCCGGTTCGTCTCGTCCTGGAGGATGGCGTACTCCTGGGTCGTCGTGTAGCTGGCACCCGGGACGAATGGCGCGACCTGCGACTCCCACGCCACCTTGTTGTTGAGCGTGTAGCCCGGGGCGTAGACGGCGAAGGGATACTTCGAGGGCTGGACGACGTAGGGGTTCGGGTCGACGTAGCTCTGCGCTGCGCCGAGTCCTGGAACCACGGCCAGCATCATCGCGACGAAGCGCGACAGTGCCCTGTTCATGTGGGCCTCCGGGGGGGATGGGTGGAAGGCCGATTATTTACTCCGAGTGAAGTCGTTGGATGTGATTGATTCGTGAAAACACGGTGCGAGCCGGGTCGGTATGTCTGACTTTCCACGGTCCGCCGCGTCAACTTCAGGGCGCTGACTGAGAGGGAACAGGCGTGGTGGGGGTTTCCACGTACGTGGTGGCCATGCGACGGATGTCGGGATTGCGCTCATGCTGGCTTGCCCAGCGCAGCAGGGCCAGGGCGCCAGGTGTGTTGCCCCGGTGCTGGCCCAGAAGCTGGATGATATCGGAGCGCACGCCGTCGGACACGTCCTCGCGCAGCGCCTGTCCCAGCACGGGCAGCAGCAGGGGCTCCAGGGGACGGAAGCCGCAGGCGAAGACCGCGCCCCGGCGCACCTCCGAGACAGGGTCGTTCACCAGACGCTCCAGCAGCAGGCGGTCCGCCTCCGGGCCGGGAATCCCGCGCAGAGCCACCATGGCCGCCTCGCGGACCTTCACGGAGTCGGAGCGCAGCGCGTCCGCGATGGACTCGAGCGCGCCCGGAGCCCGCGTGTTGCCCAGCGAGCGCAGCAGCAGGGCCCGCTGCTCCGCGTCCCTCGCGGCGCGGTAGTCGTTCTTCAACTCCTGCACCAGCGCCTCGGAGCCGCGCGCGTCGGTGTCGTTCAGCTGGAGCGCGGAGTTGCCCAGGGCCAGCGTCGCCGTGCCCCGCAGCCTCGGGTCCTCGCTCCGCGACAACTGGCGCAGTGTGTCCACGCCTTCGCGGATGGGGTTGTCCGCCATGCCCAGCGCGGAGACCGCGTCCATGCGCACGTCCGTCGTCAGCGCGCTGTCGACGGTGGCCGACGCCAGGGCGCGCAGGGACTCAGGCGTGCTCGCCGCGGAGAGCGCGCCCAGCATGGCGCTCGCGGCCAATGGGGACAGGTCCTTCGAGCGCAGCAGCGCGGGGATTCGCGCGGCCTCCTCGGGGTGGAGCAGCAGCAGGGCGCGCAGTTGCTCCAGGGCCCGCGTCCGCGCGTCGTCGCGGGCCTTCTCGTCGGTGGGCAGCGCGAGCAGGTCCGCGAGGATGTCCTCGAAGCGACGCGAGCCGAGCACCTGTCGATGATGGGCGAGCGGGTCAGTCGCCTGCCCCTGGAAGGTGGCCAGCG
The DNA here is from genome assembly GCF_006636215.1 of Myxococcus llanfairpwllgwyngyllgogerychwyrndrobwllllantysiliogogogochensis. GTDB lineage: Bacteria > Myxococcota > Myxococcia > Myxococcales > Myxococcaceae > Myxococcus > Myxococcus llanfairpwllgwyngyllgogerychwyrndrobwllllantysiliogogogochensis. Next base: position 46,010 of record NZ_VIFM01000056.1, on the reverse strand, counting down.
CGGCGGTGTTCAAGAAGCCCGCGCGCGCGGCGAAGGCGTCGCGCAGCGAGGGCTCCTGTCGACGCTCCAGCAGGCGCAACGTCAGCTCCGTCGCGTTCGTCACCGTGGGCAGGCCCTCGCCCGGCTCCACCGTGAGCTGCTCGCGCGTCTGGAGGCTCTGGAGCCACGCGCCCTCGCCCAGCTCGAACGTGGAGCCGCCGCTGACGCTCATGCGCAGCTCCGTGCCTGGCGGCTGGAGTCCTTGTGGCGTGGCCACGGAGATATAGGCCCGCTTGCGCTTGTCGAAGTGGGTCGTCCCCTGGCGCTGGTACTCCGCGACGTACTGGCCGGAGGTGTCCTGCTCTTCTGTTCGCCACGTCGTCCCGGGGACGCCGTTCACCACGAACTGGGAGGACGCCAACACCGAGCGCAGCAGCCCGCGCGCCAGCTCGTCCACGCCCTGCTCGAAATGCGTCAGCGACACCGCGCCCGTCCTGTCCAGCGTCGCGAAGAAGGGCAGCGACAGCGCCGCCACCATCGCCTGCCGCGTCTCGGGCGACAGCGCCCCTTGTCCCTCCACCTCCAGCCCGAAGCTCGCCGGTCGCAGGTGGAGGCGGACGAGGACGGTGTCTCCCTCGGCGGAGACGATGCCCACGTCCCACTCACCCTGGAGGGCGAAGCGCATGCCCTGCGCCGTGGCTGTGGCGGGGTCCTTCTGTTGGCCAAAGGACACTGTCAGCCCCAGGCTCAACGCGTGACGGTGGAGCGTGCCCGGCACCCAGGCGCGTCTTCCGGCCTCGTCGCGCGCGTCCGGGATGGCCTCGGCGGGTGGTGGGCTCGTGGAAGCCCGCACCATCGGCGCCGCGTTTCCCACCGGGGCGGAAGATGCTTCCCCCGCTTGCTTCCACCACACGGCGCCCAGCCCCAACAGGAGCAGGAACGCCGCCAACCCGACAACGTGCAGCCGCTTGCGGCGCATGGAGTCTCCCGAGGACGCTTCCTTGACAGGGGTGTGTGTCCCAAACCACGCTTGTCATTGAATGACTGGGAACGCCAGCGTTCCGAGAATATAGCGAAACCCCTTATCGTGGGGCTGACATGCTGAATCGACTCCGCTTTCGTCATCTCATACCCGGAGTGTGCGAGGCTCGACGTGCTTCGCATCCGGGGCCGTGGCGCTGGCTGGTGGGGTTCTCGCTGGCGTTGCTCGCGGCCTGTGGCGCTCGGGAAGACCTCCCACCGCCTGGCGCGCTCGGCACGCAAGGCCAGTCCGTCCGCACGTGCCCTGTCGCCCAGGTCTCCTCGCTGTCCGACTCCTGCATGGGCTCCTGCCATCTGGGGTGCGGGGACGGCTTCTGTCAGGCGGGCGCGGAGACGGAGGCCACCTGTCCGGGCGACTGCTGGTGCGGTGACGGAATCTGCACCGCGGAGACGGTGAACACCTGCCCCGTGGACTGTGGGTGTCCCGGTGGGCTCACCGCGGCCTGTCCATCGTCGGACCCCTCATGTTCCCGCGCCCTTGGGGACCCCTTCGCGGTTCCCATCCTCCAGCCCTAGGACGCACCATGTTCCGCTTCCACCACCTCCTGCTGGGCTGCTGCGCGGGGCTGGCGTGTACGTCCTCCACCATCTCCCCGCGAGTCCTCTCGGACGCCCAATGGCTCGGCTTCCCGGAGGCCCGCGTGACGCTGTCGGCGGGAGGCTCCAAGGCGAGAGGGCTGCACGTCGCGGACGTGGACGGCGACGGCGTGAAGGACCTGGTCCTCGTGGCCTCGCAGGAGGAGCAGGTCTGCATCCACCAGGGTGTAGGGAGGGGAGGCTTCGCGGCGCCCCGGTGCCTCGCGGCGGGGACCACGCCCATGGACGTGGCCGTCAGCGACGTGAATGGTGACGGCCGCCAGGACCTGCTCATCGTCGGCCACTTCTCCAACGCCCTCACGGTGCGCCTGGGTGCGGCGGATGGCGCGTTCCTGGCGGGAATCCCCTACTCGCTGGGCAATCACTCGCAGCAGGTGCGGGTGGCGGACCTGGATGGGGACGGGCACCTCGACGCGATAACGAAGAACGCGGGCTCGGCGGGCTTCTGGAACATCACCTCCCTCAAGGGCCGGGGAGACGGCTCCTTCGGTGAGGCCGTGCCGCATTCCGTCACCGGACTGCCTCGGGATTTGGTGGTCGCGGACGTGAACGACGACGCGCTGCCCGACGTCCTGGTGCTCAACACCAACAGCTTCACCGTGGACATCCTGCTCGCCAGGAAGGACGAGAAGCTGACCGCCGTCCCTCCGCTCAAGCTCAGCGGGTCCGCAGACGACGAGCCCTTCCGGCTCGCTCCCGTGGAGGTGAATGGCGACGGCAAGCTGGACCTCGTCATCACCCATGGCCTGTCGGACAGCGGCTACCTCTCCCTGCACCTGGGCGACGGCAAGGGCGGCTTCACCTCCACCCAATCCATCCTCGCCAACGAGCCAGGAGAGGTGGTGGTCGCGGACTTCAACCAGGACGGGCGCAGCGACATCGCCCACGCCGGGATGTCCGGAGGCGTCTACCTGCTGCTCGGAGCGGCGGACGGCCAACTGGGGGCTCCGATGCGCGTGGCGTCCAGTGTGACGCCCACGTCCCTGGTCGCCGAGGACCTGGACGCGGATGGCTTCCCCGACCTGGCGTGGACGACGCCGGATTCCGTGGAGGTCCTCCTGGGCTCCACGACTCGTGGTGAGCCCTAGCCGCGCTCGGCTCGGCAGCGACGTCGGTTTTTCGCGGCACCTTGAGATGCACCCCTCGTGGAGGTTGGCATGAAGCAGCTCTGGCTCGTCGTTGGTCTGGTCTTCGTCGGCTTCGCGAGCCCCTCCTGGGCGCAGCTCAGTGGCCGGTGCGGTGGGGATGACAACCTCACGCCGCAGCAAGTCCCGGGGCGCAACGCGTGGGCGCGCAAGTGCGGCTACATCTCCGCCGCGAAGGAGGCCATCCTCAACGCGGACAGCGAGTACCAGGTCTTCGCCAACGGCTGTTTCCAGTACCCGTGCTCCACGAACAGCTGTCAGTTCTTCGTGCCCGTCTCCGCCAGCGCGCCCTGTGTGGCGGGGCTCGTCATGCTCGGCTCGTGCGTGGCGGCGAGCACCGTGTCGCTCCCGAGGGGCTCCGTGCTGGCGTACCTGGACGACTCAGAGCCCGCGTGGCCCATGTGGCTCCAGCACGCCCCGCGTCACTCGGCGGGCCCTACATGAGCGCGGCGGCCCCTGGCCGCTTCGTCCAGCGTCTCGCGGTGGTCGTGGCCTGCCTGACGTGGGTGGCCTGCAATCCCGTGGACCCCACGGGTTCGAGTGAAGCGCTCGGTGAGTCCTCCCAGGCACTCCCCAACTGCCAGTGCCCGCTGCAGTACCTCCGGCCGGGCGAGGTGGTGGATCCGCTGCAGCCCCAGTGCCCCTATTACGAGTGCGAGAACTCCTGCGGCGACGGGTACTGCGGCCCGCTCGAGGACTCGTGGAGCTGCTCCTGGGACTGCGGCGCGCCCACCGTGTGCGGAAACGGAACGTGTGACTTCGGCGAGAGCGAGGGGACGTGTCCCTCCGATTGCTACTGCGGAGACGGCTGGTGCAATGGCGAGTCGGTGTACTCGTGCACCGTCGACTGCGGCTGCCCCAATCCCTGCGGCAACGGGACGTGCGGCGCGGGCGAGTCCACCGCCAACTGTCCCGGGGATTGCGGCTCGGCGTGTGGAGACGGCGCCTGCAATGGGACGGAGGACGTGTTCAGTTGCGCCGCGGACTGTGGCTACTGCGGGGACAATTTCTGCACGGGCTCGGAGACGTGGAGCAGCTGTCTGAATGACTGCGGCTTCTGTGGGGATGGCCTCTGCACCGGCATCGAGAACCGCTTCCTCTGCGCCCAGGACTGCGGCTTCTCGGCCCCGTGCTTCCTGCCTGTCGAGCAGTGCCCCCTTCAGCCGCTCACCCCCGACGCGCCCCGCTGAGGGGAGGCTGGGACTCCGGCGATTCACACAGCCGGAGTCCCCACCCGAGGGGTCAACGCGCGGGCCTACAGGCCGCTGACGTCCACGTCGTCACGCAGGGACAGGCGGTAGTCGTCCTGGGCCCACTCGTTCTGGAAGCGCACGGAGCCGGTGAGGAAGCCCTCCGCGTTCATCACGTTCTCGAGCTTCACCTGGCTCTCCGGCCGGACGTTCCAGACCTGGCCCTTGAAGTTGAAGACGGTGACGCGGCTCAGGTGCAGCTTCACGCCGTCGGCGCCCAGCAGCGTGTCGCCGGCCTGCAGCGTGCGGGCCTTCACCATCGTCCCGTCCTCCAGGACCATCGGGTGCTCCGCCGTCACTTCCAGGCGGCGACCCTCCTGGGTCTCCAGGGTGAAGATGTCCTCCTGCGTGTCGCCCGCGACGAAGCTGCGGATGGTCTGCTCGCCATAACGCAGGAAGCCCGCCTCCGAGTCAGGGCTCAGGGCCGTCACGGTGGTGAGCCCGGACGCGTACGCCTCCGGCACCGGCAGCATCCGCCCACCGAAGGCGACTTTCTGGCTGGGCGTGGTGCAGCCGGCGACGCAGGTGCCCAGCTTGTTCAGGCCGGTGATGCACTCCGCGGACTCGACGGCGGGGACGAAGAACGTACAGGACGAGCCCGCGGGCACGGCCGGGTACGCGAAGCAACCGTTGGTGAAGACCTGGTACTCGTTCTCCGTGTTCAGGTACGCCTCGCGCGTGGCGGTGATGAGGCCGCACCTGCGGGCCCAGGCGTTGCGGCCCCGCGCGAGGTCAATCGTGGTGAGCTGGTCATCCTGGAAGCAGCGCGTGGACAGCTGCGCCAGGGCGGTGCTCGAAAGACAGACAGAGAAGACTGCGACGGCGATGAAGACATTCTTCATGGGTTCTCCTTGAGGTGATGGGAATGGACTGCGCTTGGAGTCGCCTACGGCACGCCCGCCGCGCCCCAGGCGTCGCGCACCGCGTTCACGACGGAGGCGTCGTAGCGGTCCTGGGCGGCCTGGACGGTGTAGGCCTTGGCCTGGGACATCGTCGTGGTGGACGTGTAGTAGTTCGTCGCGGCGAAGTAGAAGGTCTGCGCCGCGCGGTTCATGCCCACGCCCGCCACGTTGATGGGGGTCTTGCCGCGCGGGTGCGTGCCGCCCGTCACGAGCAGCTTGAAGACCAGGTTCTGGATGCCCGAGTTCCAGTGCACACCGCCGTTGTCCGCGGTGCCCGTGTAGCGCTCGGGGTAGTAGTCCTTGGACGAGCCGTCCCGCGTGGGGTTGTCCATGTAGCGGAGCGCATCCCCGCCGATGTTCGGCGTCCAGATGTCCTCGCCAATCTTCCAGACGTCCGCGTCGATGGCGCCGCCGCGAGCCCAGCTCTCGCAGATGGCGGCGGCGATGTCCGACAGGCTCTCGTTGAGCGCGCCGGACTCGTTGCGGTACACGAGCCCCGACTCGTACTGCGTCACGGCGTGGGTGATTTCGTGGGACACCACGTCCAAATCCAGGCCGAGCTGACCGGAGTTCACCCCGTCGCCATCGCCGAACACGATTTGAATGCCGTCCCAGTACGCATTCACGTACGAGGCGCCGTAGTGCACGGTGCTGGTGATGGTGGCGCCCCGGTCATCGAACGAGTCGCGACCGAAAATCGTCTCGTAGCAGGCGTACGTCGTGCCGACGTGGTCGTAGTTCACGTCGACATGGTTGTCGCCCGTGGCCGCGCCGAGCTCGATGCGGCGCAGGGTGCCGGGCGTGGTCCACTGGTTGTTGGCCGAGTGGATTCGACGATTCTGGGCGGAGTGGATGAGCGGCTGCACGTCGAGCACCCGGCCCGACGCCGCGTCCACGTAGACGCGGTCCCTGGCGGGCGCATCCTCGCGAGTGCCCGCGCGCGTCACCTCCCAGGCGGAGGCCAGCGAGCCCTCGGCGCTCAGGAAGTAGACGAAGCGGGGCTCGCCCTCGACGACGAGCGTGTCGAGCCCCTCCAGCGCCGCGCGCTTCACGTCGTCGATGGGGAACCGCGCGAGCGTCGCGGGCTCACCAGCGCCTCGGGCCGAGCCATTGGCCGCGTACACCAGGCCCGCCGTGTTGACGTGCAGCACCAGCTCGCCCCCCACGACGCGGATGCCCTGGCGCGTCTGGTCATAGCGGATGTGCGTGAAGCCCAGGTCATCCACGCGGCTGGAGCGCACCGTCAGCTCCTCCGCGCGCAGCCCGAACACCGGGGCGATGGCGCGCAGCGCGGGCGCGAGCGCGTCACCGGCCTTGAGCGCCGCGAGCGCGGTGTCCGCCGTGCCCAACCGTCCCCGGATGAAGCTGGGGGTGCCGTCCTTCCCCACGTCGACCACTTCCACGCGGCCCAGCGCGGCGAGGGCGTCCTGCCGAGTCTGCCGAGCTTGCCGGGTGCTGTCCCGCGCCTCGGCCGGGTCCGCCGGGACGTCGCCGCACGCGACGCCCACGACGGCACAGCACGCTCCAATCAATCCCTGTTTCCAAGTCCGAGTCACGACGCGCTCCTGTCTTCTGGTGGGTGTTGCTTCACGGCTCCAGCGCGGGCGCGACCACCCGGCTCCGGATGGGTGGGCGAGCCCTCCTCGCTGGCACTTCGGGACACACGAGGCCCCCTCCGCCCTCGGCGGACAGGGTGCTCCTGGGCCCATCACGGCCGCGGATTAGAGGTGTGCTGTCATCCGCTGGACTTCGTCGGGGCTGGCCCCCGACTCCGCCAGTCCGGCGACGAGCGCCTCGCGCAGCAGGTTCTTGAGCCGGGGGTTCTCCAGCTTCGAGTACGTGTCGACGGCCAGCTGCCGGTCCACCTGCGCGAGCCGGAACAGCAGGTCGTACTTCTCTCCGACGAGCCCCTTCTTCACCGAGTCCGGCAGCGCGCTGTCGATGGGCGTCAGCGCCAGCGACGTCATCGCCTCGCGGGCGGTGGGCTCCTGCGGCGCCAGCTCGAAGAGCAGGTCAATCATCGCCATGCGCTCCAGCACCGGCTCGGGCTTGGTCTCCAGGAACTGGGCGCCGGCCGGCAGCTGCTGGAGCGCCGTGGGGTCCGCCAGCTCGTTCCTCAAGCCGATGATGCGCGCGCCGCCTTCCCGCGTGAGCTCCTCGACGAAGACCTCCTTGCGGAAGAACGCGTTGAAGCGTCCGGCCCGGTACTCCCTCGCGGACACCCGCGCGGCCTCTCGCTGCTCCTTCGCCACCCGGGCCTCGTCGGTGGCTGGCGCGGCCTCGGATGGCGTGGGAGCGGGAGCGCCCGGGCGTCGCGGGAGCGCCGCGGTGGGCTGTGGAGAACTCGTGGGCTTGTGCGCCTGGGACGCCGTGTCGGCGGGAGGCGGCGGGGTGGAGGGCGTGTCGGCGCCCTTCAGGGTGACGAGTCCGTAGAGCCCCGTGCCTCCGAGGACGAGCAACGCGAGCCCGGGTCCCATCATCCGCCAGCGTCTGGGAGGCTTTGGCTTGGCGCTCTCGGGGGGATGTCCGTTCATGGGGCCTGCGCTCCTTGTCGATGACGACGCGATTCGATGAGAGGGGTTAGAACAGCCAGCGCGGCGGAGGCGGCTCGTCGGAGACTCCGAGGAACCTGCGGTTGACCACCCGGTTCTCCGGGTCCACCGTCACCTGCAGCACGGGCTCGGGGAAGGGCACCGTCACGTGGAGGGTGTCCGACTCGGGCTCCAGGCCGTAGTCGAGCGTGACGAGCTTGGATTGCGTGGCGCCTTCGAGCAGCACGTCCACCGCGACGGGGTAGTGCGTTCCGGAGACCGAGCGTTGGAGGGCGGTGAGGGTGACGTCGCCGTCGTCCTCCTCGGTGCTCACCTCGAAGTAGGGCCAGTCCGGGTCACCCGCGCCGTGGACCCAGGCGTCGAAGTACGGGCCCAGGTTCTTGCCTGATGCCTGCTCCAGCGCGGCGCGCAGGTCGTCGACGCTCCGGTCCCCGGGCTGGGACAGGAAGCCCTTGATGCCCCGGAGGACGGCGTCCTGGCCGAGCAGCGGCTCCAGTTGGAGGAAGAGAATCATGGGCCCGGTGCCGTAGACGTCCGACGCGAGCGAGAGGAAGACGGGCGGCGGGTCATCCTGCGGCTGCGGGTAGTACGCCGCGGTGCGCGCCAGCCGGTCCCAGTACGCGCGCGTCTGCTCCGCCTCGCCCGAGGGGCGCGCGCGCAGCTCGTACAGGTACGTGAGGTATTCGGCGATGGCTTCCTTCCACACGAAGTCGAAGGGCCGCGACAGCGTGGTGCGATTGCCCGCCCACTGGTGCACGACCTCGTGCATCAGCGTGTGCATCGTCATGTTCGCGTAGTCGCGCCGCAGGTCCGGCAGGTCCTCGCGGAGGATGAGGTTGGCGGGGTGCTCCACGCCCAGCCACTCCGTGGGCGCGCCCGCGACGCGCAACTCCGTGCCGTAGGGCAGCGGCCCCAGCTCACCGATAATCCAGTGCAGGTACGCCTTCACGTCGTTGGCGTTGAGCGAGGCCGCCAGCTTCCCGCCGGGCACCTCGTAGAACACCAGCTTGAACTTGTTGGACACCTCCGTGAACGTGCTGGGGACCCAGGCGGGGTTGGAGGCCACGGCGAAGGACGAGTACGTGGGCGCCTTGGTGAGCCCGGTCAGCGTGCACTTCGTCGTGGTGTTGTCCGGACGGGTGCGCTGGCCCGGGCACACCACGCGCTCGTTCTGCGCGTGCTTGATGGTGAAGACATACTGCGCGAGCTGGTCCGTGCGGTCGTCACAGGGGCCGAACCTGTCGCAGCCCTCCACCCAGTTGAGCAGGTAGGAGAACGTGTTGCCCGCCTTGTCCGTGCGGCGGGAGAAGCCGACCTGCGTGAAGTCATACGTCTGGAGGGGCACGGTGAAGCGCGCCTCCAGCTTCACCTGGCCCGCGAAGAGTCCCGGCCCACACACGCGGATGCCGTCCTCGACGGACTCGGACCGCAGCGGGGGGTTCCCATTCCAGTGGACCTCGGTGAGGCCCTGGGGGGCCTTCACCACGAAGCAGTCGCCGCCCGGGGGGTAGACGTCCATCAACAGCGTGGACTTCGCCGCGCCCGTCTGCGTCGCGAATTCGTATTCGTAGCGCGTCACCTGGGCGGTGAAGTCGCCCGAGGGCGCCATCGGCGTGAAGGAGTGCGCCCGGGTGTCGAGCGGCGCCTCCTGCTCGGAGGCGTCCTCCGTCGGGCCGCACCCGGTCCCCGTGAGCACCAGGGGACTCCAGGTCAGCGCCACCACCGCGAGACCGCGTGCCACCTTCTTCGCAAACCATCCTGGGATGCTTCGCATGGCGTCCTTGTCGTGAAGTGACGAGCGCGGTGGGACGCGAGAGCCCATGCCCCCTGCGGGCTCTCGCGTCGGTTCAAGCAGGCTGCTTTAGAGGCCGTCGACGCTGGCCTCGTCACGCAGCGACAGGCGGTAGTGGTCGTCCGCCCACTCGTTCTGGAAGCGCACCGAGCCCGTCAACAGGCCCTCCACGTCGAGCACGTTCTCAATCTTCTCGTGGCTGACCGGCTGCACGTTCCAGGTCTTCCCCTCGTACCGGAACACGGTGACGTCGCGCAGCTCCACCTTCTCGCCCGTGGTGCCGAGCAGCAGGTCGCCCTTCTGCAGCGTCTTGGCCTTCACCATCTCACCGGAGGCGGTGACCATGGGGTGCTCGGAGGTGACTTCGACGCGGCGGCCGTCCACCGTCTCGAGCGCGAACACGTCCTCCACGGTGTCTCCGGCCACGAAGGCGCGGATGGTCTGCTCTCCCGTCGTCGGAGCGACGAGCGACGCGTCCTGGGTGAGCGCCGTCACCGTGCGCACGCCCGCGGCGTAGGCGTCCGAGATGGGCCAGTACTCACCGCCGAAGGAGACCTTCTCCTTCGCCGTGTAGCAGCCCGTCACGCAGGTGCCGAGCTTGACCAGGTTGGGGATGCAGGGCGCGGCGGTGTCGGCGGGAATGTAGAAGGTGCAGGTGGCGGTGGGCCCCGTCGCGGTGAAGGAGAAACAGCCGCCGGAGAACACCTGGTACTCGCCTTCGGAGTTCAGGAAGTCGCGCTTCGCCGCGGTGATGTAGCCGCAGTTGTAGGCCCAGTTGTTGCGCCCCTGCGACAGCGTGTAGGTGGTGAGTTGATCATCCGTGAAGCAACGCGTGGACAACTGCGCCGACGCCGTCGTGGAAAGCACCGCGCACGCAAGGACAACCAGATACGACAGTCGCTTCATGGCTTGCTCCGGAAGGCTGATGGGAGTGCTTTGTTTTGCGAGGAAACTGGATATACCCGGGTTCACTCTGGGTAAAGCGTAAATCGACATCTAGTGGGAATCCCTGACTGAAATGTTGGGTGCAATTGATTTGCTGTGAACACGGGTAATCCAGACCGTGACGAAGGTGGCACTGGAGGCCCGTTCTGGTTCAAAAATCACAGCGAACTCCATGGGTTGGGTGGAGGACCTACCTTGGGTTCGCGGCCCGCGAGGACAGCTCACCGCGTCAGTCATTGGCGGTTTTGAGTGCGTCTGGTGGGGCCTTGTGATGTTCCAGGGAGGACGCACTCCTGGTGTGATTCGTGCGTGCCTGGGGCCTGGTGGGAGTGTGGGCCGGCTGACGAGCGATGACGGGACGGGTGCGGGGGCCCAGCAGAGTCTTTATGAGGGGCTCCACCCTGGAGCGGCGCGTCCCATGCGCCTTGGAGGAAGGCATGCGCGCACATCTGTTCCGGCTCGTCCTGGCGCTGAGCTTCGTCCTGGGGACGGTGGCCCAGGGGGCTGTCGCTCCGCTGCGCGGTGCGTCCGGCGACACCTGTGCGGGCAACACGCGCTTCCTCATCGGTGCGGGCATGGGGGACATCACCGGCCCCGCCGCCGAGGTGGGGATGATGGGTTACGGACAGCTCTCGCAGCAGACAGCGGGCATCCACCAGCGCCTGCGCTCGCGGGCCTTCGTCGTCGTCTCGCCGTGCAACGGGCGGCGTGTGGCCTTCGTGAGCGCGGACCTGGGCATGGTCTTCCAGGCGGTGAAGACGCAGGTGGTGGAGAAGCTGCGCGCCCGCTTCGGCGACGTCTACTCCGATGAGAACGTCCTCATCAGCGCCACGCACACGCACTCGGGGCCGGGCGGCTTCTCGCACCACACCTTCTACAACCTGAGCACCTTCGGCTTCGTGCCGCAGAGCTTCGACGCCATCGTCTCCGGCATCGTCACCTCCATTGCCCGCGCGCACTCCCGGCTGGGAGCGGGCACGCTGCGCCTGGCCACGGGAGAGTTGCTGGGCGCCAGTCGCAATCGCTCGCCGGAGGCCTACCGGTTCAACCCCTCCGCCGAGCGTGCCCGCTACGCCCACGACGTGGACACGCGGATGACGCTGGTGCGCCTGACGCGGACGGATGGACGCGACGTGGGGCTCATCAACTGGTTCGCCGTCCATGCCACGTCCATGGGCAACGACAACCACCTCATCAGCGGCGACAACAAGGGCCTTGCCTCCTATCTCTTCGAGAAGGCGCACGACGCGGGTGACACCTTCGTCGCCGCGTTCGCCCAGTCCAACGAAGGGGACGTCACGCCCAACGTGCTCGGCGGGACGAATGGCGGCGGCGCCAACGACTTCGAGGACACGGAGCTGTCCGCGCGGCGCCAGCACGACTTCGCCGCGCACCTGTGGACGCTCGCCACGACGCCGCTCACCGGGGGCGTGGACTCCCGACGCACCTTCGTGAAGATGGACGCGGTGGACGTGGCGCCCGCGTACACGGATGGACAGCCGCGCCGCACGTGTCCCGCCGCCATCGGTGTGTCGATGCTGGCGGGCGCGGAGGACGGGCCCGGGTACGGGGTGGAGGGGGCGTCGTGCTCCACCCTCCATGACCTCTGGAGCCAGTTCACCTGCGCGCTCACCACCACGCCCTGCCAGGGTGAGAAGCCCATCGTCCTGGAGATGGGAAGCATGCTGCCGCACCCGTGGACGCCCAACGTGCTGCCCCTCCAGCTCGTCACCGTGGGCTCGCTTGCGCTGGTGGCCGTGCCCTTCGAGGTGACGACGATGGCCGGGCGCCGCCTGCGTCAGACGGTGCTGGAGCGGCTGGGGCCCGTCGGCGTCACCGAGGTCGTCATCGCGGGGCTCGCCAACGACTACGCGGGCTATGTGGCCACGCGCGAGGAGTATGCCCGCCAGTCCTATGAAGGCGCGTCCACACACTTTGGGCCCTGGACGCTCGCCGCGCTCCAGCAGGGCTTCGACGGGCTCGCCGTGGCGCTGCGCGACGGGCAGCCCGTGTCACCCGGCCCCACGCCTCCGGACCTGCGCTACATCCAGGCCAGCCTCCAGCCCGGCGTGGTGTTCGACGACAAGCTGCTCTGGGTAGAGTTCGGTGAGGTGCTCACCGACGCTCGTCCGGCCTACGCGCGCGGCGACACGGTGCGCGTCACGTTCTGGGGCGCGCATCCGAAGAACGACCTGCGCCTGGAGGACTCGTACCTGCGCGTGCAGCGCAAGGGCTCCATTGGCGCCTGGGTGGACGTGGCGGATGACAGTGACTGGGAGACGCGTTACCGGTGGGAGCGGGAGAACTGTCTGCCCACGCTGGGGTGCTCGCACGTCCTCGTGGAGTGGCGCATTCCTCGCGATGCCTCGCCAGGCACCTATCGCATCCTGCATGAGGGCGAATGGAAGTCGGGCTGGGATGGGCGCGTGCGCCCTTACTACGGCGCGTCGCGCGCCTTCACCGTGCGGTGAGTGGCTCGGGGCCGTGCTCGTGACGCGAGGCGCGTGCGCGCGAGAGGCCATTCCCGTTGGCTGGTATTCGGAGGACCTTCATTGACAGGTTTTGGGTGGCCCCTGGGGCCTGGTTTCCAGCGGTGAGCGTAAGCCTTGCCGTGGATGTGGATATGGTGAGCAAGCCCCAACTCATGGACCCGAGTGCGACCGCAGCAGCATGAGGTAGGTCCGGCCCCAGATGGTGTGGGTTCGTCTCGGAGGGATGTCAGATTTTTCTGATATTGCGCGGGTGCGCCCGCTCTGTGGCGGGCCACTCGCTGGGGGGGCATTCCATGTTGCATCGTTGGGCGGCGCCGCTGCTTTTGCTCGTGGCCATCACCGGATGCACGACGAGTCGAGTCGTTTGGCTGGATACCGGAACGGACTCCTACGTTGTCACTCCTCGCGAGGAGCCGGGCGCGGAAGTGGGGGCGGCCGAACTTGGCGACGACGAATACCAGGAGGCCATCGCGGAACTGGCCCGGGACGTGCGCCCGTTTCGCAGCCCCATGCAGGAGGCCCGAGAACTCTTCGGCGTGCCGTCCCGCAGCGGGGTGTACCGATACGAGAGTCGCCCCCCGCGCCTCACCCCCCAGCGTCGAGAAGACGCGGACGGACCCCACTTGCTGGAGTCCTACGCGGATGACGAGCTGACGCGCGCCTATGGGCAGTGGTGCTCGCGGAAGGACCAACCCGGAGACTGCTTGCGGCTGTTGGAGGAAGGCCCCCTGCTCGCCAGCGACGGCAAGTACACGTGGGCCTTGGCCATCGCGATGGACTCCGTGTGGGAGGAGACAGCCGAGGCATTGGAGGGCATGACGGACCCCGGCGCGGTCATGGCCACAATCACCGCCGCGGCGACGATGTACCTGCTGCTCTGGTCGCTCCCCGAGCCCGTGAGCAAGGGCGTGGCCGCTACCCTGACAGCCATCGCGATCGCCTACCTGGGCGTGGACACGATGTGGCGTCTGCTGGACGGGTGGTTGACCCTGGTACGCGAGGTCGACCAGGCCACGACTTTCGCGCAGCTCAGTGCGTCGGGTGAGGCGTACGGCGAAATCCTCGGAGAGAATGCGGCACGCGTCTTCGTGATGCTCGCCACGGCCGCTATTGGCAGCACGGCGGGGTTGGTCGCGAAGGCCGTGAGACTGCCGGGCTCCGCTCAGGCTGCGCTCGCCGTGGAGTCTCAGGCAGGCTTCCAGTACGCCGCGGTGGGGAGTGTGCAGTCGGTCGCGGTGGCGGCGGAAGGCTTCACCGTCGCGCTCGCCCCCAACGCCCTGGCCATGGCGAGTCGGGGGATGCGCAGCCAAGGCGAGCGCCACCACATCGCCACGAACAAGAACGAAGTCTCAGCGGCGCGCGGCGGGCCCTGGACGCCGAGATTCCGGGACCTCTTCACGAGGGCTGGGATGGAGCTGAAGGACCCCGAGAACGTCGTGGAAGTCGTCGGTCACAAGGGGCCACATCCGCAGCGGTATCATGAACGCGTCCAGGAGCGACTACTCGAGGCTTTGGGGAGCTGTCGGAAGGTGGCAGATTGCCGCGAGGCCCTCACGGTTGAGCTTCGCAGGCTCGCCAAGGAGGCCGTGACCAAAGGAACGGAAATCCACAGGCTTTTGACTCAGGGCAAGTGACGCAGTGAGGGCGTCCACCATGTCGAATCACTCTCGATACTTCAGGCTCAAAGAGGACGTACAGGCCGGCAACTGGTACCTGGGAGAACCGTTGAACGGACAGGGCCGGGAGCCGGAAGACATCAGGGAGTTTAGTTCTGGGCGGCCCGTCCGAAGTGATGGTCGCCTGACGCTCTCTGTTCGTGAGCCTGGGCGTCAGCGCGATTTCAGCATGGCAGGCGTTGGCATGACTCCCGTTGTCCACATCCGGGTGGCCGCCATCTTCGCGGAGCTGGCACCCAATGATGTGCAACTCATCCCTTTGAAGCTCAAAGGCCACCCAGACGAATATCAAATCCTCGTTGCTACGAAGGTTGTCCGGTGCATCGATGACAATGCCTCAAATGAAGTGGAGTTCTGGCTGCCAGAGGACGCGCGACCGGACAAGCTCGGCCAATACCGGAACGTGGTTGATATGCGGATTGACCGCACGAAGGTGGGCAACACGAAGGTCTTCCGCACCTGGGGGTGGACAGTTGCCCTCATCGTCTCGGAGGACATCAAGGTAGCCCTGGAGCACGCGAAGGTCACAGGCGCAAAATTCGAGGAGGTCTAGCCTGTGCTTTGGAACTGCCTCGTCTGCGAGAGGAAGTCCCGCAGCCGGGGTGAGGGGGGCAGCAACTGCACGCCGATGCCCGCTGAGACGCCCCAGGTGCGGGCATGCGCGGAGTCGACGTGCCGCACCACTTCGCCCTCACAGGCGAACTCCTCGCCGGCCAGCCGCAGCGTCAGCTCCAGCCGGGTGAAGAGAGGAGGGAAGGGCTCCGAGCAGCTCAGGAAGAGGCCGCCCTTGCCCAGCTCCAGGCCGTGGACGTCCACGCCCTCGGGATGGCGAATCCACACGTCCCAGGACCAGGGCTCGGCGGCCTTGTCTCCATGGGGCAGGGATTCACCGAGCAGCGAGGCGCCGTGTCGTGCCCGGGGCTGGGGCGTGCACAGGGAGTCCGCGGAGTGTTCCGACAGGCAGAGCGCGCAGTGCATGGTCGCCTCGAGCAGACACCAGGAGGTACTGACTCCGCGGGGGCGGAGGGCTCTCCCGTTGCTCTATAAACCGTGCGGACGTCCACGTGCCGACGGCCCCCAGCGCGCCACGCGGGTCCAGGTGCTTGCGATGATGGCTGGCGCACAGACCCGGCGGGACGGCTGCCCCGCACGGGTGGGTGTGCCCGTCTTCAGCCCTTCGCCTTCCCCTTGAACGGCGCCGCGTCGATGCGCACGCCGATGTACGACGGGAAGCGCGGCACGCCGTCGTTGGACAGCTCCTGGTAGCGGAAGGTGATGAGCGTGCCGATGGCCGGAGGTGCTTCGCGCTCGGCGTCCGACAGGCCGGTGCCCACACTGAAGCGCTTGCCGTTGCGCAGCTCCACCTCCAGCGCGCCCAGCCGGCCCTTGTGGCGGCCCGCGCCCGCGACGTGGCCAATGACGACGGCCTCGTCGTCCTTGAAGCTCTTCACCTTCAGCAGCGTGTGCGAGCGACCGACTTCATAGCGGGAGCCCGGCTTGCGCAGCATCAGCCCCTCGCCGCCCAGGCCCTCCACGCGCTCCAGCTCCGAGCGCAGATGCGGAGTCCCCTGACAGCGCTCGTGCGAATGCCACTGCGCATACGCGGGCTTCGCGTCATCCAGCCACTTGCGACAGTGCTCCAGCCGCTGCTCGAACGCGGCGTCGAAGCTCGGCGCGTCGAACACGACGAAGAGCAGCTCCTTCCAGTCCTTGCTCTTGTCCTGCCGGCGCACCACGCTCACCGTGCGCTGGAAGCGCTTGCGCCCACCGAACAGCTCTCCGTCCAGCGGGAAGTCCGGCAGCCCCGCGGTGAACCAGTCCGGCGCGAAGAACTCGTTGCCCAGGCGCGACCAGAAGCGCTTGCCGTCCCAGTACGCGCGCACGCCGTCGAGCTTCTCGCTCATCCACCAGTCCGTGAGGTCCACGTCGTTCTCCCACGGGTGGGCGAGCAACAGCGGCGGGGCCTTCTCGTCGTCCGCCTCGCCCTCGGCATCGCCGGCGGGGGCCTTCGCGCGCGTGGCCTTGACGGGAGGCGTGGAGGTGCCACCGGTGCGGGCGTCCTCGGCGGCGTCACCGCGCACGCGGCGCAGGTGCTTGCAGGTGCGTCGCTCGATGGCGATGGACTGGTTGCGCCACGCGGGGCAGGAGCACGAGTAGACGCCTCCCGTGTTCTTGAGGATGTAGGGCTTGGAACCCGAGCCCTGGACTTCCACCTGCTCGCCGTCCGCGATTTCCGCCAAGTGCCGACCCCTCCGTGCCGCGTCCTTCGCGGCGATGAAGGGAAGAGTACCCCCAAGGTCTGACATCCCCAAGGCGTGCGGAGCCTCGGGGGGCGTGCTCGGACAACCTGTCTCGGCCCACGTCGTGTTCCTCCCAGACGCGCCCGCGTCCTCATGGGACGCGGAGTGGCGCGAACAGGGGGCATTCCCAGACAGTCGCCACTCCGCACCGAGCAATCCCAGTCATTGGTATGTGGTTTGCTGGTGGTTCCTCCAATCGCGCGTCATGGAGGACTGCCCGCATGTACAAACCCTCGCCGCCCACGGTGGTTAACTGCGGCTCGTCCAAATGCCCGTACATGGCACCGGTGAATCCGTCGGCCCAGTGTGTCTTCTGCACGCGCTACTACTGCATGACGCACAAGCCGAAGACGTGCCCCTCCTGCCATGTCTTCATCTGTACCGGTTGCTATAGCCGTTCTCCGCCCCCGTGTTGTGTCTGGGCGAAGAGCCAGTCCTCTCCCTTCTCCTTCCCGTCGTTCTCCGGAGGCTCCTCGTCGTTCTCCGGGGGCTACCCGTCGTTCTCCGGGGGCTACCCGTCGTTCTCCGGGGGCTACCCGTCGTTCTCCGGAGGCCCTCCGTCGTTCTCTGGAGGTCCCCCGTCGTTCTCTGGAGGTCCCCCGTCGTTCTCCGGAGGCTACCCGTCGTTCTCTGGAGGCCCCCCGTCGTTCTCCGGCTACTCCAGCCCGCCGAGCATCACCACCGACTCCATCGAGAATGACATCACGGGGCAGGACCAGTGGCCGACGTTCAGGGACTACAACGAAGGAGACCCCTTCGCCTTCTGGAGCAGCACCGGGTTCCCGGGGCTGAACGTGAAGTTCCTCATTGAAGTGTCGGGGATGCTCTTCGAGGCCCATGTGAAGTGGGAAAACCGTCCGTGGTATTCGGACGAGCCCAAGAGCATGAGCTTGAAGGTGGCGGTCCGGGGCTCGAGGTCGGACATGTGCCGGGAGTCGCTCGCCAACGTCACGAGCGGCTCGCACCGCTATCTCTGGGGTCATCTGCTCGCACGGGCCCGGAAGATGCTCGCCAATCATCGTGCAGGGGAGTTGATGACGGAGTTCGGCCTCACGAACAGAGTGACCACCGCCTTGGTCCGGACGCTCTTGCGCGCCGGGAGGATGAGCGACCTCTTCGCTCTGTACCTCTGCACCTCGCTGCCGTTGACGGCATGGGAGCAGGGGGCCTGGTCCCTGATGCTTGACGTGCTCACGCGCTGACGCTCTTCGCCAACGGTCCGCCAGCATCCCCTTTCGCGTCGCCACGAGAGCGTACGCCATCCGCGAGCGTCGCTCCGAGGCCTCACTTCGGGGCGCCTGTGTCGTGGGGCCTCCACCGGTGTCCCGTCCATGCTCGACGCCAGGACCGCGGCGGCTCGCCCAGCAAGCGGAGGACCGAGTCCCGGCGCATCACTCCCGGGGCTGTGCGTCCACGTCCTCAAGCGCGAGCACCAAGGCGGCTCATACGGTTGCGACTCTTCAAGCCATCGTGGTGCGGTGGGCACTTGCCGAGGATGGGAGTGGCGCTCTGTCGGGAGGCGTCGCAACCTGTCTGGAGGTCCACGATTCGAGGAGGCCGCACCGGATGGTCGTCATCATCATGGGAGTGTCGGGCGCGGGGAAGACGACGGTGGGGCAGGCCCTGGCGCGGAGCCTGGGCTGGCGCTTCCTGGACGCGGATGACCTGCACCCCCGGTCCAACGTGGCGAAGATGGCGGCCGGAGTCCCCCTGACGGACGAGGACCGCACGCCCTGGCTCGCCGTGGTGCGCGGCCAGCTCCAGGCGGCCATGGAGCGTGACGAGGACCTGGTGCTCGCCTCGTCCGCCCTCAAGCGCGCCTACCGGGACCAACTGGAAGTGGACCCCGCGCGTACGCGGTGGGTGTACCTGAATGCTCCGCGCGAGGTGCTGGCGGGCCGGCTCGCGAAGCGGCATGGGCACTTCATGCCGCCGTCGTTGCTGGACAGCCAGCTCGCCACGCTGGAGGTGCCCACGCAGGCGCTGGAGGTGGATGTCTCGCCGCCCCCTCCGGAGGTGGTGGCTCGCATCCGCGAGGCCCTGAAGCTCTGAGCTTGGAAGGGCCCCGTGCGGGCCGCGACTCGGGGTCCGTCTGTCTTTGCCATGTGACATCGGTCCAATAGATAAGTTCCCGGCTTCGCCCGTGCTCGGCCCGGGCTCTTGCGCCCGGAACCGAAGTCGGCGTGGAACGCGGCATGTCAGACCGCTCCTCTAAATAATCATCCGGATGCAGATGCATATCGGGTTGCAAGAGCGCCGTCCCGCATCTCGCGGGGCGCCGTGCCCGACTTCTGGGGGATACATTCCGATGTCGAGACTTCCGGGGATGAAACATGTTTCACGTGGCTGGGCGGGGGTGGTGCTGGGCGTGCTCGTCGGGAGCGCGAGTGGTTGTGGCGGCGAGGTCGACGCCGATGCTTCAAGCGAGGTCATCCGGCAGGAGCGAGCCTTCCCGGGTCGCACGGGTGAAGTGCGCCGAGCGAACTTCCAGGTCGCCGGAGGACCGCGAGCGCTCGCCTACGAGCGCATCGACGGCGAGCGTGTCTTCCAGGGGGACATCCTCCTGCCGCCCGAGGTCCCGGCCAGAGAGCTCTCCGCGCTATCGGTGGAGGCGCAGGGCGCGGTGTCCACGCGCGCGATGACGCGCTGGCCGGGCGGCGTGGTGCCCTACACGGTGGACGCGGCCTTGCCGAACATCGGGCGCGTCACGGCGGCCCTGGCGCAGTGGGAGGCCCTCACTCCCATCCGGTTCGTGCCACGCACGACCCAGTCGGACTACGTCACCTTCCGGCCGGGCACGGGCTGCTCGTCACACGTCGGCAGAATCGGTGGTCAGCAGTTCGTGACACTCGCGCCGGGCTGCACCACGGGGAGCACGCTCCACGAGGTGGGGCACACGCTGGGGCTGTGGCACGAACAGGCGCGCACGGACCGGGACAGGAACGTCGTCATCCACTTCGAGAACATCGAGGCAGGGTATGCCCACGCCTTCGAGACCTTCGCGCAGGAGGGCGCGGCCGGCCGCAACCTGGGGCCCTATGGGTTGGACTCCCTGATGCACTACGCGCCGGAGGCCTTCTCCGCGAATGACTCGCCGACCATCACCCGGTTGGACGGCTCGTTCTTCACCGCGAACCGCACCGCGCCGACTCTGGCCGACGCCTGCGCCGTGAAGCGCCTGCATGGCTACGGGCGCCACTCGGACGTGAATGGAGATGGCTACGCGGACCTCGTCATCGGCGCGCCGGACGAGGACGTGGGCATGGGGTTGGACCAGGGGGCGGTGAGCGTCGTGCTGGGCTCGGCGACGGGGCTGGGGACCGCGGGCCTGTGGCTGCATCGCGACGTGTCGGGTGTGGAGGACACGGCGGGTTTCGCCGACCACTTCGGCGCCGCGGTGGCGGTGGGTGATTTCAATGGCGACTGCTTCGCGGACGTGGCCGTCGGCGTGCCCGAGGACGACGTGAATGGGATTGTCGACGCGGGCTCGGTCCACGTCTTCCTGGGGTCGGCGCAGGGCGTGGACTTGTCCACGGACAAGGTGCTGCACCAGAACAGCGCGAGCGTGCCCGACAGCGCCGAGGCGTTCGACGGCTTCGGCGCCGTGCTGGCGGTGGGGGACTTCAATGGCGACGGGTATGACGACCTGGCCGTGGGTGTTCCCGCCGAGGACTATGGCTCATCGGCGCTCGACTCCGGACTGGTGACGGTGTTGTTCGGCTCCGTCTCCGGGCTCACCGGAACGGGCGCGCAGAGCTGGAGTCAGGCGGCGGCGCACGTGCTCGAAGTCACGGAGACGGGAGACCGCTTCGGCTCCGCGCTGGCCGCGGGTGACTTCAACGGAGACGGCTTCGACGAGCTGGCCGTGGGTGTGCCCTCCGAGGACGTGGGCACCGTCGCGAACGTGGGCGCGGTGAACGTGCTGTCCGGCTCCATCGATGGCCTGACGAGCACGGGCAACCAATTGTGGACTCCGGGAAGCGACGGGGTGCCCGGTGTCGCGAGCGAGGAGGTGCTCTTCGGTGCCGCGCTGGCGGCGGGGGACTTCAATGGCGATGGTCGGAGTGAGCTGGCCATCGCGGCTCCGGGTCAGACGGTGGGCTTCATGGCGGGGGCGGGCGCGGTGACGGTGCTGCGCGGCGGAAGCGCGGGGCTCCAGTCCACGGGGGCCCTCGCCTGGAGTCAGGATTCCGCCGGTATCTCGGACGTGGCCGAGCAAGGCGATGCCCTGGGCTCCGCGCTGGTGGCCGAGGACTTCGATGGAGATGGCCATGTGGACCTCGCCATCGGCGTGGCGTCCGAGAGCGTGGGGGCTGTCGTCGGCGCGGGCATCGTGCACGTGTTGCACGGCGCGCCGGGTGGGCTGTCCACTGCGCGTGAGCAGCGCTGGTCTCAAGTGGGCTCCACCGTGGAGGAGGGCGCGGAGCTCCAGGATGCGTTCGGCTCCCGGCTGTCCTCGGGGGACTACGACGGGGATGGCTTCGTGGACCTGGCGGTGGGCGTGCCGTACGAGGACGTGGGGAGCGCGACCGACTCGGGCGCGGTGCAGGTGCTGTACAGCGCGGGTGTCACGGGCCTGTCGCGCGCGGGCGAGCAGCTCTGGTCCCAGGCGCCGTCGGAGCAGACGGACTCGGTGGAGACGGGAGACCGCTTCGGCGAGGGACTCTAGGCCTTCCGGCGCACGGGCTTTCTCCGTGCCCCCTTGGACTGGTTCTCCCCGGAGGAAAGCCGCTCGGGGATGCGCGCGACCAGGATGTCGATGGCCGCGCGCACCTTCGACGGCAGGTGCTTGTTCTGGGGCCACACGGCGAAGATTTCATTGCCGTGGCGGCCCTCCGTCTCCAGCAGCGTCACGAGCTCGCCCTTGTGCACCCGCTCGGCGACGAGCCAGCACGGAAGCCACGCGAGCCCGGCGCCCTGGACGGCGGCATCGGCGATGGCCTCCAGGTCATCGAAGCGCAGGCTGCCCTGGACGGGGATGACCCGCTCTCCGCCCTGGCCGTCCGGAAAACGCCAGGGCTTGCTGATGCCCTGTCGCCCGTAATTGATGGCCTCGTGGTTCGCGAGGTCCGCGAGCGTCTTCGGTCGGCCATGCCGGGCGACGTAGCGAGGCGAGGCGCAGACCACCATCATCTGCGCGCCGAGTCTGCGCGCGGTGAGGCCCGCGTGGTCCGCGAGGGGCGCGACGCGGATGGCCAGGTCGAAGCCCTCCTCGATGAGGTCCACCACGCGGTCGCTGAAGCACAGCTCCAGCTCGAGGCCCGGATGCTGGCGCGTCAGCTCCCAGAGCAGGGGTGCGGCGCAGTGCCGACCGAACAGCACGGACGCGGCCACGCGCAGGCGGCCCGTGGGTGCGCGGCGGCCGGAGTCCAGCGCGGCCTCCGCCGCTTCCAGCTCCGCCAGCGCGCGGACACAGCGCTCGTAGAAGACCTGTCCGTCCTCGGTGAGGCTCTGCCTGCGCGTGGTGCGCTGGAACAGGCGGGTGCCCAGTCGCTCCTCCAGCCGGGCGATGCTCTTTCCGACGGCGGAGCGGGACAGGCCCAGCCGCTCGGCCGCGAGCGCGAAGCCACCAGCCTCGGCGGCCTGGACGAAGGTGAGCACTCCACTGAGTCGGTCCGTCACGGTGTGGTTCCCATTGGTGAATTCCTGTCCCCAGTGAGGCGCCGAAGTCTCGTCACTGGCGACGCCTTCGCGTCCGTATATCCCCCACGCCTCTCGATGGCACGGCAACGGAGCGAAACGATGGATGGCGTGATGAAGCGGTGGGAGCTGCGGCGGCCTGGCCGAGCGAACCTGGAGCTGGCGAGCGTGGCGATTCCCACGCCGGCCGCGGGCGAGGCCCTGGTCCGAGTCTCCGCGGTGTCGCTGAACTACCGCGAGAAGTTGTTCCTCGACGGGGCTGGCTATTCGGATGTGCCGTGGCCCTTCGTGCCCACCTCCGACATGGTCGGCGAGGTGGTGGCCACGGGTGGCGGTGTCACCCGGTTCAAGGTGGGGGAGCGGGTGCTCGCCGCGTTCAACGCGGACTGGGTGGATGGACCCGTGCCGCGCGTGAATGGCTCGGTGCGCAGCCTGGGAGGGAGTCTGCCGGGGGTGTTGTCCGAGTATGTGGCGATGCCGGAGAGCTGGCTTGTCGCCGCGCCCCGGACACTGGATGACGTGCGCGCCAGCACGCTGCCGTGCGCGGGGCTCACCGCGTGGACGGCGCTCGTGGAGCTGGGCGGGGTGCGGCCCGGGCAGACGGTGGTGACCCAGGGCACGGGCGGCGTGTCGCTGTTCGCCGTGCAGTTCGCCTCGGCGCTGGGAGCGCGGGTCATCGTCACGTCGGGGGATGAGGAGAAGCTTGCGCGCGCGAAGAAGCTGGGCGCGGCCCACGGCATCCACCGGCGCCAGACGCCGGACTGGGAGAAGGCGGTGGTGGAGCTGACGGGCGGGCGCGGCGCGGACCACATCCTGGAGATGGTGGGCGGCGACAACCTGGCGCGCTCGGTCAGCGCGCTGGCGCCCGGTGGACGCGTCACGCTCATCGGCGTGCTGGACGGCTTCGACATGCGCTTTCCGGTGGTGCCGTTGTTCCAGACCCAGGGCGTCATCCAGGGCGTGCTGGTGGGGAACCGCCGCGGCCTGGAGAACTTCGTGCGCGCGGTGGACGCGCTGCGCCTGGAGCCGGTCGTCGACGCGACGTATGCGCTGCGCGAGTTCCCGAAGGCGCTCGAGCACCTGGACCGGGGGCCCTTCGGCAAGGTGGTGGTTCGCGTCCGCGAGTGAGCGCGAAGGCGAGCGTCCTCCGGCGCGCTACCGGAACGCGGGCCAGGTGAAGGAAGGGGTTCCCGCCCAGCGCTCCGCGAGTCGTTCCTCCAGGGCGGCGAGGGTGCGTGAGAGGGCGGGGACCAGGCTCGTGGGCTCGCGCAGGACGCGGGAGCGCGCGAGGTGGCGCAGCAGGGCGGCGCGCTCGGAGTAGCCCGGTGCCCAATCCCTGTCTCGCTCCAGCGCCTTGGGCGACAGCCACTGGAACATGTTCACCGTGCGCGCCGTGGCGACCAGGGCACGCGCGTGGGTGTACGTGGCGTCCGTCTGGGCCGCCTCGCAGACGGGGGCCAGGGTGATGCGATAGGTGAGGTCCGCGCGGGTGACGAGCTCGTCGGGCAGGGGCACCACGATGAGCCACATGAGCGCGTCGTAGAGCGCGTGGCGCATGCCGCAGTATTCGAAGTCGAGCAGGCGCGGGCCGCTGGTGGTGAAGAGCGTGTTGCCCGGGGCCATGTCCCCGTGGGTGAGCGCGAGGAAGGGGCCGGGCTCGGCCAGCTCACGCGCCAGTTGCTCCACGTCCTCCTGGGTGCCGGCGGCCACGGTGGTGCCGACGGCGTTCGTCCAGCGATGCAGCCGGTCCGCGTGCTCCACCAGATAGCGCGCGTTGTCGATGCGCACGCGCAAGGGGCGTGGGTGCAGCGAGTGGCGGAGCAGGTCGAAGTCACCTTGCAGGCCCCGGGTGCGCGCGTGGAGCTGGCCCGTGAGCCGGGCCACGGCGAGCAGTCCTCCGGTGGCGGCGCTCGCGTCCACCGAATTGAAGAGGTCTTCCAGGCTGGGGCCGGTGCCCAGGTCCTGGAGGACGAGGAGGCGGGAGTGGATGTCGCCGGCGATGAGTCCCGGGGCGGTGGTGAGGTTGTGGCGGCCGAGCAGCTCCAGCCCGGCCCACTCGTCCAGGCCGAGCACGGGGTCCGCGTGGAAGTGCTTGAGGATGACGGTGGGCACATCGCCGCCGCGGACGCGGGCGCGCACGACATGGCAGCGGGACTCGGTGCGGAGGACCTGGGGCTCGGCCAGGAGCACGGGTCGTCCCCAGGCGGCGGAGAGGGAGCGTGCGCCGTCGGCGAGCAGTTGCTCCAGGTCCAGGGCGCTCAGGGGAGCCGCTCCACGGTGGCGCCCGCGCGTTCCAACAGCTCGCGGTACCACGTGAAGGCGCGCGCGGTGCGGTCACCCAGGCCCCTGGCGCCCCAGAGGACGGTGAGGGTGCGGCGGGTGTCGGCGTTCGTCTTGGTGCGCTGGGCGTCCTTCACGGCATTGGCGCAGGGTCCCTCGGCGTCGAAGAGGCACAGCAGGCCCGCCAGGTCGATGCTCTGACCGGAGGCATTGAAGACGTACTGGGAGCCCTCGGGGGCGATGCCCACGCGGAAGGGCGCGGTGGCCCGGTCCAGGTCGACGACGCTGATGGGCAGGCCGCTGTGCAGGGACACGGCGTTGCAGAGGTCCACGGCGGTGTTGATGGAGCCGAGCGTGCCTTCCGTCGCGGCGCGCACCAGGTACTCGGAGGCGGGCTTGCCGCGGCCTGTGGGCTTGTAGCCGCCGTGGCGGAGCATGTCGCGCACGGCGCCTCGCACGGCGTCGTCGCTGGAGAGTGGCGCGGCCGCATCCGATTTCAGCAACGCCACCAGCCACTCCGGCGAGGGCAGCGAGCCCAGCGGTGCGGGGAACGTGGTGGTGAAGGCCAGGGTGTCCAGGGACGGATGCGGTTCGACGGTCAGCACGGCCGGGCACTCTACGCCACACGGCGCGCCCGTGCTGGCGGTGGTGCGCGCAAACGGCCGTGATGCCGCCTACGCCACAGGGCGAGGCGTTGCACGGGAACGGGTGCGAGTGCGCGAGCCTCCCGTGTCGCGATGCGCATGGGGAGGCGGACTGGCGCGGTGCCAGTTTCGCGGTGCGAGTCGTTCCAGACCGCTCGGAGCCGAATGGGTGCGGTGGAAGTGTCGTCCTCGCGCCAGAGTGAAAGGCTCGCTTCGAGTCAGCGAGCAGCCCCGAGGGTGCGTGCTACGGTCGCGCCTTCCGAGCTTGGGTGCCCGCTCGTGTTCCACGATGCGCGGCCAGGAGGAGCAATCGATGGCAGACGCGAACCAGCGGACGATGCGGGCGGCGCGCTTCGATACGGCCACGCGGACGTTGACGGTGACGGAGGTCCCCGTGCCCCAACCGCGTCCGGGCGAGGTGCGGGTGCGAGTGAAGGCGTGCGGCATCTGCTTGTCGGATGCGCATCTGCTCGACGGTTCGCTCCGCTCTCCGTTGCCCGTGGTGACGCCGGGCCATGAGTCCTCGGGTGTCATCGACGAGGTGGGCGTGGGCGTGCCGCGCTGGAAGGAGGGGCAGCGTGTCGCGATGGCGGGTGGCAAGCCCTGCGGTCGCTGCCCGAAGTGCTCCAATGGCCAGCCGCAGGAGTGCCTCGACTTTCAAATCATGGGCTTCCACTACGACGGCGCGTGGGCCGAGTACGTCGTGGTGCCGTACTTCGTGCTGTCCTCGATTCCGGACCACCTGCCCTTCGAACAGGCGGCCATCCTCGCGGACGCGGTGGCCACGCCGTACGCGGGACTGGTGGAGAGCGCGAAGTTGCGGCCCGCGCAGTCGGTGGGCCTGTGGGGCATCGGTGGGCTTGGGGTCCACGCGGTGCAGATTGCCCGGATGATGGGGGCGACGCCCATCATCGCGTTCGACACGAACGAGGCCGCGCGAAACCGCGCGCTGGAGTTTGGCGCGGACGTGGCGTTGGACCCGCGCTCTCCGGACGTGCGCGCGCAGATTCTCCAGCACACGAATGGGCTGGGGTTGGATGTGGCGGTGGACCTGGTGGGCGCGAACTCGGTGCTGGCGCAGGCGGCGTTGAGCCTCGGGCGCTACGGGCGCGCGGTGATGGTGGGCCTGTCGCCCGAGCCCATCCAACTGGGCGCCGGGGTCAACTTCGGCCTGCGCTCCCAGGCGCTGGTCGGACACCTGGGCTACGAGAAGAAGCACCTGGACCAGCTCGTGACGCTGGTGAGCACCAAGCGTCTGGACGTCTCGCGCTCCGTGACGGCGACGATGCCGCTGGAGGACGTGGCGAAGGGCGTGGAGCGGCTGGTGAAGAAGGAAGGCAATCCCATCCGCCTCGTCATCACGCCCTGAGGCACGGCAGGGGACCAGGCGGCCGGGCACCCAGGGCGGGGTGTCCGGCTCCCGGTGCCCGAGCGGATCCGCTCACGGCGGAATGGCGCCTGGGAGGCGACGGGGCCATGTAGGTCTCCCTCCCGGCTCCAGGGCGAACGCCCCCCTGGTGGGCCGCCCCCGGGCATGGGAAGCGGAGGTCGAGGGTTCGGAACAATCCTCCTTCGGCGTCCCCCATGGCATAAGGGCGCCGCGCCCGCCTTCCGGGCACCCCCTACGCACATGATTCGTCTCGACAACATCAGCAAGCAGCACGGCCAGCAGATTCTCTTCATCGAGGCTTCGGCCGCTCTCCACAAGGGGGAGAAGGTCGGCCTCGTCGGGCCCAACGGGGCCGGCAAGACGACGCTGTTCCGGATGATTACCGACCAGGAACACCCCGACGAAGGCCAGGTGGCCGTCGACCGTGGCGTCACCATCGGCTACTTCAACCAGGACGTCGGCGAGATGTCCGGCCGCAGCGCCGTGTCCGAGGTCATGGATGGCGCGGGCCCGGTGAGCACGGTCGCCGCGGAGATGAAGGCGCTCGAAGCCGACATGGCCGACCCGGACAAGGCCGACGACATGGAGAAGCTCGTCGAGCGCTACGGCCTGGTGCAGGCGCGCTTCGAGGAGCTGGGTGGCTACGCGCTGGAGGGCCGCGCGCGGGAGATTCTCGCGGGCCTGGGCTTCAGCGAGGAGATGATGGACGGCGACGTCGGCGCGCTGTCCGGCGGTTGGAAGATGCGCGTGGCGCTGGCGCGCATCCTGCTCATGCGTCCGGACGCGATGCTGCTCGACGAGCCGAGCAACCATCTGGACCTGGAGAGCCTCATCTGGCTGGAGGGATTCCTCAAGGGGTACGAGGGCGCGCTCCTGATGACGTCGCACGACCGCGAGTTCCTCAACCGCATCGTCACCAAGATGGTGGAAATCGACGGCGGCTCGCTGACGACGTACTCGGGCAACTACGACTTCTACGAGCAGCAGCGCGCGCAGAACGAGAAGCAGCAGCAGGCGCAGTACGAGCGCCAGCAGGCCATGCTCGCCAAGGAGCTGAAGTTCATCGAGCGCTTCAAGGCCCGCGCCTCGCACGCCGCGCAGGTGCAGAGCCGCGTGAAGAAGCTGGAGAAGATTGAGAAGGTGGAGCCGCCCAAGCGCCGCACGACGGTGCTGTTCGAGTTCCAGCCGGCGCCGCGTTCGGGCGACGACGTGGTGAACCTGAAGGCGGTGCACAAGGCCTACGGTTCCCGGCGCATCTATGACGGCATGGACTTCCTCGTGCGCCGCGGCGAGCGCTGGTGCGTCATGGGCGTCAACGGCGCGGGCAAGTCCACGCTGTTGAAGCTGGTGGTGGGCTCGACGACGCCGGACACGGGCGCGGTGACGGTGGGTGGCAGCGTGAAGCTGGGGTACTTCGCCCAGCACGCCATGGACCTCCTGAACGGTGAGCGCACGGTGTTCGAGTCACTGGAGGACGCGTTCCCCCGCGCGGGACAGGGCTCGCTGCGCGCGCTGGCCGGGTGCTTCGGCTTCTCCGGTGACGAGGTGGAGAAGAAGTGCCGCGTGCTGTCGGGTGGTGAGAAGGCGCGTCTGGTGATGGCGAAGATGCTCTTCGACCCGCCCAACTTCCTGGTGCTGGACGAGCCCACCAACCATCTGGACATGGCGACGAAGGAGATGCTGATTACAGCGCTGGCCCGCTACGAGGGGACCATGCTCTTCGTCTCGCACGACCGTCACTTCCTGGGCGCGCTGTCCAACCGCGTGCTGGAGCTGACGCCGGACGGCATCCACCAGTATGGCGGTGGCTACACCGAGTACGTGGCTCGCACCGGCCACGAAGCTCCGGGTCTTCGCAGCTGAGTTGACGGCGGGGCCGCCTACTCGAACAGGCGGCTCGCCAGTCGCGCGAGCTTCCGGGCCTTGCCGGTGTACGGCGGGAAGAACAGGTTCGCCAGGGACGTGCGTCCCTGGCGCAGCACCGCGCGCTCGTGGCTGAAGGTCTTGAAGCCCGTCTCGCCGTGGTACGCGCCCAGGCCGCTCGTGCCCACGCCTCCGAACGGCAGGTTCGGGTTCACGTTGTGCAACACCACGGCGTTGATGCACGTCCCGCCCGCGCTCGTCTCCTGGAGCAGCCGCTCCACCACCGCCTCGTCATGGCTGAAGACGTAGAGCGCCAGCGGCTTGCCGCCCGCGCGCACGTGCGTCACCACCTCGTCGAGCGACTCGAAGCGCAGCACCGGCAACACCGGCCCGAAGATTTCCTCCTCCATCAACGGCGCATCCGGTGTCACGTCCGCGACCACCGTCGGCGCGATGAAGCGCGTCTCCGCGTCCACGCCGCCGCCGACAACCACTCGCGCTCCCGCCGCCACCGTGCGGTCCAGCAACCCGCGCACCCGCGCGAAGGCGCCGTCATCCACCATCCGGCAGAGGTCGGAGCTCGCGCGCCGCGCTTCCTCGGAGCGCCCGTAGAAGCGCTCCAGCGCCGCCTTCAGGGCCGCGAGAAAAGCCTCTTCCTTCGATGCATGAACCCAGACGTGGTCCGGCGCGATGCACGTCTGCCCGCCGTTGAGGAACTTGCCCCAGGCCACCCGCTCCGCCGCGGCTTCGATATCCGCTGATGCATCCACGATGGCCGGCGACTTGCCGCCCAGCTCCAGCGTCACGCTGGCCAGGTGCTTCGCCGCGGCCTCCATCACCCGCCGCCCCACGCGCGGCCCTCCGGTGAAGAAGAAGTGGTCGAACGGCAGCCGCAAGAGCGCCTCGCCCACCTCCGCGCCACCTTCGAACAGCGCCACCTCGTCCTCGGGGAACGTGTCGCGCACCAGCTCCGCCAGGAAGCGCGACGTGTTCGGCGTCTTGTCGCTGGGCTTGCACATGACGGTGTTGCCCGCCGCCACCGCGCCCACCAGCGGCATCAACAGCAGGTTGAACGGGTAGTTCCACGGCGCCATCACCAGCACGACGCCGCGCGCCTCGTGACGCACGTGGCTGGTCGTCCCCGTGAGCACCAGCGGCGTCGTCACCTTGCGCGGCTTCATCCACGCCTTGAGGTGCTTGCGCACGTGCTCCAGCTCCATCAGCACCGGGAGGATTTCCGTCGCCTCCACCTCCGCGGGCGGCTTGCGGAAGTCCGCGTGGATGGCGTCGGCGAGCGCCTGCCTCCGCTCGACGATGAGCGCCTTGAGCTTCTCCAGCTTCGCCAGCCGCTCACCGGGGCCACGCCGCGCCACGTCCCAGCGCCGGGCCCGCAGGCGGTCGAACGCCTCCTGCATGCCCCGGGGAATCAGCTCCTCCTCCTGCTTCACCACGCGCATCCCGGCTCCTCTGGCTGTGTGGGGCCTACTCCAACAGCCGGCTGGCGCGGGAGGCCCACTCCTGCGCCTTTCCGCGGTACGGCGGGAAGAACACCGCCGCCAGCGACTTCATCCATTGAACCGACACGGCGCGCTCGTGACTGAAGGTCCGGAAGCCGTAGACGCCGTGGTAGTGCCCCAGGCCGCTCATTCCCACCCCGCCGAAGGGCAGGTTCGGGTTCGCCACGTGGATGAGGACGTTGTTCACCACCGCCCCTCCGGAGGTCGTGTTGCGGAACACGTCCTCGATGGCCCGCTTGTCCTGGCTGAAGACGTAGAGCGCCAGCGGCTTCTCCCCACCCTGGATGTGCGCGTACACCTCGTCGCGCGAGCGGTACGTCATCACCGGCAACACCGGCCCGAAGATTTCCCCCTCCATGATGGCCATGTCCGCCGTCACGCCCGTCAGCACGGTGGGCGCCAGGTAGCGCGAGGGCCCGTCCGCCACCCCGCCCACCTCGACCTTGGCGCCCGCCGCCACCGTCCGGTCGACCAGGTCCTTCACCCGCCGCCACGCCGTCGCGTCCACCAGGCGCGAGAAGTCCGCGCTTGCCTGCCGCTCCGGCTCGGTGGCGCCGTAGAAGCGGGCGATGACCGCCTTGAGCGCGTCAATGAAGGCCTGCTGTCGGGACTCGTGAACGAAGACGTAGTCCGGGGCGACACAGGTCTGTCCGCCGTTGATGAACTTGCCCCACGCGAGCCGCTCGGCCGCGGCCTGCACGTCCGCCGTCTCGTCGACGATGGCCGGTGACTTGCCACCCAGTTCCAGCGTCACGCTGGCCAGGTGCTTCGCCGCGGCCTCCATCACCTTGCGGCCGATGCGCGGGTTGCCCGTGAAGAAGAAGTGGTCGAACGGCAGCTCCAGGAGCGCCTCCGCCGTCTCCGCGCCGCCCTCGAACAGCGCGACCTCGTTCTCCGGGAAGACGTCGCGCACCAGCCGCGAGAGGAAGCGCGCGGTGTGCGGCGTCTTCTCGCTGGGCTTGCAGATGACGGTGTTGCCCGCGGCGATGGCGGCGATGAGCGGCGCCATCAGGAGCTGGAAGGGATAGTTCCAGGGGGCCAGCACCAGCACCACGCCGCGCGCCTCGTAGCGCACGTGCGCGGAGGAGCCCGCGAGCAGCATCGGCGTGCCCACCCGCGTGGGCTTCATCCACGACGACAGGTGCTTCACCGTGTGGTTCAGCTCCTCCAGCGTCGGGTGGATTTCCGTCAGCTCCACCTCCAGCGCGGGTTTGCGGAAGTCCTGGTGGATGGCCTCCGCCAGCTCATCGCGGCGGGCGATGATGGCCTCGCGCAGGCGCTTGAGCCGGGCGACGCGCTCGGCCGTGGTGGTGCGGGACATCACCCAGCGATTCGCGCGCTGGGCCTGGAAGGCGGCCTGGATGCGCGCGAGGTCCGCGGAGGGCTTCGACTCGGTGGCGACGGGGACGAGCTCCAGCATGGTTGGCTCCTGGGGTGTGGTGACGTGTTTCAGCGGGACTCGAGCCCGCGCAAGAGGGTGGTGAGGGCCGCCGTCAGCTCGGCGGTGAAGTCGATTCGCAAGGGGGCCATGTGCGGCGACGCCAGGACTTCGCGCGCCACGGGCGCCACGTCCGCCATCTGCCGCAGGCCCGTCACCAGCGCGTGCAGATGCACGAGCACCCGGGGGCCTTCACCCGGCTTTAGGAAGTCCAGCCGCGCCTCCAGCAGCGCGCCGATGTGCAGCATGGCCTGCAGCAGCCGCTCCTTGAACCGGCGCGCCTGCTCCACGGACACGTTCTGCTCCAGCACCGTCTGCAGCATCGCCAGCAGCCGCGTGAGCGAGGTCTCCGCCTCCAACGACTGGGCCACCGAGCGGGCCAACCAGGGGCCCGTCCACGGCGCGTCCGACTGACACAGCCGCGCATCCAGTCGGGCGAACCAGGAGAAGAGCAGGTCCTCCAGCAGCGCCAGGAACAGCGCCTCCTTGGTCGGGAAGTAGAGGAACACCGTCCCCTTGGCGAGGCCGGCCCGCTCCGCCACGTCCGCCATCTTCACCTCCGCGTAGGAGGTGGCCGCGTAGAGCGCCAGCGCTTCATCCAGGAGCAGCCGACGTCGCGCTTCCTTGTCCTCGTCCTTGCGCGCCCGCTGAGGCGCCGCCCTCTCCCCCTTCACCCCCGGATTGCTGACCATGGGTCATTGCTAGGTGACCCCAGGTCAGTCGTCAAGTGACTGGAGGTCAGTTTCCAGCGGCGGACAATGGGCTCCGACTGGAGGGTGGTAGGTATGTGTGTGAGGATGGCCTTCATGCGTCCCATCCAGGCGGAACTGCTGTCCGGCAGTGAGCTGTATCGGGAGGTGGTGCTGGAGAAGCTGCTTCACGCGCGCGAGTCGGTGTGGATTGCGACGGCGAACGTGAAGGCGATGTACGTGGAGTCGAAGGGGCGCTTCGTTCCGTTGGTGGAGGTGTTGGATGGGCTGTCGGCGCGAGGGCTGTCGCTGCGGCTCTTGCACGCGGAGCTGCCGAGCCGTCCGTTCCGCGCGGCCTTCGACGAGCGGGCCCGGCTGGTGGCGGGGGGACTGGAGCTGAAGGTCTGCCCGCGCGTGCACTTCAAGGCGGTCGTCGTGGACGGGGCGTGGGCGTACCTGGGGAGCGCCAACCTCACGGGCGCGGGCCTGGGCGCGAAGGGCGACGCGGTGCGCAATTTCGAACTGGGGTTCGTGACGGAGGACTTCGACGTCATCGACCGGGTGACGGCGCTCTACGAGGCGGTGTGGAGCGGGGCCGAATGCAGGGGGTGCAAGCTGCGCGCGGTGTGCCCGGATCCAATAATCCCCGCACCCGTGGGGAGGGGGGAGATGCGAAGCTCGCGCGGCGCCGTGCAGCTCGGAAAGGCTCGCCGGCTCAAGCGACACACCTCGGAGTCCCGACGACGATGATGAAGCTCTATTTCGCTCAGCACACGCGCGCCACCCGCCCCCGCTGGTTGCTCGAGGAGCTGGGCGTGCCCTACGAGCTGGTGCCGGTGGACCTGCTCCAGCGAGAGCACAAGAGCCCCGAGTACCTGCGCGTCCATCCCATGGGCTCCATGCCCGCGCTGGAGGATGACGGACACGCGGTCTTCGAGTCGGCCGCGATTCTCCTGCACGTCGCCGACAAGTTCCCGGACAAGGGCTTCGCTCCGGCGCTCGGTACCGTGGAGCGCGCCGAGTACTACCAGTGGATGATGTTCTGCATGGCCACCATGGAGCCGCCCCTGTCCGCGTACTCCGCGCACAGCCGCTTCCTGCCGGAGCACGAGCGCGTGCCCGCCGAGGCCGACCGGGGCAAGAAGCGCTTCACGGACATCGCCCGCATGTTGGAGGAGAAGCTCAAGGGGCGACCGTTCCTGGTGGGCGAGCGCTTCACCGCGGCGGACGTGGTGATGGCATCCATCCTCAACTGGGGTGGGGGCATGGGGCTCCTGGAGGACTTCCCCGCCCTGCGCGCCTATGTGGAGCGGCAGATGGCCCGTCCCGCCGCGCAGCGCGCCCAGCAGTAGGACGGCTCCGTGCATCTACCCGTCGTACCCAGTCCCTCGGCCTCCGAGCTCGAAACCCATCTGCGGCTCAAGCGCAGGGGCTTCATCGTCTCCGCGGGCGTCCTGCTGCTCTCGCTGACCACGCATCCGCTGCTGTTCGGGGGCTTCGTCCCCGAGGTGGCGTTGATCCACGTGGGCTGGGCCGCCCTCCTCGTCGCGTGTGCCCTGGCGGCGGGCTCGCGCTGGCTGCCGTCCCAGCGGGCCAGCACCGTGGGCGGCGTCTTCAGCCTGGCCGCGCTCGCGCTGGACATCCACTTCACCGGAGGCCTGGCGAGTCCGCTGTTCCCGCTGCTGTTCGCGATGCCGCTCATCATCGCCGTCTTCACGCCGGGCGATTTGGTGACGGTGTGGGCGTCCATCGTCCTGACGCTGGTGGGCGTGGTGCTGGCGTCGTGGCTGTCGGGCGGCTCGGAGCGACAGCTCATTGGCCAGGTGACGGTCTTCCTCTTCATGGCCTGGATTTCGGTCTTCAGCGGGAAGCTGTTTCAACGCATGCGCGACGCGGAGCGCGAGGCCGTGCTGGAGCGGCTGGCGGTGCTGGAGCGGCTGGCGCGCAGTGAGCGGTTGAGGGCGGAAGCGGAGGTCAGTCGCGCGGAGACGGAGCGGCTGGCGCTGGTGGGGCGACTGGCGGCGGGTGTGGCGCACGAGGTGAACAACCCGCTGGCCTACGTGAAGTCCAACCTGGGCTACCTGGGTGACGTCGTCGAGGAGCCGATGCCGGACCTGGAGGAGATGCGGCGCGTGCTGGAGGAGACGCAGCAGGGGGTGCTGCGCATCCAGCAGATTGTCACCGACCTGCGCCGCTTCTCCCGGGACTCGGTGGACACGGAGGAGGCGTGCGGCGTGGTCGATGCGCTGGACGAGGCGGAGCGGCTCGCGTCGGTGCGGCTGCGGAGCCTGGGGCAGGTGGTGCGGGAGCTGTCGCCGGAGCTGAGCCGCGTGAGGCTGGGGCAGCGACACCTGGTGCAGGTGGTGTTGAACCTGCTGCTCAACGCGGCGGACGCGGTGGACTCCGCACAGCCTCCGCGCGTCGCGCGCATCGTCCTGCGAGCCCGCGCTGAAGCTGGAGGCGTGCGACTGGAGGTGGAGGACAACGGGCCGGGCATTCCGGAGGCCGCGTTGTCGCGCCTCTTCGAGCCCTTCTTCACCACCAAGGCCCCCGGCAAGGGCACCGGCCTGGGGCTGGCCCTGTGTCGCGAGTACCTGGCCCGCGTCGGTGGCACGCTGTCGGTGGCGAACCGTCCGGAGGGCGGCGCGTGCTTCACGCTGCACTTGCCGTCGGCGCCCCCGACTCCGGAGCACCGTCCAAGTCCGAGCTGAGCGGGCTCTTCAACGCGGCGACTTGCCCGAGGGTGTGGTCCCACGCGGAGGGGATGTTCGACCGAGACCGAGCTGAGCGCGCTCCTCGGCGCGGCGACTCGCCCGAGGGTGTGGTCCCACGCGGAGGGGATGTTCGACCGGACCCGAGCTGAGCGGGCTCCTCGGCGCGGCGATGTGTCCGAGGGTGTGGTCCCGCGCGGAGGGGATGTTCGACCGAGACCGAGCTGAGCGCGCTCCTCGGCGCGGCTACTCGCCCGAGGAGCCGTCGCGGCGGGGCTCCGGTGCGGCGACGGAGGCATCGAGCGCGGGGCTCGCCTCGGCGGACGTCTTGCCTTGCTGCCGCTCGCGCCACGAGCTGGGGGAGTCTCCCACCAGCTTGCGGAACAGGCTGCTGAAGTGCTGCAGCGACGCGCAGCCCACCTCCACCGCGACAGCGGTGAGCTTCATGTCCGTCTCCAGCAGGAGCGCCTGCGCCATGCGCACCTGCACGGCGTTGAGCTCCGCCTGGAAGGACGTCCCGGCCTCCTTCAGCCGGCGCTGGAGCGTGCGCTCGGACATGCCCATCTCCCGGGCCACGTCCGACAGGTTGATGTCCGGCAGCTTGCCGCGCATCGCCTGGTGCAGCTCGCGCAAGAGCGGCGACTGGCCGGTGGCCTCCGCCACCAGATCATTCAGCTTGGACAACAGCGGCGCCGCCCGGCCCTCCGGCTGGCCCAACCACGCGAGCGCGTTCGCCGGGTCGGTGAACACCTTGCTGGGATAGGCGCCTGTCAGCAGCGTGTAGAAGCCGCCCACCACCGCGCCCGCCACGCCCTCCGGACGCACCAGGGCCTGCCGCTGCACGGACGTGCTGAAGGACTTCTCACGCGCTTGCATGTACTTCACCAGCACCGCGAAGGCCGCCGGGTCCGCCGCCTCCAGCCGGCGCGCGTCCACCAGCGACGCATGCGGCGCCGCGGGGGCCAGCTCCACGTCGAGCACATGCACCAGCCGGCGCACATGGCTCTCCGAGGGGCGCCCCCAGAGAATGAAGCCGCACAGGTCCGCCGAGGCGTACCAGTGCAGGAAGCCTTCCCCGACTAGGTAACGGCCGTGGGGGTCCCTGAAGTAATCGTCGACGCCGTCTGCCGATCGCACGGCTCGGCAGAATAGCGCTTCGCCACCTTGGCCACCCAGAAGGGATTGATGGGGGACAGGGAAGTCACCAGCTCCGGCCTGACCAGCGAGGCACCCGCCAGCTCCTGGGTCGTCCCCGGCAGCTCCCGCCAGGGCACCTGGGGCTTCACATGGTGGGCCTGGTGATAACCCGCATTGAAAAAGAACAGGTTGTACAGACGGGAGGTGGACGTGGTGCCCAGGGCCCCCCGCTGGGTGGAGTCCGTCTCGAAGTGGGCCGCCAGGTTGAGCCAGTGGATGCAGACCTGCCCCACCAGCAGCACCCCCCACCACGCCAGCCCCAGGGCCGGCCGCCAGAGGATGACCGCCAGGATGCCCCCGTCCACGACGAGGAAGTCGAGGACGAGCTCCGTGCGCTGGTTGCGCTTCTTGGCCCACCGCCAGACGTTGGCCACCGCCTCGAACGGCCAGAACCACGGCGTCAGCGCCGAGCGCAGGCAATAACGCAGGGCGCCTTCACCCGGCCGCCGCTGGCCCCAGTCCCCCGGGCCATCGTTGTACCGGTGATGGTTGAAGTGGTGGATGTAGTAGCCCCGGTAGGGGAACCCGCACGCCAGGCCCAGCGTCCGGGACACGACCCAGTTCACCAGCCGGGGGCGCGCCATGGACACGTGCATGTGGTTGTGCAGGACGGCGTAGTTCCAGAACAGCACCGCCCAGCCGACGGCGCACATGCCCACGCGACCCCAGAGGCCCAGGTGGTCCCAGCTCAACAGGAAGGAAGGGAACCACACCCACCACAGCGCGTGTACCGCGAGCTGCGGCAAGTCGAGAGCGGGGGCGGGGGAGGGGCGAGTCATGAAGCCCGAAGGTAGGCTCGCGCCTGCCTCGCCGCTTCATTCCATGCGCCAAGCGCTTGCGAAAACGCGCAACCTTCAGCGTCGTCCCCCTCAATCCGTTTCAACCCGGGTCCACCCCGCCCCGGTGCTGATTCCGCCCGCGTTCGCTGTCTTCCACGGATGCGGAATGGAAGCAGCGTATCGCGGGCGTGCTGCGGGTGCTCACGTCTCAAGTGCGTTGGCGACCTGTCCCAACAGCCGCAGCCGGGGCGCATCCAGCTTGCGCACGGTGCGCAAGAGGCGGCGCACCTCGGGACGCTCGCGGTACTCCGGAGGATCCTCGGCGAGCGTGGGCGCGCCTTCCACGCCAGACATGCCGAGCAGCACGTCCGACGAGCAGTTGAGAACCAGACACAGCTTCCTCAGCGTGCGGACGCTGGGGAGCATGTGACCGCGCTCCAGCCGCCCGTACACCTCGGTGGCGATTCCCACGCGCTCGGCCACGTCGGCCTGGGTGAGCTCCAGCCGCTGCCGCGCCGCGCGAACTGCATTTCCAATGATGGTGGCCAATCGTTGTTCCATGGCGTGCGGAAACCTGTCGAAAAGAGGGCTTCTCCCCCCGCGCCTTGGCGGAGAGGTACCGGAGAGAAGTGACTGCGAGTTCCTTGCCTCGTGGAACACAGACTACGGGTGGGGTCTGACATTCAGGTGCATCCGGAAGGGCGTGCGAAAGCGCTTGAAACCGGAGGCGTTTCGGAGCCTGTCGGGACACGTGTCCGAGGCCGCTCGCGGAGGGCTCTGGAAGTGGGGTGCGACGCGCTCGGAAGTCACCCCGCGGGCGGTGGACGCGGAAGTCGTCGGATGCCGCGGGAGGCCGAAAAATCGGCCCGCGGGAGATCAGCGCGCGATGCATGTGGATCAGCGCGGCGCGCGTGCGGGCGGCGCTTCACGCGGAGCGCTTTCCGGATGCGTCCGGCTCACCGTGGGCGTCGCTCCGGAGCGACGTCCAGTGCTCAACGTCACCCGACCCACGGCCGCACTCACGGTGCAGGTGTTCAGCGGGCCTGGCGCGTCCGTCGGCGAGCGATGAAAAGACGGTGTTCACCTCCGAGGCCGAAAAATCGGCCTGCGCGGCGTTGTCAATGGAGAGGCCGGGAGTTCACGGAAAAGCCCTGGTGTTTCCGTGGTTTACGAAGGTGGGACGTCTGACGTAGGGTGGGTGCCCCCCCGGTGGGTCGGGGGTGCACCGCGCTGCCTCGCGGGGAGGGCCGTTGAGGTCGTGAGCGACGAGCGTCCGGACGCGCTGCTCAAGAGCGCACTCGAGAAAATTGTCTACTTCGAGGCGCGCGCGGAGCAGTTGCTCAGCGAGCTGGGCTCGACGCGCGAGGAGATGGAGCACCTCAAGCGTGAGCTGACGGAGACGCATCAGCGGGAGCTGGAGCTGCGCCGTGAGGTGGCGGAGCTGGAGGTCCGCGCCGGGCGGTTCCAGGCGGAGCGCGAGGAGTCCGTGCGGCTCACGCAGGCGCTGCGGGGCGAGCGCGACCAGCTCATGGACCGGTTGCTGAACGCCAGTCGGTTGCGCACGTCGACGAAGGACGGCGACGACGAGGACGACGACCTGGGGTTCGACCTGGCGTCGTTCATCTCCCAGCTTCGCAGCGAGGCGCTGCTGCGCGGGGAGTCGGACCGCGTGGCCGCGACGCTCGTCAAGGTGCCCATGCGCGGGCCCGCCGTGCCGCTCTCCGAGGCCTCCGCCAAGGCACAGGCTGTCGCTGCCGCCGCTCCGAGCGCGCCGGCGCGGCCCGCGTTGCTGGAGCCCTTGCTGGAGGGGCTGTCTCCGGTGGCTCGCGAGGCCCAGCGTTTCCTCCATGCGGGGCGGCTCGGCGTCAGCCCGGCGCAGTTGGCGGAGCTGTCCGGACAGCGCGTGGGAGCCCCGACGGACGAGTCGCTGTTCGGGTTCTCCGTGCGCGAGCTGTCGGCGCCGGACGCCGCCGCGCGGATTCGTGCCGCCGAGCGACTGAAGGCGCTGTCCCAGCCGGCCGCTGCTCCGGCGCTGGCCAGTGCGCTGCACGCGGAGACGGACTCGGCGGCGCAGGTGGCGTTGCTCCAGGCGTTCGCGGCGCTGTGCCGGGAAGAGGGCGCGCAGGTGGTGTCGCCGCTGTTGTCCTCGCCAGTGCCGGAGGTGCGCATCGCGGCGCTCAAGGCGCTGTTGACGCTGGCGCCTCGGGACGCGGCGCCGCATCTGGCGCAGGCGATGAAGGACCCGGACCGCTCCGTGCGTCGCAGGGCCTCGTTGCTGGCGTTGGGGTTGGAGGGTGAGACGGCGCGGCGGCTGGGCGAGGAAGCCATCCACGACGCGGACTCGGAGGTGCGCTCGCTGGCGGCGCTCGCGCTGGGCGCTGGGAGCGGGGAGAACGCTCGCACGCTGTTGCTGGAGGCGCTGGGTGACCGCGAGCCGCGCGTGCGCAAGGCGGCGGCGCAGAGCCTGTCGCGCATCCTGGGCCACGACGTGTCCGCGGTGGTGTCGCTCGATGATACGCACCGGCGCCGCGAGATTCGCCGGCTGGCGACGCTGCCCGTCAAGCCCGTGCGCGCCCGGCTGGAGGATGCGGCTCGACCGATGGTCGCGCGGACCCTGGTTGTTCCGGCGCAGGTGGCGGCTTCCGCGCAGGTGACCTCCGCGGGCGTGGCTCCCGCTGGCGCCGCACACGGGATGGCCTTCGTGGGCGCGGTGCAGGGCGCGGGTGCCTCCGCCGCTTCGCCGCAGGCGGTGGGCGCCCGGCAGGTCGCGGGTTCCTCCGCTTCGCCGCAGGCCGTGGTCGCGGTGGGCGCCCGGCAGGCCGCGGGTTCCGCCGCTTCGCCGCAGGCCGTGGTCTCGGCGGGCGCGCGACAGGTCTCCGCACCGGCCTTCGTGGGGCAGGGGGGCGCTCCGATGCATGCCGGTGGGCCTCCGCCTTCCGCGCCGCTGTCCCCCACCGCGCAGTCGGGTCAGCGCGCTCCGGGACAGTCGGCGGCGGGTACGCCCATGCAGCCGATGGCCCCGCCTGTCGCCGCGCCTCAGGCCGCCCGGCCCGTGGGTTCACCTCGACTTTCCCCCGTGCAGGCGGCATTGGTGGCCATGGGGGCTCCCGCGCCCGTGCCCGCCGCCGCTCCCGCGCCGCGCGCCGCGGAAGCGCGTCCCCCCTCGGGCTGCTCGGGTGCTTCTCCCGTCGAGGCCCTGTGTGCGCAGATGCTGATGGAGGTCCGCGTGGCGGTGCGCGGACGCTCGCTCGCCGAGCTGACGACCGCCCTGGGGGCCCCCGTGGAACTCGCCCAGGAAGCACTCACCCTGCTATCAGCCCGAGGCTCCGTGGTCCGAAGGGGACACAAATACTTCGCCGCTTGAGGCAAGGTATCCGTCCCGTACGTCTTTCGAAGGGTCGTTCATGGAAGCGCCGACATACAGCTCGAAGCAGGTGGCCGAGATGCTCGGCGTGTCTCCGAAGGCCATTCCGGAGGACGCGAGGAAGGACGTGTACACCCCGGACGACGTCTGGGACCTGCGCACCACCCTCAACCGCTTCCCGGACAAGATTGGCCACCGCCGGCAGCTCTTCCTGAACTTCAAGGGCGGCACCGGCAAGACGTCCCTGTCCACCTCGTACGCGTGGCGCATCGCCGAGCTGGGCTACTCGGTCCTCCTCATCGACCTGGACAGCCAGGGCCACGCCACCAAGTGCCTGGGCTACGAGGGCGAGGAGTTCGAGAAGACGCTGCTCGACGTGCTGGTGCGCAAGACGCCCCTGGTCCAGGTCATCCAGAAGTCCTCCCTGCCCAACCTGGACTTCGTCCCGTCCAACCTCAGCATGTCCACCATGGACCTCTCGCTGATGCCCATGGCCGGCCGCGAGTTCAAGCTGCGCAACGCCCTCAAGGACGTGGAGGCCCAGTACGACGTCGTCGTCTTCGACGCGCCCCCGTCCTTCGGCCTGCTCAACCTCAACGCGCTGATGGCGGCGAACGACTTGTTCGTCCCGGTGCTCGCGGACTTCCTCTCCTTCCACGGCCTCAAGCTGCTGTTCGAAACGGTGCAGAGCCTGGAGGAGGATTTGAACCACGTGCTCGACCACGTCTTCATCGTGGTCAACTCCTTCAACGCCACCTTCAAGCTGGCGAAGGAAGCGCTGGAAGCGCTCCAGACGCACTACCCGGAGTTCCTGCTGCCGACCATCATCCGGCAATGCACCAAGTTCGCGCAGGCCTCCAGCGAGGGGCGCCCCGTCTTCGTCGCGGACCCCACGTCGAAGGGCGCCAACGACATCCAGGCCATGATTGACAACGTCCTGCCGCGACTGGTCGCCGCGGCCGCCGCCGCCCCGAAGAAGGGCACCCAGCAGGCCGGCTGAGATTCGCCATGAAGAAAGCCTTCGAACAGAACGTGTCTCGCGCCAAGCCGCGCCTCCGCTTGGGCGCGTTCACCGGCGTCGCCGACCCGGGCGAGTCCGCTCCCTCCGAGCAGGAGCCCGCCGCCTCGGCCCCGCCCGAGCCTCCTTCCGCGGACCTGTCCGCCGAGGTCCGCGCCCGCATCGAGCGGGCCCGCGCCCCACGCCCCACCGCCGCCGAGGCGATGGAGGTGGCGCTGGGCTCGCAGGAGGCGCCGCGCGCCCGGGAGCCGGTGTTCACCTCGCAGGCCTCCGAGCCCGTCACCTATGCGTCTCCGGAGCCGGAGTCGGCGCGCTTCGAGGACGAATCAGGCGAGGTGCCTGTCACCTTCGCGGCTCCTCCCGCCGTTGCGTTCCACCTGGACGGCTTCGCGGCCGGGCACTCTCAGGAGGCCCACTCCATGACGCAGGGCTCGTCACACGCTTCGCTCCCCCATGTCACCGCGATGGTCGCCGAGCCGGTGGCCCGCGTCGAAGCCCCGCCCCAGGAGATAGAGGTGCAGACGCCCGCGCCTCCGCGTGAGGAGCCGGTGGATGACTCCGAAGCGCGTCGCGAGCGACTGAAGGCACGCCTCAAGGCGGTGCGCGAGAATCCGCGTCCGGAGCCGCTCCCCGCCACGGTGGCCGAGGCGGGTCAGCGCGCGGTGGAGCGCATCACCCACCTCCAGGCGGAGCTGGTGAAGGTGAAGGCCGCCAACCTCTCGCTCACGCAGGAGCTGGAAGTGGCGCGCCGTCAGGCGGAGAAGGCCACCGAGGAAGCCCGGCTGCGCATGGACGAGGCGCGCCGGCTGTCTTCCGAGATGGAAGGCCGCGTGAAGCTGCTGGCGGACCTGGAGCGGGAGCTGGCCGCGCTGGAAGGTGAGCGCGACGAGGCGCTCTTGTCCCTCCAGGAGAACCGTCAGGCGCTCCAGGCCTCCGCGAAGGAGCACGAGGCGCTCGAGGAGGCGGTGTCTCGCGGCAAGCAGGCCCTGGTGGACAGCCTCGCCGAGGAGGAGCGGCTCGCTGGTGAGCTGGAGTCCGCCAAGGACGAGTCGACCTCGCTGCGCCGGGCGGTGGAAGCGCTCCAGGGCGAGCGGGACGTGCTGGCCCAGCAGGTGGCCTCGCTCACCGCCGAGCGGGCCGAGCTGCTCGAGGCGCGCAAGGCCCTGGAGTCCGTGCACCGCGCGCTGAGCCAGGCCGTCGCGCGCTGAAGTCGCTCCACCCGGGGCGCCCCCTTTCGGGCGCCCCAAGCGGGTCCCTACTTCCCGTCCTTCGCCACTCCGCGCGAAGGGCTCTTCAGGGCGGCGACCAGCTCCGGCTTGAGCGGCGGGCTGCGCAGTCCCTGCAACGACAGCTCCGCGAACTCCCCCTGCGAGGGCTTGAGCCCGTTGAGGAACGCGACCAGTCGCTTCTCGCGGTCCGCCTTGTTCGGGTGCCGTGAGCCCAGGCGCGAGCCATCCGTCGTCTTGCGCAGCAGCACGATGTACTC
This sequence comes from Myxococcus llanfairpwllgwyngyllgogerychwyrndrobwllllantysiliogogogochensis, assembly GCF_006636215.1. Lineage (GTDB taxonomy): Bacteria > Myxococcota > Myxococcia > Myxococcales > Myxococcaceae > Myxococcus > Myxococcus llanfairpwllgwyngyllgogerychwyrndrobwllllantysiliogogogochensis. Next base: position 3,323 of record NZ_VIFM01000056.1, on the reverse strand, counting down.
GTCCGGGTCATAGCCGGCGGAGAGCATCATCTTCGCGGCGAGCAGGTCCGCCTCGTACTCCTGCTCCTTGTCGTTCCCGCTCTCCGCGAACTCGATGACCTTCTCCGTCAGGCTGCCCAGCAGCGCCGAGTCGCCGTCCAGGTCCAGGTTGCCGCCGCTGTCCGTCGAGGCGATGAGCCCCCCGGAGCCTGGGATGCCGGCCTCCATCGTGACGGCCGTCTTGCACAGGCTCACCTTGGCGGCGTTGTACTGCTTGATGGAGTGCTTGAGCACGACGTGGGCAATCTCGTGCGCGAGCACGCCCGCCAGCTGGCTCTCGTTGCCCAGCTCCGACAGCAGCTTCCGGGTGACGAAGACGTAGGCACCGGGCGTGGACACGGCGTTGAAGTTCTTGTCGTCGTTGAGCACGCCGAACGTCCACTCCAACGTGGGCCTCGCGGACTGCGCACCCAGGTTCTTCCCCACGACGTTGAGGTACTCGTGGAGGTCGTGCACCCCGGTGCCCTTGGCGCCGTCCGTCGGGGCCATCAACCCGCCACCCCCCTGCACCCAGTGGATGGCCATGGCACTGCCGATGGCGTACTCCTCCGTCACGGTGGGCTCCACGTCCAGCTTCTCGCAGGAGGCGCGTTCCTTCTTCGCCGCCGCCGAGTCGTTCACCACCGTCCCCGCCTTCTGGGCGACCTGCGCCCACGTCACCCCCTTGCACGACGAGGCCAGGAGGCCCAGGCCCGCCAGCGCCACCGTCCGCCAATGCGCGCGCATCACGTGCCCCCCTTCGACTTGCTCTTCGCAGCGCCCGACTTCGCCGTGGCCTCGGCGCCCACGACGGGGAACAGCCCCGCGTCCTTCACGTGCTTCGCGATGTCCGCGGTGGAGACGTCCTTGGCCTTCTTCTCCAGGCTCTGCAGTTGCGCCACCGCCTGCTTGTGGTCGCCGCCCTTCTTGTTGCCGTACTCGACGGCGCCGGGGCTGAGTGCCTTCACCGCGGCGCCGCTGGCGACGAAGCCCGCGGGGTTCACCTGGCGCTTGCCCTTGTCCTCCACGACGAGCTCCATGTTGGGCGCGGTGGTGGACAGGTTCGACTGGAAGACGAAGCCCTTCTTCCCCGCCGCCGTCTTCACCTTGTGCCACTGCTTGTTCTTCGGGTCCGCGCCCTCCCACTTCACCTGCTCACCCGGCTGGAGGATGACCACCGCGTTCGCCGTGGGCGAAGGGCTCTCCATCACCCGTGTGTTCTTCGCCTTCACGTACAGCGAGCCCCCCACCGCCACCGCCGACGCGAGGCTCGGAAGGCCCAGGGCCAGCAGTGCCAGCATCAGGGCCACCCCGGCCGCGCTCGTTCTCATCGTCATCGCTCCGACTCCTTTCCCGCTCACTTGTCCAGGCTCGCCACGCCGTCGAAATCCGGCGGCGGCGCCTTCGCATACTTGTGACAACGCTCAAGCAACGCCTTCGTCGGTCCGTCGTCTGGGTCCTCTGTCCCCAGCTCCTCCAGCATCGACACGGCCTCGTCGAAGCGAGCCTCGCGATACACGGCCAGCGCCGCGTGGTAGCGCTCCACCGTCGCCCGCTTGCGCGCATCCAGGCCGCCCTTGAGCGAGAGCAGCTCGTACACGGTGACGGCCTCCGTCTTCCCGGCCACCCGCACGCGGTCCAGCTCGCGCACCTCGATGTGCTCGCGCGCCAGCTCGTACGTGCGCGGGCCAATCATGATGACGGAGCCATACGCCTTGTTGGCGCCCTCCAGCCGCGCGGCCAGGTTCATCCCGTCGCCGATGGCCGTGTAGCTGAAGAGCTGCTCGCTGCCGAAGTTGCCCACGAAGTTCACCGCCGAGTTGACGCCGATGCGCGTGTAGACATCCGGCAGGCCCTTGGCGCTGAACTCCTCGCGCATCCAGTCCACCTCCGCCTTGGCCGCGAGCGCTCCCCGGCACGCGCGCACCGCATGGTCGTCCTGGCGCATGGGCGCGCCGAACAGACACACCACGGCGTCACCGATGTACTTGTCCAGGCACCCGCCCTCCTTCAACAGCACGCCACTCACCCGCGTCAGGTACGTGTTGAGGATGCGCACCAGGCTGCGCGGGTCCTCCTTGAAGCGTTCGCTGAAGGTGGAGAAGCCTCGGATGTCGCTGAAGAAGGCGCTGATTTCGACGTTCTCTCCGTCGAGCCTCGGCAGCTTGCGCTCCGAAATCATCTGCTCCACGAGCTTGGGCTCCATGAAGCGGCTGAACGCGGCGCGAACGAACTCCGTCTCCCGGTTGGCCACCAGGTGGTTGAACGCCACCGCCGTGACACTGGCCAAAAGGCCCGCCATGGAAGGCAGCGCCGTCAGCACGTGCGTGCCCGAGGACAGGAAGCGCCCCGTCACCAGGGACATGCCCAGCAGCAGCGCCACCGGCCACAGGATTTCCAGCGGCGTCCAGCGCGTCGTCATCAGCAACACGACGGAGACCAGCGCCACCAGCAGCGTGAGTGACAGGTCCACCGCCAACGGCGTCCGGGTGATGAAGCGGCCGTTGCCGAGCAGCGTCTCCAACACCGCCGCCTGCTTCATGACGCCGGGCACCTCCGCCTGGAAGGACGTGGCCTTGATGTCGCTGAGTCCCAGCGCCGTGCCGCCGATGACCACCACCTTGCCCCGGAACGCCTCCGACGGAAGCTTCGAGGGCTGGCCCTTGTCCCGGTGTACCCAGCCGTCGAGCACGTCCAGCAGGGGCACCGTGTGGAAGCGCTCGTGCAGCTCGCCGCCGCCGTAATCAATCGCCGCGCCCCCGTCCGTGTCCACGGCGTAGGTCCGACTGCCCAGTCGCAGCTTGCGCCCGGACAGCGTCACCTCGCTGACGCCCAGCAGGCCCGCGGCCACTCGCACCGGCAGCGTCGGGTACGCGTTGACGCCGTCCGTGTACGCGAAGCGCGTGCGGCGCATGAAACCGTCGGGGTCCGTCTCCGTGTCCACCAACCCGAAGCCATCCACCGCGCCCACGAGCACGGGGATGGGAGGCACGGGATTGCGCAGGGCGTGTGCGTGATTCCCGGCGGTCGACTCGGCCGTCTCACCATCGACGTCCCGACCATCCAGGGTCGCCAGGGTGAAGCCCCGCGTGCGCACGGGGAAGGCGAGGGCGCGCGCCATCTGCTCGGGCGTGACGGAGGCGACGGCGCTGTCCTTCGGCGCGTCCGCGAACCCGGCGCCCCCCTCTTCGGGGAAGGCTTCTTCGCCGCCCTCGTCCGGGAACGTCTCCTCGGCGCCCTCGGGCGGCAGCGCCTCCCGGGGAAGCGCCTCATCGGTGGAAGCCACGGGGGCGCCACGCAGCCTT
>NZ_VIFM01000569.1 GCF_006636215.1 Myxococcus llanfairpwllgwyngyllgogerychwyrndrobwllllantysiliogogogochensis | reverse complement strand
CCGCCGCCTCCTCCCCCGAAGCCTGTTCCCAGCAACACGGCGGCAATTGTCGCCAACGGTGGAGCCGCGCTCGCTGCTGTGCTCGCGGCCACGCCGGCCGCCCCGTTGGCGCCGTTTATCGCGCTGTTCAGCCGCATCATGGGCGGCTGGATTAGCGAAGCGGAACAAGCGCGCGTCGCCCAGAAGTATCTGCGCGCCGCGCAGGACATGGCGTTGCAGCATGCGTATTACGAGGGCTACACGGGCAAATACAACCAAGCCGTCGCGCTGTGGAACGTCGGGCAATACGAGCAGGCCGACGCGCTGCTGTCCGTCGCGGATGCGGCGGGTAAAGCCAATCGGTTCAAGGTGGCCCAGCACATCGATGCGACGGAGCTTGCGAGCTACCGCGCTTGGATGGCCAAGCTCGCTCCGGATGCGAGCGCGTCCAAGATGGATAACCACCTCTGGGATGGCTACCTCTTGGGGGCAGCCGGCATCACAGGCGAGCCCAACACACGCGACTTCAACCACGGGAGCCCGGGCGGCTGGGTGCAGATTCGCCGGGCTGACGGCGTAGTCATCCGCTGGGCCGCACGCACTGGGCACCCGGACTACGAGGGCACCGTAATCCCCCCGCTGCCCCCGGAGGTCTACGAGTTCTACCAGGCGGTGCGCCGCGAAAAGGAGCGGCGCGCGTGGGTGGAAGAGGCCACGGGCCAAGGGCCGGGGGGCTACATAAACACCGTGAAGGAGGCCAGGCGGAACGGGACGTATGACGAGCCGCAAATGGAAGAGGGGCCGCCGCCGGCGCCGCCACGGCCGCCAGCTCCGCCGCCGCCCCC
>NZ_VIFM01000568.1 GCF_006636215.1 Myxococcus llanfairpwllgwyngyllgogerychwyrndrobwllllantysiliogogogochensis | reverse complement strand
CCCGTTGCGCACCCCGCCCGCGCCATGCCCCGTCAGTGCGCATCCCGTCACGCCGCATCTGAGTCCCCCTACTGAGAACACCCCATGAGTACATGCCCGCCCCAGGGCTCGCACGGGCCCGAGTTCCTCACCGTGAAAGAAGCCGCCAAGCTCCTGCGCGTGAACCGGAAGACGCTCTATGAGGCCATCCGGCTCGGGCAGGTGCCCGACATCGTCCGCCTCGGAAGAGTCCTCCGCATTCGTCGAAGTGCCCTGGTAGAGTGGCAGCCGGGTAACAGCGGTCCTGCGCTCGGAGAAAACCGATGAGCGTCAGACTGCGGAAGTGGACGGACACGAAGGACAAGTTGCAGGAGGCGTGGGTTGTGGACGTGAAGCTCCAGCATCCGGATGGGCGAGTCGAGCGCATCCGCAAGGTGTCCCCGGTGAACACGCGCCGGGGTGCCGAGCAGTACGAGCGGGAGCTACGCCACGCACTCCTCAGCGGCACCTTCGGGAAGGAGAAGACACCGGAGAAGCGCATCCCCACGTTGGAGGGGTTCACTCCGCGCTTCCTCACCTACAGCGAGAACAACAACAAGCACTCCACTGTCGTCACCAAGAAGCAGATTCTAAGGGACCACGTCCTCCCGTTCTTCGGAAAGATGGCGCTGGATGCCATCGGCCCGGCAGAAATCGAGGACTTCAAAGCACTGATGCGAACGAAGCCGTCTCGCTCACGCGTCAGGCAGGACACCCCGGTGCGGCCTGCCCTCAACGCGCGCAATGTGCCGAGTCCAGAGCCTCTGTCCGCCAAGTACATCAACGACACACTCAAGGTGCTCCACAAG
>NZ_VIFM01000567.1 GCF_006636215.1 Myxococcus llanfairpwllgwyngyllgogerychwyrndrobwllllantysiliogogogochensis | reverse complement strand
CCTCCCACCCCATCCCCTCGGACTCCCGGCAGGCTCCGGTTCTCCAGCACATGCCACGCGTCCGCCTCCGACGGCGCGCGGATGAGCGTGTCCACCTGCGCCACGAAGCTCGTCCCATCCAGGGGCAGCGGCGCCACCGGCGCACTGAACCCCTCGATGGCCTCGCCCAGGAGCAACACCCGGGCGCCCTTCCCATCCGGATGCTGGAGCAATTCCTCCAACACCAGCCGACCCCGGCCACTCTCCACGCCAGGGGCCAGCACGATGAGCGCCGGCAGGTGATGCCCGTAGGCAATGAGCGCATCCGCGGCGGACGTGGCGAGGATGACCTCGTGCCCGTCACGGGTGAGCAGACGCCGCACTGCGGCGATGGTGGCGATGTCGTCGTGGACGAGGAGGACCGGTGCGCCCATGGGGGGGCACCGAGTCTACAGCATGGCCCCCGGATCCACGTCGATCACGACCTTCACCGCCGAAGGAACGTCAACCAGGGCCGCCTCCACCCTGGCGAGCAGCGGGGCAAGCGCCACATGCGTCGGCCCCTTCAGGAGCAACTGCCAGCGCGTCTTGCCCCGGATTTTGGCGATGGGCGCCAGGGCCGGCCCCAGAAGCCGCACCCCCACCGACGCCGGAGGCATGTTCTTGGTGACGAGGTTCCCCAGGTGCCGGGCCACGCTGGCCGTCTGCTCCGGGTGCTCCCCCTCCAACCGGATGGACGCCATGCGCGCGAAGGGCGGATACGCCAGCGCCTTGCGCCACTCCAGCTCCTGCTGGGCGAACCCATCAAAGTCATGGGCCAGCACCCGCTTCACCGGCTCCGCGTCCGGGTTGTACGTCTGCACCAGCACCCGACCCGGGTCCTTGC
>NZ_VIFM01000566.1 GCF_006636215.1 Myxococcus llanfairpwllgwyngyllgogerychwyrndrobwllllantysiliogogogochensis | reverse complement strand
AGCCCACCGACCACCCCCAACCTAGGAATCGCGCTTCCCGACGGGAAGTCCGACATCCCGCACATGAAAACACCGACCCTGAATTCTGGACGTTTCACCCTGACTGGCGTCGCGGTCCTCGCCCTTGCCATGGGCCTGGCCGCCCCGGGTTGTGGAGACGGCGCCACCCCCTGCACCGAGTGTCCGCCCCTGGAAGGTCGCTACCGGATGGCCTTCGGCGACGGCGGCGTACCGGCCGACTGCACCCTGCTGGGCGTGGAGCTGCCCCGGGGACGGCCGCTGGACATCACCCGCTCCGGCGACAGGCTCATCGGCAACCTGGAGGGCGTGGGGCTTCTGGGGAATGTGTCCGCGGAGGGCTCATTCACCCTCGCCGGCTCCCTGGGCGGAGCCATGGATGGCGGGAGGATGGACACCCTGAGCCTCGCCGGTCGCTACACGTCCTTCGAGGGGGACGGCGGCACGGCGCGACTCGATGGGACGTATACCGGCAACTACTCTCGCCCGAGCGGAACGGCGCCCCAGCGGTGCAGCGTCATCGTTCCGTTTTCGGCGACCCGGGAATAGCGCCACGGGCCGCCAACGGAGGACGGGCCTACTTCTTCTTGCTCTCGGCGGCCTTCGCTTCGGCCTTGTTCTTCTTGGCCCGCTTCTTCCAGGCCTGCTTGATCTTCATCTGCACGCGGCGGTGCTTGCTCTTGCTGCGGGCCATCGTTGACTCCTGTGCTCCGGTGTGGAGACGTGAAAAGAGGCGCTTAACTATCAGAACCCGAGGGGCTGCCGGAAGAGGAACCCTCCGAAGGCTGGGAAGGGGCCTGCTCGGCCCCCGGCTCCCCCCCGGAATCGACCTCCGGGGCGGGCCGGGTC
>NZ_VIFM01000565.1 GCF_006636215.1 Myxococcus llanfairpwllgwyngyllgogerychwyrndrobwllllantysiliogogogochensis | reverse complement strand
AGAGGACCTAACAAAAGTCAGGGCTGGGGTGGCCACGAACGAAGGGCATCCCCAGCTTGAGTGCATGGTCCGCGAACTCGTTCCCGACGCCTTCTGGCAGCGTGTGGCGCCGCTGCTGCCCCGGCCACGACCCAAGAAGAAGCTGGGCCGCCCCCGAGCAGATGACCGAGCGGCGCTGGAGGCGATTGTCTTCGTGCTGAGGAGCGGCATTCCTTGGGAGATGCTTCCTCGCAAGCAGTTCGGCCTGTCGGGCATGACCGCTTGGCGCCGGTTGGAGGAATGGACCGAGGCCGGCGTCTGGGAAAAGCTCCAACACCAACTGCTGGATGAGCTGGGACTGCGAGGCAGGGTGGACCTCTCCCGCGCCAGCATCGACTCGTCGTCCGTCCGGGCATCAAAAAGGGGGCCCTCACGGGCCCAAATCCGACGGACCGAGCGAAGGCGGGTAGCAAGCATCATCTTCTCGTAGAGGCTCATGGACTGCCGCTCACCGAGTCGCTGACGGCGGCGAACGTGCACGACACCCACGAACTCTTTCCCCTCGTGGACTCCATACCTCCGGTGAGGATGCCTTCAGGGCAACGCTGCTTCCGCCCCAGGAAGGTCCACGGAGATAAGGCCTACGCCTCGAAGAAGAACCGGCGCGGGCTTCGAAAGCGCGGCATCGCACCACGAATCGCGCGACCAGGTGTCGAGTCCAAGGAGCGCCTGGGACGTCACCGTTGGGTAGCGGAGCGCACACTGGCGTGGAAGAATCAGCTTCGTCGGCTCCGTGTCCGTGACGAGCGCAGGGACGACGTCCACTTCGGCTTCCTCGTCCTCGGCTGCTGCGTCATGCTCTTCCGCAGCCTCTATCCTCACATTTGATAGAGGCTCT
>NZ_VIFM01000564.1 GCF_006636215.1 Myxococcus llanfairpwllgwyngyllgogerychwyrndrobwllllantysiliogogogochensis | reverse complement strand
GCCCCCTCCCGTGCCGAAGCCCGCTCCAGCTCCACCGAAGCTCCCTCCGAAGCCACCCGATGTGCCGCCCGACCGCAAGAAGGGGCGGGTCGACGAGGAACTGTGAAACTCATGAGCCATCTGCTGACAGGACTGTGTGCCGCTATCTGCGGCGCTGGCGCGGCGCTCGCGGTTGCGGCGCGAGCTGCTCGCCGCGTCGGCCACGAAACCCCTCCCCCGCGTGGTGCTGCTGTTGCGGCACCTGGTGCGCCGCCCGACGTGCAGCAACCACCGGCAAGGCCGGCCGTCGCACTCCCCCCGCCCGCGACGAATGGGATCTGGAGCGGCACGCCGCCACCCCAAACGGAGGCGCGTCGCGCAGCGGATGCCGAGCCCCAGTCCAACGGACTGTGGGCCGGTGGCACGTACAACGAGGAGCCGCTGCCGAAGCCCCAGCAAAAGCCACGGCGCGGTGGCCTCAGTGATGAGGCGCCGACCCCTCCCCCCACGACCAACCAGCAGCCCCAGGACAGGTGACAACACATGGCCGCCGAGAAAGAGAAGCCGAACATCATGCCGTGGGTCGTCGGAGGCGTCGGCGTTGCCGCGCTGCTCGGCGTCGGTGGTGTGATGCTCATGCGCAAGGATGACGGCGTGGGCGCCGCCGCGAAGCTGGAGGCCCAGCTCGCGGAGGTGCAGCGCCAGGCGAAGGCAGCGGAGGACGCGCGCAATGCCGATGCCGTGCGCGCCGCGCAGGCCAAGGCGGCGCAGTTGGAGGCCCAGCTCCAGGCCCAGCTCGCGGCCAACGCGCAGGCCCAGGCGCTCGCCCAGGCCCAGGCCGCTGCGGCGGTCGCTGCTGCCCGGCAGGCCCAGCCCGCGCCGCCGCCTCCCGCCGCTCCTGCGAACGGTGGGGGTGGTGGGGGAATCTGGG
>NZ_VIFM01000563.1 GCF_006636215.1 Myxococcus llanfairpwllgwyngyllgogerychwyrndrobwllllantysiliogogogochensis | reverse complement strand
GGCCGTGGGCCTGCTGATCTACGTGATGGCCGCGCGCATCGGCCGCCAGCGCCGCCACCCATCGGCGGCCATGGGCTGCGTGCTGGCGATCGTGGCTTTCTCGTATGCGGCGGTGCCGCTGTTCCTGATGTTCGGATCGCGCAAGTTCGTGCGCCCGCTGCGGCGCTGCCGCCCTCATGCTGGCGGCAGGACCGGCATGGCTGGTTGCCGACCCGCCGCCGCAAGCTTTGCCGGCACCGTCACCCCCGCGTGGGTCCGCCTGGGCTCCGCAGCTGCTGGCGGGGCTGGAGCTGGCGCCACCGGTGCGCAATGCGCACATCGCCTTCCAGGAGCAGGGCGCGCAGGCGCCGGAGGGCCTGCTGGCCACGGTGGACTCTGCGCAGCACAGCCTGAATTTCTGCACCTTCGTCTTCGGCGACGACGAGCTGGGGCGGCGCTTGGCCGCGGCGCTGCAGTGGGCGTGGACGACTCGACGTTCGACGGCCTGAATGAGGTCGGCCGGGCGCGGCCCGTACTGCTACAGCGTAAGGTCGAAGAGCGATAGGCACCACATCGCCTATCCCAGAAAAATCGCGTCGATTGCTCAACATTTGAGCAATTGGCATTCTGGAGAAATGTGTCAATGCCTGACTTTACTTTCCAAATCAACGGCTTACGGCTCCTCCTGCGTCCCAGGCGAGTACAAAACTCAGTGAGAAAAGTACAAGACTCGCCGGGATGTCGAGGTGCTCTGGGTCTTGTAGCGGCCAGCTCGCGGAATCAACAACTCAGAACAGCACGACGCGAATGTCGCTGTATTGGCTTTTCACTCAGTGTTGTACTTTCCGGTTTTTTTCTCACTGAGTGCTGTATTTTCCGAACGCAAGGGCAGGCCGCCCGCGGGAAAAACCGCCAATGGTGCGTTGGATGGTGAGCTGACAGCATTCTCATATACCCC
>NZ_VIFM01000562.1 GCF_006636215.1 Myxococcus llanfairpwllgwyngyllgogerychwyrndrobwllllantysiliogogogochensis | reverse complement strand
GGTGTTTAAGAGCCAGGATTTCAGGGGCCGGTTCCCGCCCATTTTGAGAGGGGATGGAGACGAGACATTGGTCGCTACTGATGGCATCGAGGCGCTGCAAAAGATCAGCGAATACCTCGATGGTGGCCAGCCGGTGCCCAACATCATCGTCACTGGCGGCAAGCCCTTTGCGCTCACGGGCCCACAAGCCAAGGAACTCCTCGCTACGTCTCCGGCTAGGAAAGGGGAAAGCGCGAAAAAAGAGGTCGAGAAAGAAGGCCGTTCACGAAGCGACCGCGAGGCTGCGACAGCTCGGATCGCGGAGGCCAGCCGACGTGCAAGTGCAGTGGTTCAGGAGCAAGCAGCACGAATGCAGAAACCGCCGGAGCGTGACGCTGGATTGACGCGATAGAAGGCCTTCGAAGGGGCTTTTAGGCGTCGCTGTGGGGTAGGGTGCTGTCGCGACGTTTCAGGCCTTTGGGCGGGCCTGCAGGGCCTTCCACTCGGTCTCGCTGAGGGGGTGCAGGTTCCCGTCATCGTCGAGACGGCCATACACCTTTGTTTGCGTGCGTGCGTCGGCTTGTATGACCAGGTCTGGATGGTCGCGATCAAACGAGCACGTGACGGGGTTCGCTTCCATCGCCGCGCGCAAGGCAGAGGAGTCTTTCGGGGACGCCAAGACCTTGGCGAGTGATTCGAGGGGGGTCATCACATTCCTTTTCCATGGCTCCGTGGATTGACCCCCCCCTTCCCTCCATTTTTTAGAAGGCGGGGGGTGTTGCTAAATGACCTTGAGATGCTCGTTCAACGCCATGGTCCTGCAGGTCTCGACAAGGCCTATCCAGTGCGGGTCGCCGGCATTCAAGGCATCCTGCTTCTGCATGATTTTCTTCGCCTCCTGCGCAACCTGCTGCCTGACTGCTTCAAGCGCTGGATGGGCGCCGTTGGCTTTCAACAGAAGCG
>NZ_VIFM01000561.1 GCF_006636215.1 Myxococcus llanfairpwllgwyngyllgogerychwyrndrobwllllantysiliogogogochensis | reverse complement strand
GTGGTAGCCCTCCTTCTTCATCATCGGGATCATCACCGCGCCCATGGCGGACACGTCGGCCACCGGCGAGCCCGAGACGCCGCCGAACAGCGTGCAGGCCACCACGTTCGACATGCCCAGGCCGCCGCGCACGTGGCCCACCAGGGCCCGCGCGAAGTTCACGATGCGATCCGCGATGCCGCCGTAGAGCATCAGCTCCCCCGCGAAGATGAAGAACGGGATCGAGAGGAACGAGAAGATCCCCATGCCGGAGGTCATCTGCTGGAAGCCCACCTCGAGCGGCAGGCCCTCGTAGGCCAGGGTGGCCAGGGCCGAGAGGCCGATGGAGAACGCCACCGGAACGCCCAGCAGCAGGAAGAGCGTGAACGACACGCACAGGATCAGGAGTGGCACGGTCATGGATCAGCCCCAGGCGGGTTCGACTTCGCGGCCCTGGGCGAGCGCGATGATGTGTTCGATGGAAAACAGCACGATGAGCACGCCCGCGATGCTGGCGGGCACGTACTTCCAGCCTTCGGAGATGAAGAGCGTGGGCAGGCGGTATTCCCACACCGACTGCGCGAGCGAGGCGCAATTCCAGGCCATGGCGGCGCCGAACACCAGGATCAGCACGTGGATCAGGTATTCCATCTTCAGGCGCAGCCCGTCGGGCGCCAGCACCAGGAACGATTCGAGGCCGATGTGGCCGGCGTCGCGCACGCCCACGGCCACGCCGAACATCGTCACGTAGAGCACCAGCAGCAGGGCCAGGCTCTCCGCCCAGGTGGGCGTGTTGTTGAGGACGTAGCGGCCGAACACCTGCCAGCTCACGGCGCAGATCACCGCCACGAGCCCGAGGATGCCCAGCCACATGCAGACGCGGGCGAGCGTGCGGCAGATTTGGGTGTACATGTCGAAGGGAGGGGAAAAAGGCCGCCGGGGCACGCGGCGGCATGCGGCCGGGCG
>NZ_VIFM01000560.1 GCF_006636215.1 Myxococcus llanfairpwllgwyngyllgogerychwyrndrobwllllantysiliogogogochensis | reverse complement strand
GCTCCAGATAGTCGCCCTCCTCCAGCCGTCCTCCCACGGAGCGGCCCGTGAGGTTGAACGTCTTGCCCTGGATGAACTCGCCGCTGGTGGGCGCCCAGCCCACGCCGACGCGGCCGTACACGAGCTGCGGCTGCGGCTCATCGTCGTGCCCGTGGCGTTGCTCGTGGGTTATCTGGGGGCCACCGGCTCGCTGCGATTCATCGTCCGGCTGTTCACCATGCTGGTGCACGAGCTGGGGCACGCCGTCACCGCGTGGCTGTGCGGCATCCCCGCCGTGCCGTCGCTCTGGGTGACCTCCATGGGCTCGGAGCGATGGTACTCGCTGGCGTTGGCGCTCGCGGGCGCGCTCGGAGCGCTCACCTGGATTGGCTGGAAGCTGCGCCGCTGGGCGTGGGTGACGTGGGGCGTGGTGCTGCTCACCTGCCAGCTCGTCTGCACCGTGGGCCTGCCCATGTCGAGCACGCTGCCGCTCGTCATCTTCGGCGGCGACGGGGGGATGCTGGTGCTGGGCACGGTGCTGATGGGGTGCTTCTACGTGCGGCCCGGCAGCTACCTGCACGTGCGCGCGTTGCGCTGGGGCCTGGTGCCCATTGGCGCGCTGTCCTTCTGGGACGGCTTCCTCACCTGGTGGAGGGCGAGGACGAACGCGGAGGAGATTCCGTTCGGCCGCATGGAGGGCCAGGGCCTGAGCGACCCCAGCCGCCTGGTGGATGAGCACGGCTGGCAGGAGGGCGACCTCATCCGCCGCTATGTGACGCTGGGCGTGCTCTGCCTCGTGGCCCTGGCGGTGTTCCACATCCTGCACCTCTACCGCGGGCGGAGCCGCCTGCGCGCCGCCGTGCGAGCGCTGCGCCACCAGGAGGAGTGACGAGACGTCTCGGGTTGTGACAGCGGTGGGGAACGCCGGTACCCTTCGCGGCACATGGCACACTCCGCCCCCCCGCTCCCG
>NZ_VIFM01000055.1 GCF_006636215.1 Myxococcus llanfairpwllgwyngyllgogerychwyrndrobwllllantysiliogogogochensis | reverse complement strand
TGCGTCCGCCGAGGATGCGCACGACTGGGTGACGCGCTTCGTGGATTGGTACAACACCGAGCACCTTCACTCCGCCATCCGCTTCGTCACGCCTGACGACAGGCACTTCGGTCGCGAGGCCTCGCTGATGGCTCGACGCCACCGGGTGTACCAGCGCGCCCAATCCCGTCACCCGGAGCGATGGAGCCGCGTCACGCGCAACTGGACTCCCGCGGGCTCCGTCCGCCTGGGCCCCTCGCCCAGCCTCATCCCGGCCGTGCAGGAGATGAAGCGCATCGGCTGAACCCTCTCACGCGACATCTACCTTGACGCTCACCGGTTTGACCGCCTGCGGCAACGTGGCTCCACCGGACGAGGTACAGAGCAGTACTCGCCAGGATGAGGTGGTCGCAGAGGCTGTGCCACTCCCGCTCCCTCTCGGCTGTCTCCTGACCTCACTGGATACAGACCAGGATGGCGTCTGCGACATCGTGGAGGTAGTGTTTGGCACCAATCCGAACAACGCTGACACGGACGGGGACCGCCTCAGCGACTACGTGGAGTTGTTCGGCTTCGGCGGCGTGGATTTGAGTGCCCTCGGCGCCAACCCGCGCAAGAAGGATATCTTCGTGGAAGTGGACTACCTTCCCGGCCTCCTGCCGACCCAGGACACGCTGAACAGCGTCATCACGGCTTTCGCCAAAGCGCCGGTGAGCAACCCGAATGGGTCCACGGGCATCACGCTGCACCTGGTGGTGAGTCAGGAGATCGCCGCCGCGGACGTGGACCTGGACTTGAGTCCTGTCTGGACCGACTTCGACAAGATCAAGGCCAAGTACTTCGCCGCGAGCCGCGCGCCGTACTTCCATTACATGCTGTTCGCGCACAGATACAACGGGGGCAACTCCAGCGGCATCTCGCGCGGGCTGCCTGCCCAGGACTTCGTGGTGTCACTGGGCTTTTGGGGCGGCGTACCGAACGTGGCGGTGGCTGGCACCCTGATGCACGAGTTGGGACACAACATCGGCCTGGACCACGGTGGCAATGACGGTGCCAACTACAAGCCCAACTACCTGAGCATCATGAACTACGAATACCAGTTTCATGGGTTCGTCATTGACAACATTGGCGGCGTGCTCGACTACTCGCGTGTGCGGGTTGCTGCCTTCAGTGAGCAGAATATCCTTGAGACTTCTGCGTTCGCGCCTATTGCGCCTACCACGGAAGCGGACCTTGACCGCATCGGCGGAGTGCGCGTCAACGGCGTCAATATTTTTGGCCATGCAGGCAACTTCCTCGACTTCAACAACAACGTCCAAGTCGACAACGGCGCCTATTCGTTGGATTTCAACCGCAACGGCTTCGCTGGGGATGTATTCCCCGCGGCGCAGAATGACTGGTTGGCCCTGATCTACGACGGCGGCGGCCAGATTGGCTTCGCCACGCCGGGCATCTCCCGGCACCTGGACCGCGAGGCGCCTTTCCTCGTGACCCCCGAGAAGATGGAGCCCTGCCTCACCGTGGACCTGGCGCGCGCTCCGTAAGTCCGCCTCCTGTCGCGGAAGAGTCGAATCCCACCGCCGGGGCGCCTGCACGGGCCCCGGCGGGTGTGTCTGCCTGGGAGCATCGAGGAGCGGACGCAACGGGCCCGCCACGGAGGTGGATGACCTGCCCCGCGGTTTTCGGACCCTCTGAAGCTCGCGAGGATGCCGTCTCCCGTCCCCACGGAGGCAGTCAGTCGACCTTCCACAGACGGAGGGCTTCCTCCGCGATGATGTCGGGGTTCTCCTCCTGGAAGAACAGCTTCCCGCCCGGCACGAAGCGAATCCCCCGGGAGCCGGGGAACGTGCGGTCGAGGTAGTGCGCGTCCTCGTTCGAGAAGATGTCGTCGCTTGCGCCCCAGACGATGCGGACCGGGATGTGGGCGCCAAGGAGCTTCGCCTCGATTCCCGCCAGCGGGTTGGGGAGAAACGCCTGGTGGAAGGCGTGGTACTGGGCCTGCCGCTTCGGCGAGCTCACGACGGGCGAGGCGTAGGTTTCGATGACCTCGTTGGTGAGGGTGTTGGGGTTCTGGAAGACAGCCGCGCCGAACGTCGCGCGAGCCATGGCGGGGTCGGTGAGCCACGCGGCGGTGTCGGCCGCGAGCGTCCCTGCGCGAGCCAGCTCGATGGCCGGCATGACCTTGGGTGGAGGGCTGTTCGGCTCGGTGTCGCAGTTCGTCAGGAGGAGTGTCCGTACCCGCGCTGGGAACTTGACCAGGAAGAGCTGGGCGACCGCGCCTCCGCTGTCACTGGCGACGATGTCGACCTGAGAGGCGCCGAGCGAGTCGAGCAGGGCCGCGAGCATGTCCACCTGGGCAGCGGCGGCCAGTGACTGGTGCTCGGGGACCTCCGAGTAGCCCAGGCCCATGAAGTCAGGAGCGATGCAGCGCCGGAGGTCGCACAGCCGGTCGAACGCGCCGCGCCACTGGAAGCCATTGAGGGGAGCGCCGTGGAGGAACAGGGCGACATCACCCGAGCCTCGCTCCACATAGGCAATCTTTCCGAACGAGAGCGGGGCGAAGCGTCGCGCCGCGCGCCAGGTCGCCGCGTCCGTCACCTGGACCGCCGTGACGCCAGCCGTGGTGGAGTGGGACTCCGGGTGGGATGCACAAGCGCCGAGCGTGCTGGCCGCGAGGGTCATGGCCGCGAACTTGAGGAAGAACCGACGTCTCATGGGGAAAACTCCAGTGGGAGAGAACGTGTCAATGATTGCAGTGAGCTCGCGTCGGCGCGCGCATTCCTGGCCGTTCTCGAGCACAAACGGATGATCTTCCGTGTTGCGGCACGGCAGCCCCAAGGAGATGTTTCCCGGGATGACTGATCGACCCTCGTGCTACCCAAGCCTTCCGGCCGCGCTGCTGAAGAGCCACGGTCCGGGGCGCACGCCGTTGCTCGACGTGCTCACGTCTCCGGTTCCGTCGGGTCGGTTCGACTCGCCGGTGGATGACCGCCATGTCCTCTGTCTGCATGTGGGGGAGCCGGTGCCGGTGACGTATCGCGTGGGGAAGGCCGAGCGTCAGGCGGCACGCATCCACGGTCAGTTCTGCGTGGTTCCGGCGGGGTCGAGCACCCGGTGGACGTTGTCGGGCCCGGCGCGGTCGTTGCTCCTGCGGCTGACGCCCGCGCTGATGAGGGAGGCCGCGGAGGCCAGGGGGTTGGGGGCGCAAGGGGCGGAACTGGATCCGGCCATCCACATCCGGGACGCGCAGGTCGAGCGCATCGGCTGGATGATGCAGGCCGAGGACCACGATGGATATCCGGGGGGGAGGCTCTTCGTGGACAGCCTGGCGACGGCGCTCGCCGCACGGCTGTTCGCGTTGCAGTCTCCCACGGAGGACTCGGCGCCCAGGCGTCGCCATGCATTGCCGGCGTGGCGGCTGCGGCAGGTGGTCGAATACATCGAGGCGCACCTGGACGAGGAGCTGACGCTGGTGGAACTGGCGGGGGTGGCGGGGTTCAGCCTGTCTCACTTCAAGCCGCTGTTCAAACAGGCCACGGGACTGCCTGTTCATCGATTCGTGCTGGAGCGTCGCGTGGAGCGCGCGCGGCTGCGCTTGATGGAAGGGCGCAAGAGCCTGACGGAGATTGCGATGGAGGCGGGCTTCTCACACCCAAGCCACATGGCTCGCTGCCTGCGCCGCTTCCTGGGCATGAGCCCGACGGAGATAGCCCGGGCGTCACAGTGAGGTCGCGGGAGAACGAGCGAAAGAGCCAGCGCTTCCGGAGGTCGCCACCCCGCAGGGAATGGCGCGGCTGCTCTCCGGGTGAATGTGGAGGAGCGTCAGGAGTGAGCAAGGACTCCCTGGAGAGCCTCCGTCGAGAAGCAGACAGGCCGCCACGCAGGCAGGGAGTTCCTGGCCCTTTGCTGCGAGAATGAGCGCACTGCTCTTCTTCCCTGGGGGGTTGAATGCAAGCCAGTCTGAAGCTTCATCCAACGCGGTTCTCCTCCGTGTCGCCTCGTTCCTTGCTGCTGGCGGGGACGGTGCTGGGGCTGTTGACGATGCCGTCCGTCGCGCACGCGCTCTTGCTCATCACCTGTCCGGCCGGAACGACGCAGATGACCTATTCGCCCGGATTGACGTATACGTCGAAGCTCATCCAATACATGGGAAGTGAGCTGTCAGGGGTTTGCACTGGAGTGGGGCTGCCCGCGGGCGTGAGCTCTTTCACGACCACCTTCACGGGCGAGACCACGGCGTCATGTGTGACGTTATTGGCCACCGATGAGGGTGACCAGACCTTTGTGTGGAACAACGGAGCAATCAGTACCTGGCATTTCACGACCATTGTGGGAACCAGCGCGAGTGGCCAACGCGTCCTTACCCTGAAAGGGCCCATCACGTCTGGGCTGTTTCAGGGGGCGCAGGTGACGCAGGTGGCGACCTTTCTGAACCTGGACCTGGCGGCATGTAGCACGGAGGAGGGACTCACCTCCGCGAGCGGGCCGTCGACGTATCTCTTCACGGCCCTGTAGCGACGCCGGGCCAGGCCCCGAACCATGTGGAGTGGGTTCGGAGAGGACGACTCAGGCCTGACGCCTGCTCCCGCCGCGCGAGCTGGCCGCGTCAGCGTGGCGTCGGGACGGGGTATGGCGAACGCTGATGTGAAACCCGTTGGACGTACGCTCCGCTGGCTGCGAGGGACAAGGTGCGGTAGGTATCGCAGTCCATCAATACGCGCTGGTCGGGACCGGTTGGCACCGGCGCATGACGCGGTGAATGGTGACCATGTCTTTGAATGCCTACGAACTCTCTGCTGGCCTGTTTGTCCGAGGACTGACCAACTTGAAAGCGCAGTTGGCGAAGGCCGAAGAACATGCCGCGGCCAGTGGCAGCGGTGAAGCGGTGTTGCTGGACGCGCGGATCTCCGCGGAAGGGCGCATGCACGGCGATGCGAGTAACTCGCCAGCGGACCTGCACATGTACACGCTCGCCGCTCAAGTCCACTGGGCCGCGGAGGGAGCCAGGTTGGCGATCGCGCAGTTGCTGGGCGCGCAACGGGGGCCGGCCGCGAACGATGCAAAGAGCTTCGCGGAGCTGCACCAGCGGCTCGATGCGACGATTGCGTATCTGCGAGAGCTCGCGCCAGGCGACCTCGAAGCCGGCCTCGAACGAGAGGTCGTGATTGAGCACCGCCGTGGCTCGATGCGCTCCAGTGGCCACCAGTTTCTGATCGCCTTCGCGATCCCTCACTTTTTCTATCACGTCACCACCGCCTACGGCATCTTGCGCAACCAAGGCGTGCGACTCACCATGGGCGACTTCTTGGGCAATTGGGGGGCGAGTTGAGTTGAACTCCGCCCTCGCGGCCCGCTGCCCTCGAACTCCTCGGCGCCCTCGAACCACTCCTGCGTCTCAACCCACTTCGACATTAAGGCCAGGGTCCACGACAGGTTCCGCAGGCGCCTTGCGGCCTCGGGACCACGGCGCTGTGGTTGTAGGGCCACGCTTCTCGTGCATGAGGTGCCCCCTTCGGCGTGGCACAGGCATCGCAAGGGTACCAGTTCATGGGCATTCCAAAGACAGGGTGGCGAGGAGCGTGTCTCGCCCTGGTCATCACCGTTGCCGCTGGCGCCCGCGCAGCGGCTGAGACGCCGTGCGCAGTGCCCGGCAATCCCTCGACGTTGGTCTGTCAGTCGAATCCCTCGTACCCCCGCTCCGTGTGCCAGGAGGTCTGTACGCAGGGGTTCTGCATCCGCACGGATGAGCAGCAGTTCCAGGCCGGGAAGCGCGGGCTGTGTGTGCTCGCGCTCGATGCCCGGACGCGAGCGGTGACCGGCTCCTGGTCGCTGGGCCCCGGAAGCTTCGGTCGCCCGGGCCTGGACGTGTCGGCGTCGGGCATGGTGGACCTGACCGTGCTCGTCGGTGGTGCTGTCGGCCATGTCCGGCTCATCCGCACCCAGGAAGGGAAGCTCCAAGCCTCGGAGTCCCTCACGTTCCGTCCGCCGCTCGAGGGCCCGCCGCGTCCACCGCCCGAGGGCCATTGCACCGTTCCGGGTCGCCGGCAGGAGGTCTTTGCCTGCACGGGCAGGGCGCCGTCCCCCGAAGTCGTCGACAAGGCCCGCGCCGCCTGCACGAGTCCCGAGCGCCCCGCATCGATACAGAAGCCGCCACAGGGCGCGTGCTCCGCACAGGGGTGTCTGACGGTCGTGCCCGTCAAGAGCGGCGCGCTGGATGCGGGCGAGTGGTGCCTGGTCTGGGTGGATGTGAAGGGGCCCGTTCATCGGCTCTCGCAACCTCTCGTGTATGGGAACGCCTTTCAATGGGACGTGCGGGGAGAGACGCTCTGCGCGCACGTGGACGGGGGCTGCACGAACCGGGAGGCCTGCCTGCGGGAGCTTTGCTACGCGGCGGTCCCACCTCACCGACTGCTGCTGCCGAACCAGGGCTCGCCGCTGGAGTCGGACGGGGTGTACTTCGTGGGCCCCGCGGTGTCTCCGGTGCGGGTGGATGGGACGCTCGATGACCCAGCGTGGGCCCAGGCTCGCGAGGTGGTGGCCGAGACGCGGGCCCACCTCCTGTACGGTCAGCGCGCGTGGCGCGGTCCTGAGGACTCTTCCGTCCGGCTCAAGCTGCTGCATGACGCGGACGGCATGCTCCTCGCCGCCCGTGTCCGGGACGACCGGGTGGTTCCGCTGGCGCAGGGCGTCCCAGCCGTCGGGACGGACCACCTGGAGCTCGACTTCGGCCGCAATGGAATCGAGGCCCCCCGGTACGCGCTGTTGCTGGGCGCGGACCGGAAGGTGTCCCTGCGGCAGTGGCGGGACCGGAGGGGACGTGAGGTCGACTGGCCCCTCGAGTCCCAGTGCGTCTGGGCCTCCGAGGACGGGGGCTATGCGGTCGAGTGCCGCATCCCGAATGGCGTCATCTTCTTCATCCCCGCGGTGCCCGGTCCGTCGTGGTTCTCCGTCTGGGTCTCGGACGCTGACCAGCCCGGGACGCAGGAGACGCTGATGGGACCGCTGCTGACTGAAAACTTCGTGAGCGAGGTGCCACCGACCCTTCAGGAGGCGCGCTCCATCGAGCAGCAGAAGCGGGCGAGGCTTCCATGAGTGGACAGCGAAGAATGGCGTTGCACTTCGCGCTGATGGGGTTCGTTGTCGTGGCTTCGCGCGCCTCCGCGGGCGAGGCCTGCCGCGACGTGGGCGAGGTGTCCGACGTGGTGTCGTGCATGACGGACCCCGAGGACTGGGAACACCTCTCATGTGACACGCGCTGCAAGAAGGACTACTGCGTCGCCCTGCGCAATGACTCCCCGCTGCCCGGCATGCCCGCGGACTGGTGCCTGGTGGTGACAGACCGGAAGGGCACGGTGACAGGGAGCCTGGCGCTCACTGGGACCGAGGACGCGAAGGTCACCCGGGCGAGCGAGGCGGGGGGCATCGACGTGCGGGGACGGGACGAAGCGCGTCGCACGTTCGTGCTGCGCTCGAAGCGCCGGAAGGACGGCTCTCTCGTGGAGCTGGCTCGGACGACCGAGCGCGGGCCCACGACGGCTCTCACGCCCCTACCCGAGCCGAGACCGCAGCCGAAGTCGAAGCCGCAGGAGGCCTACTGCTCCATCGAGCCGTCCAATAGCGAGCCCACGCTGGCGCCTCCCACCTGCACGGGGCGAAAGCCGGCGGCGAGCTTCCTCCAGGAGGCGGCGAAGCTCTGTGCCACGTCGGCGGGCGCGGGCGAGCAGCCGGTGTCCGCGGTGGGCTCCTGCTCGGCGTCGGCGTGCATCGCGCTCGGGGCCGATGAGGGGGTGTGGGAGTGCGTGGTGGGGCAGTCGGACGGAGGCGCTCCGCATGTCCTCAAGTTCGCGGAGGTGTTGGGGTCCTCTGGCCTGACCGGAGTCGCGCTGACGGGCACGACGGTGTGCGCGACCTTCGTCCAGGGCGGCGGGAGCGGTGGCGACATCGTCTCGAGCGCCTGTGTCCTCATCGGCTCGCCGGACCGCCTTGTGCTGCCGGCTCCGCCGTCACGGGTCGCCTTCCTGGACGAGGAGGGCTACCACACCGTCCCCATGAAGGCCGAGCCCACGGTGGATGGGGACATCGCGGGCGACGCGGCGTGGGGGCCGGTCCAGCCGCTCCCGGCGCTCACCGACTCGAATGTCATCCATGGCCTGGGTGCGTGGGAGGGTCCTTTGGATGCGTCCGTCACGTGGCGGCTGGCACAGGGGGCCGACGCGCTGTACCTGGCCGCGCAGGTGGGCGACGACCGGGTGACGCCGGCTCGGCCTGGCTTGAGTCCCGTCTTCGCGGACCACCTGGAGCTCCGTCCGTACTACGCGGTCGTCCTGGAGCCGGAGGGCCACGCGTCCCTGCGCCAGTGGAGGGACTTCCGGGGGACCCGTGTGGACTGGCCCGTACGCGGCGCACGGTGCCGGTGGCGGGCGCGGCAGGGAGGCCAGGACATCGAGTGCCGGCTTCCCTTCGGCGCGGTCGGTGCCCTTGCCGTGCCTCCGTCGCGCCAGGACCTCCTGCTGGTGTTCTCGGATGGGGACGGCGAGCCGCGCCAGAAGTCCCTGGTGGGGACGCGGGTCGATCTGTGGCTCTGGAAGGAATTGCCGCCCTCGGTGGAGGACGCCATCTTCCTGAAGCAGACCTACCCGTGAGCCTCAGGTCGCGGGGGTGGGGACCGTGGAGTTGCCCCTGTCAAAACACCAGGGCAATGGCGGCCCGGTTCGAGGCGCCGGACCGCATCGCCGGGTGTCGTCGGTGTGCTCGCTACTTCGAGCAGACCGTCACCTTGAACTCATCTTCGATGCCCGAGGAGTAGGAGAGCGGGGCATAGGTCCCCCCGCCCTTGTAGGTCCCCGAGAAGCCCACGTCGTCGTAGAGCCGGCAGAACCCGCCGTCGCTCGCGACGCGCACGAGCGCCGCGCCACGGGTCGACTGCGCGAGCGGGATGCCGAGGTCGTTCTTCTCGACCATCATCGTGCCGGAGGTGCGGAGCTTCGCCAGCGTACCGCCGAAGGACTTGACCTGTCCGGAGACCGAGCCGTTGAGCTTCGCGTCGCTCGTGGACCAGGCCTTGGGGAAGCGATCAACCCGGCTCGCGGCGGCCAGTACCTCCTTGAACTTCTTCGCCTGGGTCTCAAGCGGCTTGAAGTGCTCGGCGCCGAGAGTCACTCCCACCGAGGCGGTGAGTTCGGCGAACTCGCTGGCGACCTGCCTGACATGCGCGGCGGGATCCTTGAAGCGCGCGAGCCAGACGCTGGAGAGCGCGCCATGCTGCTCGAGTGCGGTGAGCGCCTCCTGGTCGACCTTGAGCTGATCCTCGAGGCGCGCCTTCGCCGCGAGCGACACGTAGGTTTCGGCGACCTTCTGATGGTTGCCGGCGAGTTCGCAGACCACCTTCGGCTGCTTCGCGCGCCCTTCGTCCTCGTAGTACTTCTGAATCGTCGGGTACTGGCGGTCCTCACACTCCTCGGCGAGGGCGGGGAGCGCGAGGATTGCCTCCATGTCCTCCCGGACATGGCCAAGCGCGCCGCGCACCTGTCCGTCGAGGGCCATGAGCCCGGCCTGGATGGCGGCGCCGTGGCGATCACCGATGGTCGTGAACCGGGCGCGGCGCTCCAGGTCGAGCTGCGCCTCGCCGCGGGTCGCGTTCACCTCCTCGCTCGCCTTCTTCCACTTCGCGCTGGACTCCGAGAAGAAGGTCTCGAAGCTCGAGGTGTCCCAGTCCTTGTCCTTCTCCTTGATGCGAGCGATGCGGGTCTCGACGTCATCGAGCATCTTCGCGATCTCGTCGAGCGTGTTGGAGTTCTTCCAGTCCGACTTCTCGAACTTCTTGGTGATGCTCTTCATCTTGACTTCGACCGTCTGGATGTCGACCTTGGCGGGGCTCTTGTTCGCGAGCGAAGGCGCGGCGAACGCCGTGCTCGCCGTCGCCAGGTGCATGACGACAGCAACAACAAGGGCGGCGCGCGCGCTTCGGCTGGCGCGGCGCAGCTCGGAAGAGGGACGGAAGTTGGATCGCTCGAGCGACGGGGTCGACAAGTAGGGACTCCTGCTGGTTGGAATGGCGAGGGGCCGGGGGGCAGCGAACCAGCGCTTTCGCGCCCACGTCGTCGCTGTGGCGCAGTCGTACGAACCCGGTGCTGGCCGTGGCGGAGATTAGCCACGGGGGCCCCGCGCGCCAGCGAAATCCGTACTCTGAGTACAAAGAACCCAGGAAGGCTCCTCCGAGGAGACTTCTTCCCTGATACAGGGTGGGGGCGGCCCACGATCGGCTCACGGCCCGGTGATGAGGTGGATGCCGCGTTCCCGTATCAAGGCGCTCTGGGCCTCTGCGGAAACCGCGGTTCCGCGCAGGTCGAGTTCCCGCAGGCGTGACAGTCTGAGCAGCTCCGGGAGGCCCGCGTCAGTGACTTTCGTGCGCGTCAGATAGAGGGTTCGGAGCGAACTGGGAAGGTGGCCGAGTATCTCGTCCCCGGTTTGGGCGCCGGCGAGGCTCAGCCAGACGAGTTTTGTGAATTCATGAAGCGCTTTCTGGCCCTCTGCGTCCAGCCTGGTCGCGCCGAGGTCGAGCGTCGTGAGTCGCGCAAGGGTGTGCAGGCTCGCGAGGCCGGTACCCCTGATGAGCGTCCCCGCGACATGGATTGCCTCCAGCTCTGTCAAGTGAGCGAACTGGCCCAGCCCCACGTCCGTCAGGAGGGTGCGTTCGGCTTTCAGTGAATGGAGGCCGGGAAAGGCCTGGCGTATGGCGGGCACCCATTCGTCAGTGAACCGGGTCTTGCTCAAGTCCAGGTGTCTCAGGCGTGGGCGGGCCCCCAGGTTGTTCAGCGCGTCCAATCCAATCGGCGTGTGGCTGAGCGCGAGCCGCGTCAGTTGGCTGAGGGGCGCGAGTGCCGTGAAGGACTCGTCAGTCAGCGCGAGCCCAGAGAGCCAGAGGGATTCGAGCGCCACCAAGGCACTCAACTCCTGAAGTCCCGTGCCCGTCACGAGCGTGTGCGAGAGGTCAAGCTCTCTCAACTCATTGAGTCCTCGAAGATGGCGCAGCGCTGAATCGCCCACGAGAGTGTCGTCGAGGTGAAGCGCTTCCAGTCGAGAGCTGCCTGCGAGGTGGCGAAGGCCTGGGCCTCGGATTCGCGCCTTGCTGAGGACCAGCGCACGAAGCGCGGGCAGCTTCGCGAGGTGGAGCAACCCAGCGTCCGTCACCCGCGTGCTGCCCAGGTGGAGGGCTTCCAGTTCACGTCGCCCCCCGACATGCACGAGGCTGGCGTTCGAGGCAGCAGTACGCGCGAGGCCCAGCCGCCTGAGGGAGGGCATGGCGTCAATGCAGCGGAGACCGGCATCCGAGACTTTCGTGCCGCTGAGGTTGAGCGTATGCAACGAAGCGCCCGGCAACAATGCGAGGACGGCGTCGTCCGCTGCGGTATCAGACAGGTCGAGTTCCTCCAGCCCCGGTTGCCTCGCGAGGAATCCAAGTCCTTGGGAGGTTACGGCCGTTCCGGCGAGGGATACTCGACGCAGGGTGGTGTGCTCCCAGAGCGACGCAAGGCCTGCGTCCGAGACGGACGTTTCGTCCAGCCGCAGCACCGCCAGTTGTCGCATTCGTTTGAGAGGAGCCAGCCCCGTGTTGGTGACCTGGGTGGCATTGAGGTACAGGGCCTCGAGTCGAGTCTCGTTTTCCAACGAGGCGAGGTGCGCATTGCCGAAGTCCGTGCCAGACAACTGAAGCGCGACGACGCCGGACCCTTGGAGAAGGGCCGCGAGCAGCCCGGGGGCTGGAACGCCGACCGAGCCAAAGCCCAATTCGGGCACTCGGTACTCACGCAACACGGCGGCGATTTCGCGAGCGTCCGCGTCGGTACGCACGGGGAGCAAGGGTTCTGCGTACCAGGTGCCTGTGTCAGGTGGGGTGAAGCCTTCGGGCCCTGGTGGTAACCGCCCGAACTCAGCGCTTGTCCCATCCGGTTCATGGCGGAACACCGTGAGCAGCGGCCTGGGAACCGTCACCACGACGGGACTCAAGAAAGGGGCGGGAATGACAGGCACGGGACGGGGCGCACAGGCCGCCATGACGAGAAGCAATCCTGCGAATCCGAGGATTCCCAAATGGACGTGAAGCGGCGGGCAAGGAAAGAGGTGTACCAGCCACCTTACTTCGCGCGGGCCCCCCGCGGCCATCCGCCGCTCTCGAGCTCCGCGAACACCGCCGGGACACTCCCACCGAGCGCTCCCCCTTCTTCGCGAAGCCAAGGTCATCTCCCAGCCACCTGGCTCCCGTCTGATGAGCGCCCCTGGAACTCCCGCGTCACTGACGCGCGGGGCGAGCGCCTACTCCGGAGCGGGGCCCGGAGGACACGCGAGGTCGGCGGGCAGGGACCACAACTGGGGCTCGAACGTGTCGTCCTTCGCGCTGAAGTAGACCCGCTCCCCGACGCGGGCGAAGCCCTGGGGAGACGCGCCTCCCCCTCCGATGTCCGCGGCCTGTCCCGTGGACATGGCCGTGCCCCGCGTCACCCAGGGCTCGTTGTAGGAGAGGGGCGACGTGTCCCCGCCGAAGAGCACCGCGCCCATGCCCGTGGCGTAGAGAGGGGACCAGTAGTACTCCGAGATGCTCAGCTCCACGGGGAGCTGCACGGTCCCCTCGGCGGTGCCATCCGTCACCCAGAGGCCCACGCGCAGCGCGGCGGGGCCCGGGAAGGGGCTGCCGATGGCCACGGACAAGTAGAGCCGCCCGCCGGAGCTGGCCGTGTCCTGCAGGTAGGGCGTCGTCCCTTCCATGTCCGCGTAGGGATTGGGCAGCACCTTGACGGTGCTCTTGCCTCCGCCAGCGAGGGACAGGCGATACAGTCCCATGCGCCGCGTGGTTGTATCCGCCGACGTCAGATACACCGACGAACCCAGCGCTCCGAGCAACCGCATACTCCGGCCGAACGTGTCCAGGCGCACCGTGCCGGTCGGGCTGCCATCCGTCTTCCACACCTCCGTGTTGGGGCCGTCGAGCAGCGTGAACAATCCCGGGGCTCCGCTGTCGGGGCTCCGCACGTCACCCAGGGGCACCACGTCGGCGTCCAGCCGCTTGACGAAGGATGTCCCGGAGGCCGTGCCATCGGTCCGCCACAGCGCGGTGCCGCTGCCGGGCCCGACGAGGAAGAAGAGCAGGGCGTCGCCCCCCCTCAGGCTCTGCCCCTGGAGCGCGGCGAGCACCCCGAAGTTCACGACCTGCACCGTGCCCGAGTCCGTCCCATCCGAGCGCCACAACTCCACCTGTGTCCCCGCCGCCACCGGGGTGAGCCGGAAGAACGACAGCGCGCCGTCCAGCGCGGTGGGAAGGCGCAGGGAGGAGTCCGCCGTCCCCGGCATCAGGTCCGCCACCAGGTGCGTGCCGGCCTCCGTGCCGTCGCTCACCCAGAGCTCCTTGCCGGTGTCGGGGTTCCACACCTGGAAGAAGACCTGGCTGCCCACAGGGACCAGTCCGCCGAGGCCCCTGTTCCGCCGGGGTGTCACCGCCGGGAAGGACTTCACCGGGAAGGTGCCCGCATCCGAGCCGTCGCTGCGCCACAGCGCGCTGCGGCCATCGCGGAAGTTCACGGCGAAGTAGAGGGTCCCCTGGGCGTCCACCAGATTCACGGGTGCGGGCTCGTCCCAGGGCGGGTCGTCGCCCGGAGGCATGACGACCTTCACCCGCTGGGCCACGCCCGGCGCGCAGGCCTGGGCCTTGACGGTATCCGGCGCTGAGTCTGGTTCCGCGCACCCCATCAACCCCAGACACACCAGGGCAAAGCCATACTTCGAGTGCATGCCGCTCCCTCCAGGGCCAGGAGGACAACGGTGGGAGCCACCAGGATGCGCAGCAACTGCCTTGGAGCGCATGTCGCCGCGCGAAGGCAGACATTCCCAGGGCCGGCCGGAGTCGCTGACGCCGGGAGGGGGAACTGCCCGCGAGCGCCGAGTCCCAGATGGCGTCGTTCCAGTTCAGCTCGCTTGGGATGACGGCGAAGACGAGGCCGCTGCGGATGTCCTCGCAGCCACCGTTGGCCGTACTGGGAGTCGCCCAGTTCCGTGGACACCCGAGATGTGATGGACGGAGCACGGGCGGTCCGCGAACGAAGAGAAGCTGAACAAGCCCCGCGGACCTCGCCGAGAGTTTTCGGAAAGTTCAAGGCCGAGGGGCGCAGAGCTGGCCAGGCGTCAAGCGGCGCGGGTCGCCCGGGCATGCGCGTCTTCTCAATGATCGAGGTTATCAGGGAGGCACAGGGGCTGAAGTCCGGACGAGCCTCAAGTGCTGTTCCTCGGCTCTCCGTGGTCTGGCGACCCGCGGGCTGCCGGCGTCAGGTCGAGTGAATTGGTTTCCTCTGCGACTTGCGCCTCCGGGCCCCGTTATGGGGGCAGCACCCCTCTGGGTTTCTCGGGAAGGGGGGCTTCTTTCTCTGAGGGGCATGGTGGCGTATCAACTCGTTCGTTTGTACCTGAGCCTCACTTCCGTACGGTGGCCGCGGCAATTCGCCTGCACCCCAGGATTCTTCCCCGGCATCCGGGGCTCCGTCCTTTTTGTCTCCGTGGCCCTCGCCGCCTGTGGAGGAGGGGAGAAGCCCCCTCCGTCCAACGTGGCCCCGTCCGCACGCGAGGACCTGGCGACGCTCTACGAGGACACCGTCCTGGTGATTCCAGGCGCGTCGCTCGTCTCCAACGATTTCGACGCGGACGGCGATTCGCTCACGCTCACCTCCGTTGGCACGGCGACCCATGGCAGCGTGACGTGGGTCGGCGGCACCGCCACCTTCATCCCGGAGGCGGACTTCTCCGGAACCGCGACGTTCGAGTACTCGGTGTGGGATGGACGCCTGACTGACACCGGGATGGTGAGCGTCCAGGTCAACCCCGTGCACGACGCACCCGCAGCGGTCGCCGATACCCTGGCCACCCCCGAGGATTCCGTGCTGTCCCCATCGCCTCAAGTCCCGACGATGTCCCGTCCTGACAACTCGAGATTCCCATCAACACGAACAATAACCAGACGGCCTTCGACGCTGCGGCCGTGTACCGACGACGTGGCTGCATGGACCCCTTCCAGTGCAATGACTCAGGGCTTCTGGCGCAGGGGCATGGAGCTGCCTGGGGCGTCGATGTCGTCCGCGCTCGAAGAGAGACCTCGTGGCCACGATGAACCAACGCTTCACGGACGAGGAGTTCATGTGTCTGTATTTTCGTTGTTGAAATGCCGATGCAATTCAGTATCACTTGATAGGCATTCTGGACTATGTTGTTCCCTGAGGTCGGCTCGAGACTGCTTGCGCATCCATCTGACGTAACAGGACACGCGGTCAGTCGACGGCCTGCCTCGATTGCAGGGACCCATCACGGGCGTCGCTGGTGCGGCCGCCCGATACACGAGGACTCATGAATACGAGAGTAAACCCGCTGGTTGTCACACTGGTTGTCATGGCGATGTCTTCGGGCACGAGCGTCGCCGCCACCTCTGCCGCGGGGGCTGTGTGTGCGGAGCAGGGCTTGCCGCCGTCCGGCTTCCCGAGTTGTGTGTGGTCGATTCCGGTGGCGGGTGGCGAGGTGCTGCTCGACACAGTGGGCAGCGCCAGCGCGTCGGAAGTCCGCCAGGCGCTGGCCGAGGGGCGAGCCCCGAATCTCGCCCCCCACGTCGTGAGTGACGAGGAAGGCGCGCTCGCGGTCGAGGCGTTGGTGCTCGCGACGAGTTCGCTCTCCGACGTCATCGTCGGCGAACTGCCAACCTACGAGCTACCAAACGGCGATGTGCAGGTGTCGGTGCTGGCTGGCACGCTCACGGGCCCGTGGGGCCCGACGGGCCAGGAGGCCATGCTCAAGATTTATTTCTACAACTGGGGCCACGGTCACTGGACGATCATCATCGAGTTCAGCGAGCACAACGGCGTTGGGTACGACAGCAAGGGCGGCTGGTTCAATCTTCAATAACGTACCTGATGACCTCTCGCGCTGGGCGGGGGACGTCGGGGCGTTGAATGGCCACGAGCGTCCGGAACCGCGGCGCGCGGCACTCCCGCGGCAGACTGGGCCACGGAGAGTTGCTTGACGAAGTCCAGTGCCGCCGGGCGCCGAGCACCCTGAACCAACGACCGTGGTTCCCACATGACCTCAGGCGGTGCGCCTGAGGTCGGCTCGGCGCGGGCATGGGCGACCGGATTTGGGGAGGCACAGGACCTGTGCGCCGCGCGCCTGACGCTTCCGCTGCCGCGCGTGATTGCGTAGCGTGAGGTCCCCGAGTCGCGAGGTACGCTCATGGCCAAGAAAGTCGCAGCCAAGAAGGCGCCAGTCAAAACGCAGAAGAACAAGGCCTCCGTCGCCGAATTCATCGCCGCGGTCGATGACGACGCCCGGCGCGCGGACGCCAAGGCGATTGACAAGATGCTGCGCGCGGTCACCGGCGAAAAGCCCGCCATGTGGGGGCCGTCGATCATCGGCTATGGCTCATACAAATACACGAACACGATGGGTGAGGCGGATTGGCCGAAGATCGGCTTCAGCCCACGCAAGGGCGCGACCGTGCTCTACATCGTGCCAGGCTTCCTCGCGTCCGAACCGCTGATGAAAAAGCTGGGGAAGTACAAGAACGGAAAGAGCTGCCTCTACATCAACAAACTCGCCGACGTGGATCAGCAGGTGCTGCGCGAACTGGCCACGCGTTCGTGGGCGCACATGAGCGAGAAGTACGGGTAGGAAAAGGGGAGCCCGGCACACTCTGTCGCGTGAGAGGGGTCAGCCGATGCGCTTCAGCTCCTGCACGGCCGGAGTGGGCTTCCCTTCGCCATGGGTGCGGCGCGCTTGACCTGGGCTCCTGGATGGAGTCTGGAGATTGCAATCGATTCACGGGCCGTACATAGGGGCTTCGTGTCCTCCACACCCGTCCTTGGATTTGGTCGCTATCTCGGCACACCGCTCCAGCGCCTGGAGGTGGCGGGGCTCGTCTTGACGGAGAGCACCTATCCTCCCGACGTCGTCCTCCCTCTTCACCGGCACCGGCACGCGGGCTTCCGGCTCACGCTGGAAGGCGGCTTCACCGACGTGTTGGAAGGACGCGCCCGGCAATGTCCTCCCAGGTCGGTGGCCTTCCAGGCACCCGAGGTCGCCCACGAGCAGCGCATCGCCGGTCGGCTCACCCGCACCTTCAACGTCGACTTCTCCGAGGAGGTCTGGCGGTCGCGCTACCCCCTCGTCTCCCGGCTCGACAGCCGGATGGAGCTTGCGTCGGCGCGACTGTCCACGCTGACCGCGCGCCTCTATCAGGAGTTCCGCCACGGGGATGACATGACGGCGCTGGCCATCGAAGGGCTGGCGTTGGAGCTGCTGGCTGAGGCCGTGCGCGCCACGACGCCCCCGAAGGCGTCGGCCCCTCCCGCGTGGCTCGCACGGGTGCGGGAGTTGCTTGATGCGGTCCGGGGTCCGCCTCCCACGCTCGCGCAACTGGCTCGCGAGGCGGGGGTGAGCCCCACGCAACTGGGCCGCGGCTTCCGCCAGTTCTTCCAATGCACTCCCGTCGACTACCTGCGCCGCTCCCGACTGGAGCGCGCCAGCCGGGCACTGCGAGAGACGGCGCACCCCATCAGCGACATCGCGCTGGAGGCGGGCTACTGCGACCAGAGTCACATGACGCGCGAATTCAGCCGCCGACTCCACCTGGCACCGGCCGAGTACCGGCGCCTGCTCGCGGGCCGTTCGTTTCGTCCAACGGGATGAGTTCCGTCCAAGACATCCTCGCGCGGACGCGGTCAGCTTTAGCGCCATGACTCCGGACCCGCTCGCCTCCACCGTCCCCGTTTCCTCCCCGACCTCCGACGCCCGCCGGGGAGTACCCACAGTGGCCCTCGTCGCCACGCTGTGGCTGGCATCCGCCAGCTGCGCCTCACGGCAGGAGGTCCCCACATCTCCCGCGCCGGCCATCACCCGCGTGGAGGCCGGGCGCACGCACTGGGTGCTGCGTCCCTCCGAGGCCTACGACGCCCTCTGTCTGCTGAACCTGCTCCGGGGCGACGCGTTCTACACGAAGTACTATCCCGTGGAGTTTCAGCGCTTCTCCGTTCTCCTCGAGCCCAGGGAGAAGGCCGCTCTCGCGCACCTCACCGAGCGGATGGGAAAGCAGGCCGGGAAGATGGTGGGTCCCCACCTGACGCTCGTCTTCTCCGTCACGGGTGCCACCACCGTGGAAGACCTGGCCAGGACGGTGTCGGACGATGCCGCCTGGAAGGCGATGCGCCGGGACTTCGAGGCGACGAGTTACAGCGAGGACTCCGACTTCACCGAGATGGAGGACGTGCGCCAGGACCTGGGGGTGCTGTTCGCCTTCCTCCAGCGCATCGGCTTCTCGCGCATCTGGCGCGCGGAGTACCTGCCCCAGGTGGAACAGGCCATCGCGCGATTCGGCGTCCAACTGACGCCCCATGACGTGGTGGGCTGGGACGAGGACGTCCTCGGCCGGGTGCTCCACGTGGAGACGCTCAACGCCCACGTGCTGAAGTTCGTCAAACCCCACGGCATCCGGGTGACGGGCTGGAACTTTCTCACCGACCTCACCTATCCGCTGAGCGTCACGGTGAAGACCGCCGTGCATGAGATGCTCCACCCGCCGTTCAAGCGCGAGGGTGCCATTGACGCGCGGTTGACAGCCCTGGAGGCGGACCCGTACTTCCAGCGACTGGTGCGCGAGCATGACCCGGCGTTCGGCTACACCACCGCCCAGGGGCTGACGGAGGAGGACTGCGCCGAGGCCATCGACGTCTTCGTCAGCGAGCGACAGGGCTTGCTCCGCGCGAGGGACGGCAAGCCGCTCACGGGCGCGGCCTTCTTCCGCGACCACGACGATGGAATGCACGTGTTGGCCTATGTGCTCTATGAGGAGCTCCGGCGCGCGGACTTCTCCCAATGGACGACGTACGAGGGCTTCCTGCTGAAGTTGTTCGACACGGGCGTGCTCGTGCCCGGGAAGCTGGAGCAGCGATTTCGTTCCTACACCGGCAACTATCCCGTGAAGGCATTGAAAGAATAGGCCCTCAGGCGCGCGCGGCCCCGGGCATCGGCGTGTCGGGAGAAGCCTTCCGTGCGGCCCGTGCCTCGAAGATGGAGATGCCCGGGGACGGTGCGGGAGTTGGACTGGCATCAGCGGAAGGGCGACGCGGGGTTCCTCGAGTGGCTCGCCCCTCCGCATCTGGGCTGCGTGACGCGGAGGCTCGGCGTGGAGGTGGATGGGGCGCTCGCGTTGGCGGGCATGTCGCCGCCTGTGCGGAGGCTGGAAATCTTCAAGCGGTATACGCTGGCGACGTGACCGAGGCCCTGCACAGCTACCTGGAGCGCGCGGCGGAGTGCTTCGCGCGGCAGGAGGAGGAAGAGGCCTTCGGCGCCGTGATGGATGCGTGGCGCGAGTGTCGCGCGAGCGAGCTGGTCCTGTTCGCCCAGGAGCTCGAGGCGCGTCTCGACTCGACGCATGCGGGGCGGGAGGGGGCGTCCGCGGAGGCTCGTCGCGCGGCGCGGGACCTGGCTCGCGGGCTGGGGGCGCAGGGGCAGCCGCGCG
Source organism: Myxococcus llanfairpwllgwyngyllgogerychwyrndrobwllllantysiliogogogochensis (assembly GCF_006636215.1). GTDB lineage: Bacteria > Myxococcota > Myxococcia > Myxococcales > Myxococcaceae > Myxococcus > Myxococcus llanfairpwllgwyngyllgogerychwyrndrobwllllantysiliogogogochensis. Next base: position 32,745 of record NZ_VIFM01000055.1, on the reverse strand, counting down.
AGGTGGAGGCGCGGCTCGATGCCCTGCTCGACTGCCTGCCCGACCCCCGGTACATCCCCGGGTTGCTCGCCATCGCGCGACTCCCCTCGGCGGAGGAGCCTCAGCGGGTGTTGAGGCTGTGCGCGGCGCTCCGGCACGTGGGGCCGCCCTTCGACGTCGAGCCCCTCGAGGCACTGTATGAGCGGATGAGGCCGGAGGCTTGGGCCTCGGCCGCGCGACTGTCTTTCGTCATCAGCCTGGGGCGTGACTGGGTGCCGCGGGAGCTCGACGCGAAGGCGGGGGAGCTGCTCGCGGCGCTGTGGGAGGCCCTGCGTGTTCGCGCGGAGAAGGAGTCGCGAAACGCCAGCATCCGGGAGACGTGGTTGCCCCGTGTCTATGCCAACCCCGAGGACGACGACGTGCGGCTGGTGATGGCGGACCAGTTGCTGGAGACGGGCGACCCCCTGGGTGAGTTCATCGTGCTCCAGTGCTCGCCCACTCCGGACGAGGAGCGCATCGACGAGTTGCTCGCGACGCACCTCCGGAGCTGGGAGATGCCGCTGGGTGGCCACATCGATAGTGGGGCGACCCGCTTCGAGCGGGGCTTTCCCGTGGCGGTGCGGATGGCGAAGGAGGCGGCCTCTCTGATTCTCCCCGAGCCGGGACCGGCCTGGAGCACGGTGCGGGAGATCGACTGGGCGACGGTGGCCTGGTCGGTGGTCCACGCGCAGTGGCTCGCGCATCCGCATCTTCGGGGCGTGACGCGGATGCGACGGGTGGAGCCGTACTGGGCCCGGTTGATGGGGCAGCCGCCCTCCGTCAGTCGGCTGGAGCTGTGGGGGTCTGTCGCGGCCCAAGTGTTCCGCACGCCCGCGCTGGGGGATGTGTTCGACAGGCTGGCCCTGTGGCCGAACCTGACGTGGCTGGAGTTGCACGCCGGGCACGAGGAGGACGTGAGCCTGTGCGCGACCTCCACGCTGGCGACGAAGCTGGAGCGCTTCGATGCCACCCTTCCGGGAGTCTGGATGCTCACGGTGCGCCCGGGCGACAAGGTGCCCATCGAGGTGACGCTGGCGAGCGCCCGGGCCGTCGAGTCGTTCTGGGGGCTCCTTTCCGCGGCGGAGGGTTTCGGGAAGCGGGGCCTGCGGGTGCGCTGTCATCGCGACGTCGACGCCGCGAGACTCAATGCCGATCGGTGGAGCATGTCTCGCTTCTCCCACGTCGAATGGGTGAGCATGTCCGCCTTGCGGTAGAATGGCGACGTGGATGACAACGTGTACGCTCACCTGGAGCACGCCGCGGAGGCCTTTGCCCGGCACGACGAAGAGCAGACGCTCGCCGAACTGTTGGTCGCATGGCGGGCGTGCCGCTCACCGGCTGCGGCTCCCGGAATTTCGGGTCCAGTGCCCCGGTGCGTCAGTAAGCGCGTCCATTGCATGCATGGAATTGAGATGAGGATGGCGTGGCGTTTGCTCGGGCTGCGTTCGCCAAGATTGGCATCACCTTCCCGCAATGAGGTGCATGATGGAACCCAAACAGCTCACGGTGCGACGCTGGTCCGAACTCTCCAGCAAACCACTCTCGGAAGAGAGTGTGCGTGCCCTGCACTTGCCCGCGAGGAAATATCGGGTGAGCGTTTATCGGTATTCGCCGGGGGAGGATTTCGCTGGCGCAATGCGGGCCGGTACGTGCTACGTGTTGGCCGGGCAATGCCAGATTGAATTCGGCACGCAGGTCGCCCAGCTCGCCGCTGGGGATGTCGCAGAGTTTCCTGGATGCAGGTATCGCGTGGTGGTGAGTCGCGAAGCTGGGTGTGTTGTTGTTTTTGCTTGGGAGCTTCCAAAGGAGTTTGCTCAATAGGAGAAGGTCGGACTCTGCGTTGCGGAGTCCTTCCAACTCAGTGCCCAGGTGTCAGCCTGGGCACATGTAGAACCTGGGCCACCTCGCGCAAGCTGCGTCCCGTGGTGGATTGCCCCGCCACGGGACGCATGCTCACGTTCCGCCTGGGGCGGCCCCATCCCCAGCGGCTCCACCGGCCGGTTGGAGGTGATGAGGGTCGAGGCGCTCCGTCACCGCTACCACGGCGGTAGGAGGGAGCGCTGCGCCCCACCGGGGGCCAGCGCAGACTGTCAGGGTTCGCCGTATGTGGTGCAGGAGCTGAAGCGCATCGGCTGAACCCTCTCACGCGACAACTACCTTGACGCTCACCGCTTCCCTCGGGAGCGGCGGCTAAACCGGAAGCGGATGCCTCCCAAAGACAGCGCAAAGGCGGCGCCTTCCGAGGCGCCTCCTGCGCGAACATTGCCCGGTTACGCTGGATTCGCCTGCGCGCTCAGCTCGCGCTGCTGCACTGGGGAGCGCTCGCACTGCTGGGGTTCAGGTTGCTCCTTCAGAAGCTGTTGCTGGCCGGTGATGGAATCACCACCGCTACTGCAGTCATCCAAGCAGAGGGCGTGCTCTGCTACGCATACGGCGGGGTCTGACGTGTGTGCCAAACAGTCTTTGTAAGCCCGAACGCAGATGTTTTGGCACGACGCCTCTGCTGCCTGAGCCAGCACCAGGCCGCCCACCAACCCGCAGGTCGTAGCGATCTGCCTCAATCGACTGTTCATGCTCGAACTCCTTCTGACGGGGTCCCCTGCGCTCCAAAATTTAGCACGGGGCATGTCTGTGCGGCAAATGGCCCGCCGCGATGAGCAAATTCAGAGGCAGGCCACCCCGGGGCGGCCTTCGTGCGACACAGACGCCAGTCCTCCGCCCGAATGAAGTCTGCCGGAGTGGCGTGTTGGCCAAGGTAGGAGTGCTGACATGCAACGGTTCGAACTGCAGCAGGCGGATAGGGAGTGACCTCCTGTCCTTGGTTCTGATCCTCTCGGCGCCCGCTTCACAAAGAGTGCGTGGTGGCGGTGGGCGTGGGCTCGCGGGCAAAGCATGGGGTAGGTGAGGGTCGCTTGGCCTCGACGCGCGCGGGACCTGGAACGAGCGAGGCCCTGTCCTGGGGCTCCTGTGGCCAATCGCGGCCCGCCCGGCTGGCGTCCACCGCCTGCGAGGGCAGTCCCCCGCAGGCGGTGTCGAGTCGGCCGCGTGCAGCGGCAGGTTGCTTTGCCCCAAGGCCCTATCCCCAATGCTCCACCGCCCCTCTCTACCGCTCCAGGAACTCGGTGACCCCATAGGCGCTGCGCTTACCTACCTTTGACGTATGCATGACGCAGCGATCAAACTTTGGGTACGCACAGGGGCGCGTTACAGGTCCTTCACGGCGTCATACAGGCTGCCCGCCGTGTCGTAGCTGAAGTAGGGGCCCTGCCACTTGTTGACCATGGTGGGGTCCGAGTCCCAGAACATCCAGCTGTTCACCGAGTACAGATAGGCCCAGTAGTTCTGACCATAGCTTTCCAACCAGGGCCCGCCGCTGGCGCCGCCGGTCATGTTGCAGGAGATGGAGGGAAAGCCGCCCTCGTTCCACGTGCCGCCCTGGCAGAAGAGCAGTTGGGAGCCGTTGAAGGGCGGGGCCGCGGGGTAGCCGAACTGGTAGATGTACGCACCGTAGGGAGCTCCCCACTTGATGCCTTGTCCCCCCACGGCATCGACGATGCGCGTGCCATTACGGTCGTTCATCACCGCGGCCCCCACGTCGTAGGCCCGGTCCCCGTTGTTGGTCCACCCGTTCTTCGACCAAAGGCTGGTGGACGTCCAGGTGCCGTGGGGGGAACCCGAGTGGTAGTTGGGGACGAAGGCCCAGTTGCTGAACCAGTTGCGACCGGAGCCGCCACCATGCACACAGTGTCCCGCGGTGAAGACGACCCGTCTGCCATTGCTGTACACCGTGCTGCCCGAACACACGTAGTTCTGCCCGCCGTCCGTATAGAAGACCTTCCCGCTCATCGTATGAATGTCGGCCAGCGGCGCGAGGCCGCCTCGCGGCTCGGCGCCGTCCACGGTGCGGCTCACGTTCTCCGGCGCGACAGGCTTGAGGCTGATGGGCGCCTTGCCGGACGTCGTGGGGGGCACCGCGGGAATTGCCGAGGCCATCCGTTCCGGAGTCCAGTAGGCGAGGATGCGAGCCTCATCCAGCGCTGACGCGAGCGTGGAGGAACTCATGTTGTCCGCCGGGTCGGCGGTGGGCGCGGCTCGCGTGGAGGGGACCGCGCCCAGGAATCCAAACACCGCGACGGCAAGAGCGACTCGACTCCGCGACACGAATGGCATCGGCCAGCCTTTCCAATGACGACTGCGGGTGAGGACCGCCATTGTCATGGTTGGCAGGGGAACGACTCAATACGCGGAACCTCGTAATGAGAGGAAATAGACCGGGGAGGCCGCGCTCCTTCTTGGGCCCGGACGTCGGCGGAGCAGGGCGTGTCAGCCGCCCCCTGTGTCAGGGAGTTTGTCGCCTCTGCCGTGCGCGCCTCGCTCACTCGCAGTGACGCACGGTTCGACAAGGCCGTGACGCGCTCAGGACGCAGCGGCCGAGGTTGGGTCGGCACGGGTAGGAAAGAAGTGCATCGGAGTGTCGTGAAACGGTCTCGCTCGCGTATCCTTGCTTCATGGGCCTCTTCAATCGTCTCTTCGGTCGCGCGGGCAGGCCGGCACCCACCTCGCCCGAGGCTGTGCGCGAGCTGCTCTTCGATGCTGTGCAATCACAGAATGACGCCGCGCTCATCCGGCTCTGTGCCGAGCACGAAGCCCTGCTCCTCGAGCACTACCCTGCCTGGTTGACGGTTCCCGAGAGCGTCCGCAAGGAGCCGACACACCTCCAGCGCTATGGCCAGGGGCTCATCGGCATCGCTCAGTGCCTCGCGGAGACTCGGAACCGGCCCGAAATGTTCCAGCGGATGATGGGGACTCCCGCCGATAACCCCATCGTGCGCTGGCAGGAGACACGGGAGCGCGCCAACACGCTCATGCGCGGGCTGGACTTCGAAGGTGCGCTATCGCTGCTCACTCCCGAGGCGGAGCGAATCCAGGGCCTGTCGGGAGGAAGCGCCGAGACCATGAAGGCCATGACCTTCGGGCAGATGGCTGCGTGTCATTTCCAGGAGGGCCGGGCGGAGACCGCGCTTCCGCTCTTCCGGCAGGCGATTGACCTGTGCCGGAGAGCCGGTGACGACGAGGGCGTCGTCGCCTACCTGGAAAACAGCTTCGAGGCGCACCGCTACCTGGGACAGGGAGTGGATGCTGCAGGCGTGGCCATGGAACTCGCGGTGGCGCTGGAGCAGGTGGGCCAGGATTCGCGGGCCCGCCGCATCCGGAAGGTTGCCGAAATCGTCCGGGCCGGTGAGCCGCTCAATCGGGTGGTGGCGGAACTCGACAGCGTCACCCTCGAACTGGACGAGCTGCCCGCGCTCATTGAGGGGAAGCTGCAATTCATCTTCTGCCGCAATCGACTCGACCTCGCGCGCACCACGGCCCTGGTCGAGCGAGGCCGTGTGCTGGGCGGGGAGGGCCGCTACGGGGAGGCGCTTGCGCTCTTCGAGGAGGCACGGCGTATCGACGCCTACTCGCCCGAGCCCCGCTACGAAGGGGCCGTCACGCTCCTCCTCCTCCAGCGCGCGAGCGAGGCCGTGTCCTGGTACGACGAGGTGGAGGCGCTTGCTCCGGGCTGGTACCGGTGTCGCGCCGAGCGCTGGCTGGCCGCTGGAATTGCCGCCGGAAGGATTCCGTACCTGGCCTTCACCGTGATGCGTACGCTCGAGCTTCCGAACCTGGGCGCGGAGGACCGGTTGCGACTCACGCGCCAGGCCATCGGCGAGGCACCGGGAGTGCCCGAGCTTCAACTGCAACTGGGCCGGCAGCTCACGGCGCTCGACCGGAAGGACGAGGCACGGGCGGCGCTCGAGGTGGGGTTGGCACAGGCGGAGGAGCCAGACATCCGCTCGCGTCTGCTGATCGAGTCCGCGGCCGATGCCGCGCCTTCGGCGGACCGGGACAGGATGCTCCACGAGGCCATGGAGCCTGGGGGAAACCTGGTCGCCGCGGCAATGGCGCGGGTCCTACTCCACTCGGGAACCGGCCAGCACCTGGTTCACTGAGCCGCAGTCGAGTGCCACGAGCCCGCCTCGCGCATTGCCGACCCAGGAAAAACGATGACGGCGCGCGCCTCGCTCGCTCGCCTTGACGCGCTGCTTGACGGGGTCTTGACGCACTCATGCTGCAGCGACCGAGTTTTGGGTAGGCACAGCCGAGCAACGCAAGACAGATGGGGGCGCGACGTGTCCGTTCGAAAGGGCGGCTACGCCGCGGAGCCGAAGTCGCGGGCCCAGTGAGCCCTCAGGACTTTCGCGAAGCTCTCACGCTGCCTTGCCCCAGAACGACGCAGGGTGTCCTGCGCGGAGATCCAGAACGGATCGAGCCGCCTTGGATCCTCGCTCACCACGTCGACGAGCGCCTCGAGGAAGTTCCGGACACGCTCCGGCTCCGGTCGCGCGGAGGGGGGCACTGCATCCCACTCTCGTTCCAGCACGTCGCGGATGCTGCCGTCTTCATAGATGATGACCCGGAACGTGATGGCGAGTGCGTCGTCTGGGCCCTGTTGTGTGTCCAACCAGTGGAGGGACGTGGAGTCTGTCCCGAGCGTTGGCAGTCCCTCGAGCCAGTCCTGCAGTTCCTTGGCCGAGAGCTCCTTGCCGGGAAGGAGGGGTTCATCGACAGTCTCTTCAGGCAAGAGGTCGAGCGCCCGCAGGTCGGGCGTGCCCGTCTGCGAAAAGACGACGGAGCAGAGCCGTTTGCCGTCGTCCCCGACACATGTCGAGAACGCGTCGAGCCGACGTGCTTCCAGGTCGAAGACGTAGACGTAGGCCACCATTCCGGTCTCGTCCGGGGCGACTCGCGGGCCGGCGTTCTCCTCGGAGATGCGGTCGCCCTCCGGTGCGTCGGGTCCTGGCATGCAGTGGGACCAGCCCCAGGGGGCCTCATCGATGAGCTGGCGCACCACGGACTGCATATCGCCTTGCGCGCGCTGAACGCGGGCCATGAGGTGTTGCCCGAGGCCAGACGGATAGCCATCCCAGTGCTGATAGACCCCACGCCAGGGGCGCTCGGAGACGTGCTCGGGGACCCCCGAGCCCGACGTGTACACAGCGATTGCGCCTGGAGTCGACATAGGATTGCAAGTGTAGCGCTCGAGGTCTCCAGGTTGTTGAAGAATCGCGAACTCCGAGGAGAACACATGCATCGCAGCCCGTTGCTCACCTGTGTGGCGCTGTTGCTGTGGGTGACCCCGCCCGGCGCGCAAGCCCAGACCGCGCCCGCGAGTTCGCTCGTGCCATCGCCCAAGCTGCACCTTGCGCGATTCAAGTCGCGGACCGCTGGCACCTGCTGCTCAATGGCAGGCAGCTGTTGGACCGCTGGTTGGTGACGGCCTATCCTCGACTTCGACAGCTTGCCCCCGTGCCTCGGCAGGCGACAGCGCCACCGCATCGCTTGACGAGCTTCCCTCGCACGCGAGTGGAGGCCCAATCGCGGGAAGAGGCCCGGACTTGGAGGCTCGCCAGCTATGAAGCCGTCCGTCGCGGGCAGCGTGTCGGCCATTCGCTCCATCGCATCAGTCAGGATTTGGGCCTCTCCGTCCCCACGGTGCTCAAGTACGCCTCCGCGACGAGTGCCTCAGCATGGAATGGTTTCGTTCCAGGGTAGAGGCGAAGGTTGTCATCGAGGCGTGGCGGCAGCACTACAACCTGGTCCGGCCACACTCGAGCCTCGGCTTCCTCACGCCTCTGGAATTTCGACGGCAGTGCGAAGCAATGGTACCCAACCCATCCCGGCCGGCACCTCTCTCGTAATCAGTGGTCCGAAGGATCCAGGCAGGTCAGCACGCGCTGCCCGGTGCTGTGACGGGGCTGACGCGCGCGTGATGCAGCGACCGAATTCTGGAGAGCCACAGGTCCAAGCGATTGAGGCTTCTTGCGAGCTACACCGGGTGTGTGGTGACTTCCCGCGCAACAGCGGGATGGGCCGCCCGGACGGAGGCCGCCGTGAGGAAGGCCTGAATGAGCGGATGGGGCTGGCCGGTGCTCGCGGTGAGTTCGGGCTGGAACAGGGTGGCCATGAAGAAGGGGTGCTCCATGAGTTCCAGGACGCGCACTTCGCCCGCTTCGTCCTCTCCGGTGATGCGCAGCGCGGTGCCGTCGAGCATGTGCCGGTAGCGTGCGTTCAGCCCGTAGTTGCAGTGGTAGGATTCGGTGGACCGGGTGCGACCGAAGGCCCGAGCCACATGTGAGCCCTGGGTCAGGGTCACTTGCCCTTGGACGCCGACAAGGGAGCAGGAGAGTGCGGCGACCAGGGGCATCACGGCGTCCGGATTGGACTCGGCATGGTCCGCGTCGTTGAGTCCGAGGACGTGGCGTGCGAATTCGATGAGCGTGTGTTGGAAGCCGCCGCAGGTACCGAGGAACGGGATGCCTTGTTCACGCGCCACGCGAATCGCCCCGAGCGCGCCGTCCATGCTCTCATATGGGCTGCCAGGCACGCACCAGATGCCGGCGAACGAGGGAAGCGTCTGCGCGAGTGTGCCGTCGAGTTCGCGTGTGCTCAGCCACGTTGGCTCGGTCACCACACCGAGCACTTTGCTCGCGAGGTCGAGGGCCACGGGAATGGCGCCATGCGCACGCACTGCAGGACTGCGGTCTCCCACGAGACCGATGCGGACGACGGGGGATTTCAAGATGTCTCCTGACGGTTTGACCGCTCCAGATTCGCGACATCAGCGCGAGCGGGATACGCCAGGGACCTGACGGATAGCAGCTCGGCCTGCGCGCGACAAGGAACCAGTGCCTGAGCGGCAAGCCGAGGGCTCGTTGGAGGACCGCTCCGGTACGCGCGCGCCGTCCGCGCGAGTGCCGTCCATGGCTTCCTCAGCGCGATGCTGGCGCGCGGCGCGAAGCTGCCACGCTCCAACGTTGAGGCGCAGATGCCGATGCTCGCCGGCTGGGTGCAGAGCCATCTGCGTGCGGAGACGGAGAGCCGCTACTGGCTGGACGGCCAGGCGCGCGCGGCCCGAACTCGTGCGGGCGTGAGCCGTCCTGCTACATCTGCGGCAATGGTGGTGGTACTTCCGAGGGAGGCTGAGCCGTCACCGTTGAGCGAGCCTGCCCGCGGCGACCTGTCGAGCGCGCCCTCGAAGCGTGTTCGCGGGCGGGACGCTCCGGGGCGCGGGCCGTGCGTGCAAAACGGATGGGATGCCGTACTGCCAGCGCGACACCCGGCGCGGAGAGTGGCCTTCGCGCCGGGGGCCGAGCGTCAGTCCAGCCCGTGGAACAGGGGCAGGTTGGCGGGGGCGGGATAGATGGCCACGCCGTGGGTGACGCCGAGGTCGGCGCTGGAGATGAGAGTCTGGGGCGTCGGCGCACCGGTGGCGGCGAGCTGGCCCGGGCTCAAGCGGGCGATGTCGCCGGAATCGTAGCCGAGCCAGAGCCCGCCCTCCTCGTCGAAGGCGAGCTCCCTAGGCCCCCCGACGTCGAGCCACACCGCGGGCGTGACGGTCCGTGGGCCCGCGTCGCCCTGCTCCCTGGGGGTGAGCCGGGCGACGATGCCACTCGCGACATAGGCGACCCACAGGTTGCCTTCCTCGTCGAAGGCGAGCCCCGAGGGGCCGGAGAAGCTGACGCCATCCGGAGTGGGCTTGGCGTCGATGCTCGTCTCGGGAGTCACCGTGCCCGACGTGCCCAGGCGCACGCTACCCACCCGGTGCACGCGGGAGCCGGTGCTGGCGCTGTCCGCCACCCACAGGTTGTCCTCGGCGTCGAACGCCAGGGCGCTCGGCTCGCCGAGCCCCGAGAGCTCCACCTCGGGCGTGGGCGAGCCGCTGGCGGTGAGCTGGGCGGCGCCGAAGCGCAGCACCTTGTCGCTGAAGCCGACGGAGACCCAGAGGTTCCCCATCCTGTCGAAGGCGAGGGCAATGGGGCCCGGGACGCCTCCGCGCAGGGCGCTGCCCGTCAGGGTGACGTCGGGCGCGCGGACACCCGAGGCGCCGAGGTCCCGGGCGGGATAGCGCCGGATTTCCCCCGAGCCGAGCGCCACCCAGAGGTTGCCTCGTCGGTCGAACGCGAGCCCTGAGGCGCGGGGAATGGCCGGGGTGGAGTCGAGCAACACCGTGGCCGAGGGGCTCCCGGAGGCGCCGAGGCTCTCCGCGGAGAAGGCCTCGAGTTCGGCGGCGCCATTGCTCGTGGACAGCCACAGCTTCTGGCTGCTGGGGACGAGCGCATAGTCGACAGTGGCGGTGGCCGTCTGCCCGTCGCGGACGCAGACCTGGGAGGTCGGTGCGTCATAGGCCGTGCGAATCAGCGGCCCGCTCCCGCCGGTGGGCTCGGGAAGGAGGTTCCACGTGCCCGCGGAGAGCCCCTCCAGCCTGCGCGAGGCATCGATGATCCGCAGCCCGTTCCCGTTGCGCAGGGTGACGATGGAGGCGGTGGAGGAGGGGAGCCCGCGGATGGTGACCTCCAGCGTGCCCTGGCCCGTGGTGGGACAGTCGTTCGGTTCTTCGGAATCCCCGGAGTCACCACACCCCAGCAAGAGCGGCGCGCCGAGCGCGAGGACGATGAGGCCAGTTCGCATGGGAGCATCTCCTTATCATGGCTGACTGGGTTCAACGCGAGAGGCTGGGTTCCTTCGCACCCGCGCGGAAAAAAGTGGCCGGCTCGAGGTTCCATCTGCCTGCCCGGTCATCCAGGCCAGTCTCACAGCTCATCCCAGAAGAGAGGGTCCTCGGGGGGCGTCGTGAGCACCAACGACTCGTAGCGACCGTTCCTCACGAACACGCGACTCCACAGCTCCGTCAGACAATGCGGGCACGCATCGACGCCATAGGCCCAGAAGCTGCCGCTTCGAAGCTCGTATCGAGGTGCATGGACGGGGTGCTTCTTGTTCGTCTCGCGGCCGAAGACGTCTTCCCCCCGCTCGAAGACCTGGTCGTCCAACAAACCGACATGGGACCGGAAGATGACCCTGACCTCGACATGGCAACTCGGACACGTACCCTCCCAAGCAAAGCCGTTGGTCTCACTCACGGCGCCTCCGGCACGGGCAGGTCGTGAAGCCCATTCACCCTCGCCGTCCTTCCGGGGAGCCCCTTCGTCCGAGTGCCAGCCGGATGGCCTGTTCCTCGGCGGCGCCGGAGACAGCCCGGTCTTCTTCCAGAGGAAGGCTCGACCCTCGTCCGCCACTCCGCTGGAAGGGCCCGGCCAGTCGGATGATGCCGTCGTGGATGTACCGCTGGAGGTCGGCTTCGCTCAGCACGGACATGGAGGGCTCTCCGAGTGCGGGGCGCCAGGGCGGGTGCTTCTGGATGAGATTGTCACAGGCGTCCTGGAACGGTGCTCTGTATGGAGTGCGGCTGGAGGTGGAGGGACTCGCTCATCGTATCAGCCCGCACCAGGGGCTGTTTTCTTCGCGAAAGATGAACAGTGTTTGTGGGTCGAGGTGTTTCCTGGAAATGCGGCCTTTGGGTTGCTCGACCCTGCTCCCGTCTACTCCGATGCGTGGAGCATGCGGTGTGCGCACTCCCGGAGGTTGTGGCCACCGAAAATTCGAATCCAGTGCCACGCGTGCGTCAGCGAACGCTTCATTTCATGCACGGTACTTCGAATGGGTCCCCAAGAGTGCGGGGCTCCCAATGCATGCGGAGGGCAGAAGGGATGGAGGTGGGTGAGCGTGCACGGCTGTCTATGTGGCAGCAGGCGGTGCGTGATAGGGCGTGGCAGAACTCTGGCCTGCCAGCTACAGTCGGCAAGAATGGCAAGATGCGGGTCTTCGTGAAGACGCTGGTCGAGACGATGCGCTCGGCCCTGCGGAGCCGTTCGGAGCTGGCGCTGGAGAACCTGGCTCTTCGCCAGCAACTCGCAGTCTTCCGTGAGAAGCGCCCGTTCCCGAGGCTTGCCCGGGGCGACCGCATCTTCTGGGTCGTTCTCCAACGCCTCTGGCAGGGTTGGCGGAGGCCACTGTGCCTGGTTCAGCCGGCGACAGTGGTGAAGTGGCATCGGATGGGCTTTCGGCTCTTTTGGCGCTGGAAGTCCCGGAGTCGGGTGGGGCGGCCTCGGGCAACTCCGGAGCTGCGCGCGTTGATTCGGCGCATGGCTGAATCCAACCCGACATGGGGTGCCCCGCGCATTCATGGGGAGTTGTTGAAGCTGGGGATGGAAGTAGGCCAGACAACGGTCGCTCGGTACATGCCCAGACCGGGAAGGGGAGCGCCGAAACCGTCACCAACATGGTGGAACTTCTTGCGCTTGCCTCTGGCGGAGTCCGCGGGGATGGATTTCTTTGTCATTCCGACTGCGACGTTTGGAATGCTGTTGGGATTTGTGGTTGTGAGTCGCCGAGACAGGCGAATCCTCCACCTCAATGTGACAGCGCACCCGACGGAAGAATGGACGAAGCAGCAGATGCGAGAGGCCTTTCCCTGGACCAGTGCTCCGAGGTACTTGCACCGAGATAGGGACAAGCTCTACTCGGAGGGTGTTCGCGCCACGCTTACCCATTTGGGGATTCGCGAGGTGCCGAGTGCAGCATGGTGTCCGTGGCAGAATCCCTATTCGGAGAGAGTCATCGGCTCGATACGTAGGGAGCTGCTGGACCATGTCGTCGTCCTGAACGAAGCCCACGCTCGGCGCCTGCTGCGCGAGTACCAGTGCTACGACAATGCGAGCCGGACTCACCTGTCGCTCGGGAAAGATGCGCCCGAGACGCGTAAGGTGCAGGGCCCGGAGCATGGAGCCAAGGTGATAGAGCTACGGGAGGTCTTCGGGCTCCACCACAGGTACGAGCGCCGCGCTGCGTAGAGTCGCGATCTTTCCAACAACACCCTCGTAGACCCGCGCGTGCTGCACCAGCCTACCTGCGTTCGCAGGAGGGTTGGGGAGTGTCCACACGCAGGCAGAGAGGAGTTGAGGCGTCTGCGCCGGGCATAATTCCGACCCCTATCAAACGGAAGGGAGGCCCCAGCGGCTCGTCATGCGCATCGCTCGCGTCATGACGCACGTTTGACGCAGCCTTGACGCACTCATGACGCAGCGACTGAATTTTGGGTAGGCACGGGCGTTGGCGTCGCCCTGCCGACCATTACTCAGCTCCGCCAAGTTGCTGCCTTGATGGAGCGACACCGCCACGTCATCCGCGGGCCGCTTCGACATCTTCTTGCCGCAGGTAACTTTCTCTGGTGCACGCTCGTGCTTGAGGTCAGCGATCACCGTGTGGATGGAGAACAGGTATCGCCGTACGTCACTGGAGACGTCGCCTCGGGCTCCCCAGGGGAAGATTGGGCGTACGCGCCCCTCGTGGAGAAGTGGAGTGGGGCGGGAGCAGAAGCAGCAAGGGCGCGTGTCGGCGGGCGCGCTTGGCAGCTCCTGCCTCGCCTCTTGGTCCACGCCGTCCCGCCCGTTGCTGCTGGACCATTCACCCGCTCAGCTCTCCTTCGGGAGGGAGAACGCTCCGCCCAGGCCGGTCGTCCCTCTTCGGCTTCCTAACGAGAAGAAGCGGCTCAATCAGCTCCAACTGTTCGTCGGTCAGGTCCACCGGTCAGCTTCGAGCATGTCCATCCCTCTCATGTCGATTAGCTCCCCAGCTTCCGCTCCCAGACTTGCTCGCTCAATTTCGAGACCAGTTCTATGGTGTTCGCTCCAATACTCATTCGGCGCCACACCCACCACCCGCCCGTGATCGAGGTCCATGAGCCTTCCATTCGTCGTCCTCGGCTCGATGCTGTTGACTGCGCCGCTTCTGGCTCAGAGCACCCCAGCTCCTGCCGCATCCGCACGACTTCCCGATGTCGCATTGCCGCCTGCGCTGGACCGCGTGCTGCGCGACTACGAGCGTGCATGGCGCGCAGGCGACGCGGCCGCACTGGCCTCGCTGTTCGCGGAGGATGGGTTCGTACTCCAGAGCAATCGCCCGCCTGTCCGTGGTCGTGCGGCCATCCGGGCCGCCTATGAGGGGCAAGGAGGCGGTCTATTGCAGCTACGTGCGCTCGCGTTTGCCACCGAAGGCACGAGCGGCTACATCATCGGCGCATACGGTTATGGCAACAGAGCCGACGACACGGGAAAATTCACCCTCACCCTGCGTCGTGCACCCGGTGGGCCGTGGCTGATCGTCTCGGACATGGACAACGCGAACGCACCGCCACGGCAGGGGTAAAGCCACGCCGCCCCTGTGTCAGGGAAGGTGTCTCCTCGGTCTGCGGAGCGGAGAGCCGAGAGCGCCCTCTGCAGCACCGCGAGGCAGAATCACTTGGGACTCAGGGGCTTCGTCACGAAGGCCCCGCGATTTTCATCGAGAGGCCCGAGAAAAACAAAAAGGCCCCGCCAGAAACTGGCAGGGCCTTCGTTCTTCAGCTCCCCGAATGAAGCCCTGCGCGAACTCGTTCTCGGCTTTTCTCTCAGAGGACTCAAACTCTCTGAGGGCCGAAAGCCGAGCAATATTCAGTGGTTTCAAGGAGGGGCTGCTGGAGCCCTTCAATCGGGGACCGATTGAATCTCCGCGAACTACACTGCCGGTGACCCCTCGTCAACGGTGCCGATCTGATGGTGGCGTGCGAGCCGGAGAACGGGCAGGGTCACACCCAGAGTGAGGAGGGAGTGGCCCAGATTGATCCAGGGATGGCCATGTGGCATCGTGAGCGTGCTGGCGTCGTCTACGCCTGACCTTCTCTGGCTCTCCGTGCGGAGCCGACATTACGAGGGCGAAGGGACTCAGTCCCAAGATGCTGTACCTCCGAATGGACTGCGGGGCGAGGTGCACGGACCATCGGCCTTGCCTTGTCCAGACGAGGTACTACATGAGCAGCACAGGTAAGTTGAAGCGTCGCGCCAGAGAGCGGGCGGCCCGCAATGGGGAGTCGTATCAGTCCGCCCTGCAGCACCTCCGCAACGCCCATTCGTCCGATCTGGGGTACGTCGACCGGAAGCCGGAACCTGCAGAGGCTGCGGGCCAGCAGCCTTCGGTGGTAACCGCGGACGGCGAGAGGTTGGAGGCAGCATCCGCCGCGGGTCAGGAGCCTTCAGCAGCGGCGCCTGCGGTGATGTCGGAAGCACCCATCAGTCCGGAGGCAGGGGTGACCTGGCTGTCGGAGGCCATCCGCGCCGAGAGGGAGCTGACGGAGAGCTTCCGGGACCCGGGCGGCCTGCGAGCCACGAGGGAGCTGTTCGAGCGTTTTCGGGACCCAGGTGGCGTGCGGGCCATGAAGGCGGTGCTGGAGAACATCCGCGACCCGGGTGGCATGCGAGCCGCGCAGGCGGTGCTGGAGAACATCCGCGACCCCGGTGGCCTGCGAGCCGCGCAGGCGGTGCTGGAGAACGTCCGCGACCCGGGCGGCCTGCGAGCCGCGCAGGCGGTGCTGGAGAACGTCCGCGACCCGGGCGGCCTGCGAGCCGCGCAGGCGGTGCTGGAGAGCATCCGGGACCCAGGAGGCATGCGCGCCGCGAAGGAGATGATGCAGAGCATCCGCGACCCCGGTGGCATGCGGGCCATGAAGGAGATGATGCAGAGCATCCGCGACCCTGGCGGCATGCGCGCCATGAGGGAGATGATGCAGAGCATCCGCGACCCGCTGGGGCGGCGCCGCTCTTGATGGATCTCCGGTAGGGCTAACTGGGGAGACCCGTGCCGAGGTCTCCCCAGTTGGTTACGGGCCGCCTCCTGATTAAGGAGCTTGGTCTGCACGTTCGTGTGCTGCGTCCGTGCGCGGAGAAGGGACAGCTCCGTCCCGAATGCGTCCGAAGCCACGAACTTCCATCTAGCCGCTCCCCACCTATTCTCAAGGCGAGGATTGAAGTGGGTGAGTGCCGCGACCACATGGAGGTTCGTCCTTGGCGACCAAGATGCTTAAGCGCGCGTTGATGGCTGTGGCGGGCCTCCACGCAAGGATGCCCACAACGGAGCGCTTGGTGCTGGCTCCGGACGTCTATCTCGCGACGGCCTGGCCGCTCGCTCCTGTTGACATCCCTCCGAGCTTCTCCAGGCAGTACAGCCCGGAGGCGCTGGAGCCCCTGGAGTCACCAATCTTCGTTGTGTGGGCCGAGCAGGAAGTCGACGACAAGGTCATTGGCGCGGTAGACGTTGAACTCGAACGCAAGCTCGGACTCGTGGACATCGCCCTTTCGATGGTGTCCGGATGGGGCATGGCTCACCGGGTCATTACGGTCGAACTCCACGAGCCGGATGGCCAGCGTTCCCTCCAGGGCATTACTTCCCTGGAGCCATGGTCAGCACGTGAGGGGTGGCGTCGGCTGCGCTTCGATATCGACAAGGTGCCCGCCATCACCTCTCGCCTCCTCAAACTGACGGCGGAGGACTGGAGGGAGCGCGGGTATGACTACTTTCTGCGTGGAGTCCGGTCCTTTTTTCGAGCATGCCATCAGGACGTTGTTGATGACCGATACGAGCTGTTCTGCCGCGCGATTGAGACCGTGGTCCAAACCGGGCAAGGCGGAGGCGCACGGCAGTTTGCCGAGGCAGTCCTTGAGCAACAAGGTCGACTGATACCGGATAGGTCGCACCGGAATCATGCATACGAAGCGCACTATCGCCGACGGAACGAAGTGGTTCATGGCCACCGATTCCTTGAGGAAAAGAAGGATCGCCGAGCTATCGCGTTGATGGAATCAACTGCGAGAGGGTACTTTCAACAGCTCCTCTCGGATCCGGCATTCTTTGAATCAGCTTTGGCGAGCCAGCGAGCTCGCGTCGAAGCGCGGGATTCCGAGTCACTACGCCGTCAAGTTCGAGCCGCGAATAGGGGACAAGAAGGCGCACCGCCACGTCCGGCCAGAAGGCCCCGCAGCAGTACCTGATGCGTATGTGGCGGCCAGCCTCGACGGAGAGATTTTCTACGTCATCAGGAATGAACAGGGCCGAGAGGTCGACCCACCCGTGGAGTCGCTGAGCGTTTTGTGGCGGCGGTTCATGGCGTAGCACCATCCCGGATGGAGCCTCCTTCCCCCTCGCTCAGGAAGGATGCCGCCTCGGTAGACAGGCTGTTCGGACGAGGCCCTCCGCGCGCCTGTCTCTCCTGAGTGGATGCCATCCTACACCCCCGCGGCGCGCGCCCGTGCGTCAAATGCCCCGAGTTCTGGGAACAGGTCGAGCTTTCCGGTCTCCCTCGCTCGGCGATGGGCCCAATTTCTGAGCACCAGAATGTTTCTAACGAAGGCTATCGCGCTGTAGGCCAAATCGAGAACGAGGTGCTTCTTGGCTGCCTCGTGTGAGGCGGGCAGGCTGTCCTCTGCGGAGCCGGGAGTTGGATTGATGAGTCGCTCAGAATGGAGCGGGCCTGTGTATAGCTGTGCCTCGGCCAGTTGCTTGAACGTGAACCCGGCGACAACGTTTACTCCGTTTGCTTTGAACACCTGTACCGAGCGCTCCGGATACGGCTTTCCAATGATCGCAACCAGCTTGTCGTAGAAGCTCCTGAACTCGCCATCGTCGCCTAACAGGGAAACAATCTCCCGACGCACGTCCTTAAAGAAAAAGAGTTCGCCGTCCGACAGGAACTGCCTAAGCCTACCTAACAGGCTCTCGAGGTGGAACACATCGAAGTTGACCTCTACCGTGTCGGGCCCATCCTCTGGGAAAGAGGCTTCAAGTCGGAGGGTCGAACCTCCCGCATGCGCTGCGTAGAAGGGGTGCGCTTCGAGTCCGTCGCAGAACTTGAAGAACTGTTGCAGCCTTTCCTCTGGGGATGGAGTGGACCGGGACCTGGTCATTTGACCCTCCTTTCGCTGGGGCAGGCGAGCGGTGAACTCGCAGGCGGCAGCATACACACATCCTCTAAAGTCGAGCCTTGTCCTCCGCTGGCCTCTACCTCCCTCGGGCTATTGCCGCCGCCCTCGCGCCAAGCGCCTATTGCTGACGGAGGCCCCCCATGCGGATGCGGCTGACGCGGGATGTGGAGCAGGAGGCCGACGGCCAGCGGGAACTGACGGTGGAGGTGTTCGTCCACGAGCGGCGGGGCGGCGTCGCTGAGCTCCAGCCCGCGGGCGCTGAGTGGCGCGTGCGGTGGCTGCGTGGAACGGCGGACCTCAGCAGCCAGGGCAACGGCACGGCCACGGTGCGGGTGACGGCACCGGGGCTGTACCGCGTGCGGAGCGTCGCGAGTGCCCGGCGCACGCGGGACGCCTACGTCGAGGTGTCGGACGCGGAGGGTGCCCTCCATGCCACCGTCCTTGGGGTGGATGAGCAGGTGCCGCGCACGACAGGGCCCATGCTCCAGGTCCTCGAAGAACGATTCGGCATCACCTCCGCCCGGGCCGCACAACCAGCCCAGCAGCGTGACTAAGCTGACGCGCTCGTAGCGCAGGGACCGAATTTCAAGTGGTTAGACGTCCCTGCCGCCAGTGGGACGGCCACCCATCAGGAAAAACGAGAGGCGGCGGAGCCCCTGTCAGATTCGAACGGGTGGGGGGCTACGGTCGCCGTATGGACCACGACAACTCACTCCTTGGCACCCTGTGGCGCCACCTTGAGGCCTCCGGCTTCCAGACTGCCATCCAGCAGCACTTGCCGCCGGGAACAGACCTTCAGCAGGGCTTCCAGGAGTTCAAGCTACTCGCAGCCAAGCTCGGATTGGAGGCCTACGAGGCTGAGGTCCGCGGAGTCCCCCTGTGTACGGCCGTGGGGGACGAGCAGAACTTTCCAACTCTCTTCCGCATCCATGTGGGCCTGCGTGACGTGTTCACGCTGGAGATTCCAAAGGAACTCCAGGGATGGGCCGAGCAGTCCATGGCACTTGGCGCGTCCTCCAGCGACGAGTTTCAGAAGCACCTCGGGAGGATGGCGACTGATTCGACTCTCGCGGCTGGAGAGCGCGCTCTCGCGCGCTTTGCTCTATTTGAGCTTCTCTGTGCAAGCTTGTTCTTCGCGGATTACGCAGAGCGCGGACAACTTGCTGCGTTTGGCGTTGAGCGTTGCGACCTCGAGGCACTCGCCCAAAAGAATCTGACGCTGTGGCTCCAACTACCGGCGGAGCAGGCCGTGGAGGTTCGGCCGCTCAACATCATGCTTGCTGGTGCGATGGAGAGCCTCATGGTCAGGGGCGAAATCATACAGCAGCAGGTCCTCACATGGAACGTCGACATGGTTGCCGAAGCTCAACAGCGGAAGATTCTTGAACGGCGCCTGCAGGAGATGAATACGCCCGACGCGCTCCTTATTCGCAATGCTGTGGCGGGCCTAGGTCTGCTTGATGAGCAATACGTCACCATCGAGACCTTGCAGGAACAGCACTCCATTGTGCTCGGCGGCACGAAACGGAACACGCTCGACCAACGATTCAAGCGAATCAAGGTCAGCATCGCCGATGGCAAATGGCCCAAGCGAAAGTCAAAGGCCATCATTGACCTTGCTCTTCCGCAGTTTCCGACGGAGGACGAAGAATGAAGCCGCTAACTTGGCTTGCCGTGGCGAAACTGCTGTCCAGCCAACCGCCTGGTTCGAAACTGCGCCTGCGGCGCTCCCTTACCCAGCACCCCAAAGATGGAGGGCTGGTGCCCACACTGGGGTTTCCCGTAGGCCAGAGAGCCGACTACCGCCTCGACTACGGCGGCGAGCAACTTCTCTACATCCAGGACTTTGGAACGCACCTTGAAGCACGGCTGGAGCAACGCCGCCCTCCCGTTGCCCGGGCAGTTACTGAGACCTCGGCTGAAGCACCTGATGTGGATGCAGTGCTCGGAGCAGCCGCTGTTGGTGGACTCATTGGGCTTTTGTTCGGGCGTAGCAGCAGCTCAGTGGTCACCGGCCTCGTGTTGGGGGCCGTGGCTGGCCTCGCCGCGAATGCAGCGGAGTCAGCACGTGGGACGATGACCGCGATGCCAAAGGGAGCTGGGGTGCTTCCGTCGGCAAAGGTGGGCCTCGCGAGGGGCACACCGAGTTTCGCATTCCCAGCTACGAGGGCCCTGTCAGAAATGGGCAGGACGTCTGGTACTCCTCTTTTGGCCAAGGCGAGCTTGGTGAGAACCGCCCCGACCGAATCAAACCCGCTGAAGAGGGCGCTGTCAGAAGCAAGGAAGGTAGCTGGTACACCTCAAAGCACCAACATCGGCTCAGCAGCGAAAGTAACGAGCACAAAGGGTTCGGAAAAGAAGGGGCTGTCAGAAACGGCGAGGCCAGTCGGTAAAATCGATGTTGTCGGGCGAACCTCGAAAACGAAGTCTCAACTGAAGGTCCCTGGGCAACCAGGAAAGAAAGGTCCCAAACCATGAAGCTTTACAGTCAGATCAGCACGAATGCCCTTGTGCCTGCCGGCGGCCTGCTGCCGGGGCAGGTCAACACCATCGTCGCAAAGAGGCTGTACCAACTCGGCGACCATTTGCGCTCCACGCGAGGGGTGTACACGCATCACGGTATCTACGTCGGCGAGGGCCAGGTCGTTCACTATGCTGGAGATCGCGCTAAGGACGCCGATAGCGCGCGGGTTCGGTTGGGCACCCTCGAAGAGTTCGCGGATGGGCAGCCCGTCGAGGTCGTGCCCTACGGCACGTGCCTCCCTCCGATTGAAGTCGTGATGCGCGCCCACAAACTTCTGGGCGAGGCCCGCTACAACCTTGTTCTGCGCAATTGCGAGCACCTTGCAACGCTTGCGAAGGTCGGAGTGCCGTTCAGCACCCAGGTGCGTGAGGTCCTCGCTATCGTCGGAACTCCGCTTGCCGCGAAAATGGCTGCGAGCTTTTTAGCGGGTGGTGCTGCGCTGAAGTTCGTTGGCGCCGCGAGGACGATGACGGCGCTGAGTGCTGCCGGAGGACTCATCGGTGGTGGCCCGCTTGCTGGAGTAGCCGTCACCGGAGCAGCGATTGGGGCCGCGTCCCTGACGACGCTTTTCCTGGCCTACAAGGACGACCCCTTTGCGCCGGACGCCGAGCGTCACGCCCGCGCGGACGCGCGCCGCACCGGCTGGCTGACCCTCTTGTTCGGTGCGCTCGGCACCGTAGCTCTGGTTTCTCTCCTTGGCCGAGGCCGGGGCGCCGCGCTGGTGAGCAGCGGACTCAAGAGCGTCGGCAAGGTTGTTGGTGGCGGCATGGCGGCTGGCGCCGTTGTCTGCGCTGGTGCGCCACTGGTCCTGGCGGCCGTGGGCGCGAAGACGGCCTACTCCCGCTCGAAGAAGAAAGGCGCGAAGGGGCCTGCGGAACCCTAGGCATCATCTGGTGTAGTGCGTGAGGTAGCATCCACCCGCGCGCGCAGGCCGACGAATCGCGACCGGCAATGGCTGCATCACCCAGCGCGCGTGGAGTCGACGCTGCGGCTTGCTGCCACGAACGAAGAAGGAGGGACTGGGGCATGAGCATCAGAACGCCAGAGCCTGCGGTAACAGAAGCTGCAACAGGTGCGAGGGAAGCTCCTGCCAGGATCGAGAGCGGCCTGTCATGGCGCATGCTTCTCTCCGAGCTTGGGGTAGCGGGCCCGACCTGCCCAAGTTGCGGCCATGGGTTCGAGAAGATGCCGCAGCGAAAGCGGGCCTGTCCGAAGTGCAGCGTCATTCTATATTCGCGTAAGCGAGCGTTCGACGGCGCCAAGTCACTGCTTACGGAGACGCAGGCCCGCGACGATGCGGCGCAAGGTTCGCTTCGCTCCTTCGTTCAAATTGGCGGGATGCCGGAGCCCGAGGTTGATGCGCTCCTCCTTTTTCTCCATGGGCAGCTTGGTCGAGTCCCCACTGCACACGAGGTGGTGGCAGAAATCCTGATGCGTCAGGCCGCGACGCATGCCGAAGCATGGAACTGGGGTTTGTACCGTAACGCTCGTTTCAACTTGGCTGAAGCGCTTGTCCGCCAGGGGCGACGTGAAGACGCATTGAACCTCTTCCTTGAGGTACTCCTGCTTGACCTGAATGGGCCGCGCAACATGGGGACCAAAGACCCAGAGGTCGTTCGACTTTTCCCCCCCTTTGACCCGTCAACTGCCTTCCTCGCCCCGGGCGCCATTGGCCGTGCCGTCGATGTCATGGCCGACCTCAGTCTTTCATCGGATGAAGTGGAAAAACGGTTCATCTCGCTGGATGGTTCTACTGAGCCCCTGCGGGGGCTGCCGCGCTCGGCTGTCGATGCCTGGCGAGACCTCAAGAGGGTTTTCGCGAATGGTCGTCGATGAGAGTGCTGGCTCGGGAGGCGCCCGTGGGCAACCTGCCCGTGTCATTGTTGCTCTAAAGGCAGATGGAGTGGTGTGGCACCCGAATTCGAACTCTTCTTGCGTCTCCCCTGTATGCGAAATAGCCATCCCCATATGATTGATTTCGTTGTCCGTCGTGACCCCAATCGCGATCTTGAGCGTGCTCTCATTCCTGGGGCAAAACCCGCGCACCTGATGAAGGCCACGGGCAAGATCGTCCCCGATGAGTTGGCTCGAAGCTTGACGCTCATTCATGAGTCGGCCCACGCAGTGCTCGCTACCGTGTTGCGCGGGTCGTTATGCACGCGCGTCTCTGTCAACCCTCGAAGCCCGGCGACTGAAACTGTTTCAAACGCGCGGGATGCCGTGGCCGGAAATGAAGACCTGATTGACCTTGCTGGGCTCTATGCCGAGATTCGCGTTGCGGAAGGCGAGCTTGGGTATTCCCACCAGCACATCCAGAACGCCATGCATGATCTGGAGAAAGCACGGGCACGGCTTAATGCGAGCGAAGATGAAGAGCGTCGGTGGGGGGACTGCTACCGTCCCCTTGCTATGGCGGCCATTGAGCATTTCTGGCGAGCTATCGAGAGGGTCGCCAATGCACTTGCCGACAAAGCCGAGCTGACTGGCGCGGAGGTTGAAGCCTTGGTGAAAGGGGAGCTACCGACGACTCCGCTTCCCGATGCTCTCCAAGGCAGGCTGAAGCCAGGTTTCTGAAAGTCCTCCTGGTCTGTGCCTCAGTTCCAGGACCAAATTAAAGGGACGAATCGTCTGGGGCTTCGCCCGCGTCAGTCTCGTGCTCGACTTCCTGTGGGCGCTCATCCGCTCCCTCGACGTTCGAAGCCGCCTTCTCCCTGTCGCCCGCTGTTGCCGAGCACGCTTTTTGATGGTTCCACGGCGTTCCACGGACCGGCTCGTTGATGGGCACCTCCAGCAAGCGCGCGAAACCACTGGAGTCCATCACGAGCGCGCGCGACCAGGTGTCACCGCCGATGATGGCCTCTTCTTGAGGCGATTCCCTTTGGGGAATCGACGGTTGCAGCTTGAGCCGGAGCACGAGGCGGCTCAAGGCTGCCCGGAGGGCACCGCCGCCAGGCGGCCGTAGGGCCTTGAACCGACTCGGGATTCCGGCGTCCATCATCCAGCCGGCTCACCCGTCCATCAACAAACGTGCTCGGCAACACCCGCGAAGGCGCCGACGGTGATGTGGCCGCCCCGCGACTGCGTCCAGCACGTTCACCACTGCCGCCTACCTCCCTCGGGGTATTGCCTCGCCCGTGCGCCCGACGCCTACTGCTGTCGGAGGAGGCCCTCCATGCGGCTACGGCTGACGCAGGATGTGGATCAGGAGGCAGATGGCCGGCGGGAGCTGACGGTGGAGGTATTCGTCCACGAGCGGCGGGGCGGCGTCGCTGAGCTCCAGCCCGCGGGCGCTGAATGGCGCGTGCGGTGGCTGCGTGGGACGGCGGACCTCAACCGCCAGGGTAGCGGCACGGCCACGGTGCGGGTGACGGCGCCGGGGCTGTACCGCGTGCGGAGCGTCGCGAGTGCTCGGCGTGCCCGGGACGCCTACGTCGAGGTGTCGGACGCGGAGGGTGCCCTCCACGCCACCGTCCTCGGGGTGGATGAGCAGGTGCCGCGCATGACAGGGCCTACGCTCCAGGTACTGGAAGAGCGATTCGGCATCACCTCGGCCCGGGCCGCACGCGCGTCCCAGCGGCGTGATTCGGCTGACGCGCTCGCGGACCAGCTCGAGGCGGGCTGTGTCCACGTCATCCTGCCGCACGTGGTCCTCACAGTGGAGGGGCTGGAGGTGCCGCCCCTCCAGGCCGTCAGCGACAAGCAGCTCTCCTACGCGCGCGCCGTCCGTGCGAGTGCCGTCCATGGTTTCCTCAGTGCGATACTGGCGCGCGGCGCGAAGACTCCACGCTCCAACGTCGAGGAGCAGATGCCGATGCTCGCCGGCTGGGTGCAGAGCCACCTGCGAGCGGAGACGGAGAGCCGTTACTGGCTGGACGGCCAGGCGCGCGCGTCCCCGGACATCGGCGTGTTGGGCGAGGCTTTCCGTGCAGCACGAGCCGCGAAGGTGGAAATGCCTGCGGACCCGCTTCTCCACATCGAGCTGGGGTGGCCATGAGCCTGATGATGATTTAGGGCCTCCTTGCCAAGCTGGCCCCAAACGCCTCCGCCTCCCGCATGATGCGGACCATCTGCTCCTCGGTAAGCCTGCTCTTCCTCACGACCGACCTACCTCCTGGCCGCGAGGACTCTCTCACTCTTCAACTGGTCCGAAAATTAGGGAGCAGACCAGGGGCGGCCCTGCCCGGGGCGCCCCTAATTGTCCGAGTCCTAATGGACACCCATGTTCAAGGGGCGAATGACTTGCGCCTGAAGAGCGCTCATGCTGGCTTTCGGCTCTGATCTAGTTGGGGGGCATCTGCCATGCAGGGACCGAGGATTCTTGGCGTGGAGGAGCGCATCGCTCTCCTGGAGGAGGTGCTCAGGAACGAGGTGTTGCTAGGGGGGCGCGTTGAGGGCCGAACTGGTGTCTCCGCCACGATCTTTGCGCGCGGTAGGCGCGTGACGCTCTCCATCGGCGAGTCCGGCCAGGTCCTCGTAGACGGAAAACCTGCGAAGCCTGCGCCGGGTGTGGCACCCGTTGGCCCTCCACAGCCCGTTCCTCGCGGGATGAGCATGGATGAGCGAAAAGCCATCCTGGACCGAGTACTTCAGAATGAATCGTCGCTCGGCACTATCATCGAGAGTCAGGACGGAGTCTCCGCGCGGCTTGCGCGTGGGCCTCTGCGTGTCGTCCTCTCGATTGACGAGTTCGGCCAGGTCCTCGTTGATGGGCGACCTGCACGCCCTGCGGCTCCGGTTGGTCCAGGGCAGGGGCCTTCACTTGATTCCCGCTCTGCTTCGCCTGAGCGGGCCCATAGCGGCCTCTTCGGTCTTGTCGAGCGCAACCGCCCCGTGCTGTTGCTGTTGGGCCTCATCCTTTTCGTGGGAGTTGCTGCGATTCTGACGCCTTCGCAGACGCCGAGCGCGCGTTCCACGCAGATGGCACGAGACCACGAAATTGAGGCCAGCGAGTTCTTGCCACAGAGTGCCGGGCCGCTGACGCGCGAGACGATTCGGAAGGCACCGAGGGGCAACTCGGCTTGGGCGAAGTATCTGGCGGCTAGTCACCCTGGAATAGAGATTGAGGTCCAGGCCAGGTGGGAGGGGCCAGAGTTCGACCAGATGATTTCGGCGGGTGGTACGCCCGACGAGGTTGCGGGACGGCGCGTCTACATGAGTGGCCCAAATGTGTACGACCAGTTCAAGATTCGCTGGGCCGACAATGGGTGGCAGTTCTATGTGCGCGCGGCGTATCAGAATGACGCCCAACGTGCTGGGGCGGAGAGTGTTGCTCGCTCGGTGGCGGCCGACATCATCACCCGGGGCTCAAGGCTCAAAAGCTTTATGGATTGATTGATGGTTCCGGATTGAGGTTGTTTGCCCGGGATGCGAGGCAGGAGGCCGACGGCCGGCGGGAGCTGATGGTGGAGGTGTTCGTCCACGAGCGGCGGGGCGGCGTCGCCGAGCTACCCGGGCGCGGAGTGGTGAGTGCGATGGCTTCGGGGGACGGCGGACCTCACCCGCCAAGGCAGCGGCACTGCCACGGTGCGGGTGACGGCGGCGGGGCTGTACCGCGGATGGAGCGTCGCGAGTGCCCGGCGTGCCCGGGACGCCTAGGTCGAGGTGGCGGAGCCTCATGGTGCGCTCCGTGCTTCTGTTCTCGAGATGGGCGAGGCGGCGCGCCGCAGGGCGGGGACCACGCTCAGGCCATGGAAAAGCGATTCGGTATCACCTCTGCCCGGGCCGCACGTGCGGCCTCGCTGCGTAAAGCATCAGGCGCGCGCACCCCCCATGGCTTACCTCTGGAGGCGCTCTCTGAATGTGCGTATCCTTTCACGCATGTCGCGTACAACTTCGCTTGCCCGTGCCGAACTGCTTCCCATTCTCAGAGGACGGCTTGAAAAGGCCCGCGCCTATGGATGTCTCTACGTCCCCGCCGAGCCCGGCGAGATTGATGCCCTCTGCGAGAAGGCGATCACGTACTGGAGAACAGCCGGCGCCAAGGTTCCTTGGAAGATGCACTATGGCTTGGCTCAGTCGTTGATGAATGAGTCGGGAGAAGAGGCGCCGCACCGCTACCTACGCCTCCCCCATTTTCTGACGATGGCCATTCTCTTTGTTGATCCGCTTCAGGAACGATTCCCGCGCTTCAGTCTTGCGAACTACGATCTGCGAGCGTTTGAGCGCGAGGTCACGGTGGTCGAGGCGGAACTTGTTGAGCGGCTCGAAGCCGCGCAACGCAAAGTTGGTGAGCTTCAGCTTCGTCTCGACGAGCTTGAGCGTGAAATGCAGCCGGCCAAGACACGTCTTCGGCGTTCGACGAGATGAGCCCTGGTTAGTGCCCGGACCACCAGCTCTGTGCCTGTGGCAGGTGGGACGAGTGCAAGGACGGCTTGAGCGCGCCTGCCGCAGCTCAGCGCATTCTTGCGGTTGGGGCCGGCCTGCGGCTTCGAAGACGGCCTTGAAGGACTCGCCGGGCGCCCTAATGGAGGGCCTCGAAGCGCCTGCCTACGTTACGCATGGATGCCGACGAATTCGGAGGTGGCATGGTCGACGGCGATGAAGCCGGCGGCCTGGTCCTCTCGCGTCGTCACCATGCAGGTGGCGTTGGTGACCTACATGGCGTCGGGCATGTCGGTGGTAATCGTGCCGTCGTGGTGACGCGAGCCCAGCACCGGGCGGGCACGTCTAGGGGCCAGCAGCTTCGCTTCGCTCATCAGCCGAAGGCAGCGGGCCTTCGAGGTGCGCACGCCCTGCGCGCGCAGCCATGCAGGGCGTAGCCCAGCCGTTCCGATGCCCCGTTATGACGGCGGTACCGCTGCTTCATCCCGCTTCGTCGTCGAGGTCTTCGAGCTGGCCTTGTGCAGTCTCTCGATAGAGGGGAACTACCTCCACCGCCAGCACGTCGCGCATTTCCTGCCGGGCGCTGTCAAAGTCTCCGGCCTCCTTGTGCTTGTACATCCGGTGTAGCGCGTTCACGAGCCTGCTGGAGCCCTCCTTGATGCGGCGCGCCGACTCTCGCAGGAGTTCCAACGCCCCCGCTTCTGTCGTGAGTGCGCGCTCTGCCTCGCTGTCGCTGATTCCCACCTCGGGTGCAGTGCGTTTCAGAAGGTCACGCACTTCGGCGGTAAGGGCGAAAGGTTCGTCCTCTTGCAGTACACGGCGGGCGAGGGCGCGAATGGGGTCCCAATCGATTTCGTCCGTCACGTGCTATTCCCCTTTCTTCTTGGGGCGACACTTGTTGATGGGCCATTCATGCTGCCCCTTGCAGTAATCGAAGCAGGCGGAGCAGTCGCCTTTCCAGCCCTTGTTCTGGCAGTCGCCATAGGCGCGGATGCACTCCCGTCTCCACTCCGGCAGATGGCTATTGTGTGAGTCGTCCCATTCCTCGGTGTCTGATGCAGCGTCCGTGACTGCCTTCGCACCTCCCATGAGCACGGCGGCTTCGCTGGTGCTGAAACCGCACGCCTCCGGACCGAATCGCTGAATGCAGCATGTTGCGCTGTCCATGCAGGTGGTTTGCGCGTAGGTGGCGCTACGCTTGCCCTTGCGGCTGACGCTGCCGGTGGTGCTGCTTGAGCAGCCAAGGGCCAGGACGGAGACGACGCAGAAGAACAAAGTCCGCAAGTCATGCTTTCGCATGAAATCCGATTAATCATGAGTTGCCCCGGTGCGTCTAGCCTCCTTGTGCGGGGCGTGGGTGAGTCGTACATGCCCCACGGTATTCACATATGGGGACTGAGGGACATCGAATCGCTTGGCCCCTGCTCCGTGCCAGTCACGCCGGGACATTCAGCGAGTTCGAGAGCAGCGAGAACGCCATGGGGAGTCCTCTGACGCGCTGTGTCGATTGTTGGGGTGGCTCGTGGCAAAGGGGGTTTCTGTGGGGGCATGTCAGACGCATCTGCTAGGTAGCCGCCCTGGCAGGTAGCTCAACCCACTGCGCTTGGGGGCTGGCATGAAGGGTATCCGTCGTTCGACTGGCAGGGGCCGAAGCAGCAAGAAGAAGAGCCAATTCCAGGCCGTGGCGCGCGATGCCCACGGACCGAGTCACTTCGAGGCCGAGGTCATCTCCGTTCGAAGCGGAGACCATGGTTACTGCTTCCTGTGGCTCCTGCGGACGAGCGATGACGTCAACATCAACGCAATGCTCTCCTCACACCTTGCTCTTCCGCAGGAAGGCGACATGGTCCTGGTTTGGGGGGGCTTCGAGGAGAACCCAAAAGCGAAGACCCTCCCGAAGCCGGTCCGCCTGCGCGTTACATCCATCACGCAGCTTGGAAGGAAGTCCGCCCGCCACAACGAGTGGAGCGATGCCCTCAAGAGCGTGCTGGTTGGGCACGTGCCCATGAAGGAAACGCGTACCATTCGCCGCCCCGTCATCGTCACTGGCCGCAACACGGCCGGAGAGACGGACATCCGGAATGAGC
Source organism: Myxococcus llanfairpwllgwyngyllgogerychwyrndrobwllllantysiliogogogochensis (assembly GCF_006636215.1). Classification (GTDB taxonomy): domain Bacteria; phylum Myxococcota; class Myxococcia; order Myxococcales; family Myxococcaceae; genus Myxococcus; species Myxococcus llanfairpwllgwyngyllgogerychwyrndrobwllllantysiliogogogochensis. Next base: position 4,123 of record NZ_VIFM01000055.1, on the reverse strand, counting down.
TGAAGGGGGCGGAGTCACTCGACCCTGGCTTCCCTATGTTCGAGTATGTGGATTTGAACGCACCGGAGAGCATCGCAGCAGGAGTGCGCCAAGCAGCCCGTGTGTCCGATGTTCGCGCCATCGTCCTGGCTCGCGGCGGGACGTCGGAGAAATGGCAGCTCCTCCCGTTCAGCCACCCTGCAGTGGTTCGAGCTGTTGCGGAGGTGGCGAAATTCATCCCCGTTGTTGTCGCGATTGGGCATGCGGATGATCACCCGCTCTGCGAACAGAGTGCCTCATTCACCGTTACCGCTCCGTCGGCGGTGGGGTCGCTGTTTCGCATTCTGAACCAGGAGCGAGAGGACCGGCTTCGCCGTGACGCCGTGGAGAAGGCGCATGCACGGCCTGGCTATGAGGGCGCTGCTCGAGGAGCCAATGCGCCCGCTCAGTCTCAGCTTCGTAGCGAGGACGCTGGTCGCGAAGCCAACGTGCCTGTCCAGACACCTTCCGATTCGAGGGGGGCGGTGCCAGATGCTCCCAGAACGACTTCATGGCGCCGTCATCGATGGAAGTTAGCTCTCACTGGCCTCGTCGCACTGTCGGCCGTGGTAGGGATGGCGACATGGGGGTTGTCCAATGAGGCGCCCACGGAGGCTCCGCCTCCTCATGCTCCGGCTGCAGTGGTGACCACCGTCGCCCCCGTACAGCCTGCGCCTCCGAAGCGAAAGAAGACGAAGCCGAAAGCCAAACCCATCAAAGAGGTTCCGGCCGGGGACCGCGGAACTGCGGATGCTGGCCGCGAATCGTCCCCAGCGGCAACCGAGGCCCCGCAGGCCCTGAACCCGATAGATGTGTTTGAATGAGGCGGGGCTCCTTGGGGTGTGCTCCGCTCTCGTGGATATGTTGGCACGGACCGCCACTTTCTAACTCGGCTGGCGCCGTGGGTCCGAGGTGTGCCCCGCACCGGGCAGGGGCCCGGCTCTATTTGGCACTTCTTCCTCCATCCCCAGGGACCGGGGGAGCCTGCGCGAAAGGGGGGGCGAGGGCGGCGCCTGACCATCAGGGGCCGGCGGGTCCTCGTGAATCCGCCTTGCGCAGCGCCGACGCAGGCGGATCGTTGGCAGCGCACTCGCTCACTGGCATTGACACGCGTGCGATGTAGTGGCCAAGTCTTGCGAAGCACATGTGCCCAGCCAGTGGACTCATGGGCCGTGGTAGTCTTCGATGAAGTCGGGGTGGTACCACTCCTCGACAGGCATGAACTTGAACCCCTCTGCCTCCCACCCTCGAAGCCGGTCCACCAGGGACGAGTGGAGGAGGATGGTGTAGAGGAGTTCGCCCAGTCGGAAGATGAGCCGTCTCTCCAGGGGAATGGCTGCGAGCGCATGCTCATCGAGCACGAGCTTGCCAATCGCCAACATCTCCCGAGGGGAGTAGAACAGGCCCTTCGTGCGCTTCTTGTCGACGCAATAAATCGAGCGACAGACATGGAGCCACCAGAACCTCTGGACTTCCCCGCTCTCGAAGGAGACCTCAGCCGGGAGAAACTGAAGGTGGCTGATGGCGAGAGGCTCAAGGAGGGACTTGGCCTGGGCGGAGAGCAGGGGCGTACAGGAGCCCTCATACGCAGGGAAGGGTTCTTTCGGGAGCACTCCCGTACGGATGCGCAGTTTGATGGGGTTCGCCACGAAGACAGGGCGCTGTCGCCAGTTTACTCCTACGAGTTGCTTCTCGGGGGGAGGACCTTCGCGCGTCATCCATTGGTTGAGCGAATCGCCCATGAGCATGAAGTAGTCGTTCTGCATGTCGGCGTGTGGCTCGTGTGGCTCGTCGAATCCATCGAGCTTGCCGCCGTGACTTGCGTCAAGCAATTCAGAGGTAGGGGGCTTGATGTGGTGGGTCCGGTGACTTGATCTGTTGGGTTAAGTTTGGCTCCCAATGGGAGCTTTCTCGCCGAAGTAAGTTGCTGCCTTCGGGCGGGCGTAGCTGTGCTGCGGCCCTCCATGTCCGACTTCCGCGAGGCCCTTGAATCGATTTCGGAAGCCCAGTGCTCGGAGCACCCAGGTTTCTCCGCTGACGGTGCATGTACTCGTTGCGGCACCTTCGTCTGTGCCTTCTGCGCGTTGTCCTGGGCGGGCCGGTGCTTCAAGTGCGTTCATGCCGCTCCCGAACTCGCGACGCGCAGGGCCCGGCTCGCGGCAAGCCTTGTTGATGGTGCCGCGCTCCTGCTCCCGTGCCTACTCCTGGGCGTCCTTCGGTGTCTGGCCATTCCGGACGAGGCGGCGATGAATGCTCCAGCAGTCTACGCACCGGCACTCCTCGTGCTGTTCGTGCAGGTGAGCCTGATTCGGGGCACGGGGGCGAGCCTCGGCAAGAGGCTCCTGGGGATCCGCGTCGTCCGAAGAGATGGCCGTCCGGCGGAGGTGTGGCGCATTGCTCTGCTGAGGAACGTGCTCCCGCTGGCGCTTTGCGGCTACTTCGGCTGGCTCGGCCTCGTGGACGCGCTCTTCATCGTTGGAGAGGAGCGGCGATGCCTCCACGACTGGGTGGCCGGCACTCGCGTCGTGAAGGCACCTCGAGCGCAGCGCTCCTTCGCTGCGCGGCTCGTGACTGGCTGAAGCGTTGGGTTCGGAGTCCCTTCACAGCGAAGGGAGAATGCGAGGCGATGACATGGAGGGAGAAGTGCGGTCGGGGCGTCCCCGCTGGCTGGCTGGGCTCGTGTGCGCGCTGGTGTCGCTGTCCCTGGGGTGTGCCCGGCAGACGTGGAAGCGGGAGGACGTCATGTCGTGGGAGGGCTGCTGCCAAGGGGCTGGCGCGTGCCTTGCGCTGCTGCTGCAGGAAGTCCACGGCCCAGACTCCGGAGAGCGATGGCTTCCGCCGGAGCAGGAGTGCGCTGCCTGGAAGCTGGGGCGCGAGGGGGAGGACGTCGTCCCCCGGCTGGTTCCACTTCTCCACCATGCGGACCGTCGCGTCCGCGGCGGAGCGGCACGGGCGCTGGCGGCCATGGAAGAGAAGGCCAGGCGGGCGGTACCTGCGCTCCTCGCTGCGTATGAACGGGAGCCCGGTGGGATGGCCTTGCACGCGCTCTCCTCGCTCGACGACGCGCGAGCAGCGCCAGCCATTGTGCGAAACCTCCTGAAGTCGCCCACGTCGACGCTGGAGCACCTTGGGCCGACCTTGGCTCCGGTGCTGCTGGAGGTGCTGGAGAGTCCGGAGGCGAGCTGGGAGGCGCTGGTGCGGGTGCGCTATGTGCTCGCCCGGCGCGCCGTCACGCACACGGAGACTTTCGTTCCGCGCCTGCGGTCGCTCCTCGCGCGGGAGCTGGCGGAGCCCACGCTCCTGCGCCCACCAGGGACGTCCTGCCAGCCGGCTCCAGCGTCAGGCTGCGCGGCTGTCTTCGACGGGTGCACTCCGCGAGCGGCCTATGTGGCGTCGGTGTTGGCCGCCTACGAGCGCGAGGGGCGGGAGGCGGCCCCCGAGGTGCTCCAGGCGCTCCAGCGGGCGGACGTGCGCCTCACGCCCGTGGCGCTGCAGGCGCTGGTGGCCTTCGACAACCCCGCTGCGGTGCCCGAGGTCCTCCGGCAACTCGCCGCGCCGGAGTGCCGTGCGCGAGCCCTCACGAGCCTCGCGTCCCTGGGGCCGGTGGCCCGTCCGGCCGCGACGGAGCCGCTGCTGCGCGTGCTGGCCACGGGGAAAGAGGGGTGGGAGCGCGCGCGGGCGGCGGAGGCCCTTGGACGGCTGGGCGACCCAGTTGCCCTCAAGGCACTGCGCCAGGCGGTGTACGAGCCGCACAGCGAAGTCCAGGCCGCAGCCGTCCGGGCACTGAGCAGCTACGGCTTCCGTGCCCATGGGGAAGAATTGGAGCCGCTGTTCCAGCAGGTGCTGACGACGCATGCTTCCCCCGTGGCGCGGAGCCACGCGAGGTGGGCCCTGCAGGCTCTCTCCGGGGAGGAGGTGCGGCCTGCGTCGCCTTCCGCGCCCGCCAGTGTCCTTCCAGGGCCCGGCCCGGATTGGCAGATGTGCCAGGGCCCCACGTCCACCCAGTTGCACTGGGACAAGCCGAGGGCGCCCTCGCGAGAGGGGCCCTGTGCGGATGTACCTGACGCGGACTCAGCGTCCGTCCTCGAGGCCATGGGAGAGGCTT
>NZ_VIFM01000559.1 GCF_006636215.1 Myxococcus llanfairpwllgwyngyllgogerychwyrndrobwllllantysiliogogogochensis | reverse complement strand
ACCCACCCCTGGCCCCGGAACGTCAGCGGCGCGCGCCCCCGGGCGAACCAGATGACCAGCGTCTGCGCGCCCACCAACAGGAACGTGTTCACCAGGTGCACGCCCATCCACACCGCGCGGCCCAGGGATGCGTTGTCCGCCACGTACTTGAGCAGCACGATGCCGGCGCCCACGAGGGCCTCCGTCAGCATGAAGAACAGCGCCCAGCTCGCCGCCTTGCGCACCGGGTGCCCCTTCGCATGTGCTCGAAGGGCCCACACGCACAGGGCCACCGCGAGCAGCATGACGAGGCCGCTCGTCACCCGGTGGGTGTACTCGATGAGTGTCTGCACCGTGGGCTCGCGGGGCACCACCTCGCCGTTGCAGTGCGGCCAGTGGTCACCGCAGCCCGCGCCGGAGCCCGTCGCCCGGACGAAGGCCCCCCACAGAATCACCCCCAACGTGAAGAGCAGCACTCCGACGCTGAAGGCCTGGAACCGACGTGACGAGGCGGCGTGAGTCATCGCGGTCCCCTTAACCCACTTCGACCCCACCCGCTGCCCGAGCCCCCTCATCCAGTTTCAACCGGGCCATCAGCCGGCCTGCTCGCCCCCCCGCTCGCAGGGCGTCAGGCCATATCCGGATAGGGCCGGACGGATGTCCCACCCGCCCCATTGGATATACCTGCTCCCTTTGCCTACCCGATCGGATGATTTCCATTGAGCAGATCCATTGGCCTAAGGGCTGGCACGTATGGTGCTTAACGAATGGTCAGTGAGCGACGGACCTCTTCGGAGGCTGGCGACACACGATTTGAACAGGTGACCGCTCTCGAGTGGTCCCGGCACCCAGGGTCGAAGCTTCCCCCCTCTTTGGCCCGTGGGTGTGTTCTTTTAGAGGCTACGTTGGAAGCAGCACTGCGCTTCGGGCCGCGGTTCCCCCCCTCCTCGGCCCGGAGCGTGACCTCTTCCAGAGCCTTCGTAGGGTTCCCACAGGGGTGTGGGGAAACAGGG
>NZ_VIFM01000558.1 GCF_006636215.1 Myxococcus llanfairpwllgwyngyllgogerychwyrndrobwllllantysiliogogogochensis | reverse complement strand
CCGAGTCGTCACCGGCGGACTGATGGAACTGGCCCAGGTAGTTGAAGAGCACCTGGGCACGAGGCAGCGCGCGGAGGTGCTGGGATTGCTCATCGTCCGCCAGGTGGCGCAGCAGGCCGTAGCCGAGGCCCTTTCGGGGAAGGCGCCGCAGCGAGTCCCGCACCGCGCGCAACCGGCCGCCCAGGCTGGTCGTCCCCGAGACGTCCAGCGTCACGGGATACAGCGTGGTGAGCCAGCCCACCGTGCGAGACAGGTCCACGTCCTCGGAGAACGGCTCGCGGCCGTGGCCCTCCAACTCCACACGCAGGCGCGGCTGGCCCATCCAGTGTGTGAGGCTCTCGGCCACCGCCGTCAGCAGCACATCGTTGATGTGCGCCCGCCACGCAGCCGGAGTCTCCTGCAACAAGAGCCGCGTCTGGACTTCGTCGAGGGAGACCTCCACCGTGCGCGAGGAGGCCACGGAAGTGGCACCGCCAGCGCCATCCCTTGGGAGGGCAGGAGCCTCGAGTCGCCCCTCTTCCAGCCAGTACTTCCGCTCACGCGCGACATCCTCGGAGCGAGCGAAGTCACTCAGCTTCGAGGCCCAGGTCTTGAAGGACGTGGACCTGGGCGGCAGCGCCACCGGGCGGCCCTGTCTCGACTGCACATACCCCGCGCCGAGGTCCTCCAGCAGTGTGCGCCAGGAGACGCCATCCACGCCCAGGTGATGCACCGACAGCAGGAGTCGTGAGCCTCGCTCGGCTCCGAGGTGGAAGAGGGCGGCGCGCAGGAGCAGCCCCTCATCCAGCCTGTGGCTGGCGTGGATGCGGGAGGCTCCGGACTCCAGGGCCGTGGGCAGCTCCGCCTCGGGCACGGAAGAGAGGTCCACCTGCTCCAGGCGGGCAAGGGACTCCAGGCCGGTGAACTCCTGGTGCCAGGTGCCGTCTTGGCGGCGCGTGAAGCGCAGCCGCAGCGTGTCGTGGTGGGCGACGACCGCGCGCAGCGCCGCTTCCAAGCATGGGACGTCCACCG
>NZ_VIFM01000557.1 GCF_006636215.1 Myxococcus llanfairpwllgwyngyllgogerychwyrndrobwllllantysiliogogogochensis | reverse complement strand
GGGTGGGGCTGTGCATGGAGCGCTCGCTGGAGCAGTTGGTGGGGGTGCTGGGGATATTGAAGGCGGGGGCGGCGTACGTACCGCTGGACACGAAGTACCCGGCGGAGCGGCTGGGGTACATGGTGGAGGATGCGAAGGTGGTGCGGGTGCTGACGCGGGCGAGTCAGCGCGCGGTGCTGCCGGAGCGGGCGCGAGCGCTGGCGTTGTGCGTGGATGAGGAGGCGGGGGAGATAGGGAGGAGGCCGGACATGGCGCCCCCGAGGGCGGTGCCACCTGGAGGCACCTGCTACGTGGTGTACACGTCAGGGAGCACGGGGAAGCCGAAGGGGGTGGCGCTGTCGCACGCGGCGCTGTGCAACCTGTTGCTGTGGCAGCGGGCGCACTCGGTGAAGGCGGAGGCTGTGACGTTGCAGTTCGCGTCGCTGAGCTTCGACGTGTCCTTCCAGGAAATCTTCTCGACGTGGAGCGCGGGAGGAGCGCTGGTGGTGCCGCCGGCGGCGCTGAGGCAGGACGTGCCTGCGCTGCTGGACTTCATGGTGAGTCACCAGGTGGAGCGGTTGTTTCTGCCCTTCGTCGCGCTGCAGGCGCTGGCGGACGCGGTGGCGCACGGGGCGAGTGTGCCCACGTCATTGAGGGAAGTGGTGACGGCGGGAGAGCAGTTGCAGGTGACGCCGGCGGTGGTGGCCTTCTTCGAGAAGCTGCCGGGGTGCGTGCTGGAGAATCAGTACGGCCCGTCGGAGACGCACGTGGTGAGTGCGCACCGGTTGAAGGGGCCGCCGGGGAGCTGGCCGAGACTGCCGCCGATTGGAGTGCCGCTGCCGGACACGAAGCTGCTGGTGTTGGACGGGCAGGGGAGGCTGTGTCCGATTGGAGTGGCCGGAGAGCTGTACATCGGCGGGGCGCAGCTGGCGCAGGGGTACCACGAGAGGGCGGAGCTGACGGCGAAGCGCTTCGTGCCGGACGGGTACGCGAGGGAGGCGGGGGCGAGGCTGTACCGGACGGGAGACAGGGCGAGGTGGAGAGGGG
>NZ_VIFM01000556.1 GCF_006636215.1 Myxococcus llanfairpwllgwyngyllgogerychwyrndrobwllllantysiliogogogochensis | reverse complement strand
CCCCTCGCTCGCCCTCCGCTACTCCCTCCCGGACTGGCTCGCCGACCACTTTTCCCGCGAGCTCGGCCCCGACGCCGATGCCTTCTGCGCCCACCTCAACGTCCCCGGGCCCATCACCCTCCGGGTCAATCCACTCCGCTCCTCCCGCGAGGAACTTGCCGAGCGCCTCCGCTCCGAGGGCGTCTCCACCCACCCGGGCCCTTGGAGCCCGCTCGCCCTCCACATCGACGGGCCCCGGCCCAACCTCTACGCGCTGCCCTCCCTCCAGGAAGGCCGCTTCGAGGTCCAGGACGAGGGCAGCCAGCTCCTCGGCCTCCTCCTGGAGGCCCTCCCCGGCGAAACCGTGGTCGACCTGTGCGCGGGCGCCGGGGGCAAGACGCTCCAGCTCGGCGCCGCCATGCGCGACTCCGGCCGCCTCTTCGCCCATGACCCGGACCCGGAGCGGCTCGACCGACTCCTCCAGCGCTCCTCCCGCGCCGGCCTCACCCGCGTCCAGGTCCTCCGGACCCCTCCCACCTCGGGCCTCGGCGCCGACCGCGTCCTCGTGGACGCTCCCTGCTCGGAGCTGGGCTCCCTCCGCCGCGGCCCTGACCAACGCTTCCGCATCACCCCCGACGTCCTCGCCCACTTCCCACCGCTCCAGCTCGACATCCTCCAGCGCGGCGCGGACCTGGTGCGCCCGGGCGGACGGCTCGTCTACGCCACCTGCACCGTGAACCGCGCTGAGAACGAGGACGTCGTCTCCGCCTTCCTCGCGGCTCGGCCCGACTACCGTCTCACCCGTCCCGGCGCGGGGTGGCTCTCGGAGGCCTGTCTTCGCGATGGCTTCCTCTTCGTCGCTCCCCACAGCCACGGTACCGACGCGTTCTTCGCGGCCGTCCTGGAGCGCTCGGCCGGGTAGGGGAGGGGGCTTCGAGCGACCGCAGTGTCCGTGTTCCGACGTCCGGGAGTACTCAACGCTCCCGGCTCGAATCCGGATGCCCGCCGTCCCCCCGGTGCTATGAAGCGCTCGTGCGTTGGCTCAAGCC
>NZ_VIFM01000555.1 GCF_006636215.1 Myxococcus llanfairpwllgwyngyllgogerychwyrndrobwllllantysiliogogogochensis | reverse complement strand
GGCGGGTGGAGCGGCCGGTGTTCCTGGTGCTGGTGTTCCTGGTCGGCTGCGGGGTGTACACGCGCGACTGGGCGGCGTGGGCGCTGGTGCCGGGCTTCGTGGGGCTGCGCTTCCTGGGGAAGGTGGTGGGCGGCACGTTCGCGCAACGCCTGGCCCAGGGCGTGTTGGAGCTGCCACCCCGGGTGGGCTACGCGCTCATCGCCCAGGGCGGCCTCGCGTTGTGTCTGGTCGCCGAGTACCAGCTCCTCGTCCCGGGTGGACTGTCGCGCCGCGTGCTGGACGTGGTGGTGGTGGGCGCGGTGGTGAACGAGCTGTTGGCCGGTCAGGCCTTTCGCCAGGTCACCGCGCCGTCGCCCCGCCCGCGGCCCGTGGCTCCTCCGGACGTGGGGGTGGCGACATGAAGAGCGCGGTGTTGCGGCTGCTGTTGTTGATGGGGCTGTTGGCCATCATCAGCCGGGCCCAGGTGTTGCGCGCGGACTCCGGCACGCCGGTGACGCTGGCGGCGGGGGCGCTGCTTTTGTGTGGCCTGTTCGCGGGCAAGGTGGCCAAGGGGATGGGGTTGCCCCGGCTCACGGGGTATCTGTTGGTGGGCGTGGCGGTGGGGCCGTATGTGCTGGGCTTCATCCCGGGCGAGGGCGTGAAGGGCCTAGACCTGGTGAAGGGGCTGGCGGTGAGCCTCATCGCGCTGGTGGCGGGCACGGAGCTGCGCCTGGGGCTCATCCGCCGTGTCGGCGCGCGGGTGGCGCTTTTGTGCGCGGCCGTGTGTGGCGTGACGTTCGTCGTGTGCTTCGGGGCGACCATCGCGCTCAAGCCCCTGTTGCCCTTCCTGGCGCCCCTGACGCTGCCGCAGGCGCTGGCGGTCAGCGCGTTGATGTCCACGGTGGTGGTGTCGTTCTCGCCCACGGTGACCATCGCCATCGTCCAGGAGACGAGCGCGCGGGGCTCGTTCACCGAGTTCCTGATGGCGCTGGTCATCATCGGCGACCTGTTCGTGATGGTGGCCTTCGCGCTGGCGGCGGGACTCACGCGCGCGAGCTTCGGCGGCGGCCTGGATGTGGCGGGGCTCTTGAGCGGGGTGGGGTGGGAGCTGTTC
>NZ_VIFM01000554.1 GCF_006636215.1 Myxococcus llanfairpwllgwyngyllgogerychwyrndrobwllllantysiliogogogochensis | reverse complement strand
CGGGGGGCTTGGGGGTGGCGTCCGTGCCGCTCGGGGTAGAAGGACTCATGGCGTGCTTCGCCTCCTGGGGCGCTTCGGGAGCACCGCGAAAGCGCGGTGGGTGGTGCGCCTTGAGAACGAACGGAGGACGCGTGGCGTGACACGTCCCGCGGACGTCAATCGCCAGCACTCGAGGGCTGTCACGAGCCCTGCTTACGGACCGTTATGGGAGGCGCGGTCTGGATGCGATTCGCGCGGGAGGAAGTCGATGCCGAAATACTGTCGAGAGAAGTTCGAGAACACCACCACGGGGAAGGAAATCTGGGTGTGCTGGCAACAGGACAAGCACGTCCACGACGCTTCACTCATCACCACGATTGCCCAGTGGCTCGGCACGAATCAGGGAGGGGTCTGGCAGGTGCGTGCCAACAGCTACCAAAGCAATCAGTCCTCACCTGGGGAGAATGATTTGTCTTACTCCAGTTGAGGACACCGGGGTGGAGGGAGTCTCCCGGCTCCCTCCACCCCGGGCTGTCTTCACCCCGGGTGGTTTCATGCGACAAGCCACTTTCGACGGGGAGACCCGCTGTTTAGTGTGCCGCCGACATGAACCTCCCCGCATGTCGCTCTTCCGCCGTCTCTGTCCCCGGGTCCGTACGAACCACCGTCCCGTGTCAGCGCGCACCCTCCCGCCTCCGGCTCTCGATGCTGGTCGCCCTGGTGGCGCTGGGGGCCACGGGCATGGGGTGCTCATCGGACGAAAGCCCGCCGCCCTCTTCCTCGGGTGGAGACGCGGGCACGCCTCGCCCGGATGCGGGAGGGCCACCGCCGGACGCTGGTACCGAGGAGCCCGCTCCGGATGCTGGTGGCGAGCCGGCGCCTGCCTTCACCGTGCTCCCGCCTTCCGAGCCGACGTTGCGCTTCGCGCCGCGGAACACGACGCGCTTCAGCGTCCAGGTGAGACGTGACGACTCGTTTACCGGCGACGTCACCCTCACGCTGGGGGGGCTGCCCGCCCACGTCCTGGCGGACGCGCTGACGCTGTCCGTGCCGGGGGCGGAGAACCTGGCCACGTTCGAACTCCACGTGGAGGAGGCCGCGGCCTATGGGCGCTTCCCCATCCAGGTGGTGGGGGAG
>NZ_VIFM01000553.1 GCF_006636215.1 Myxococcus llanfairpwllgwyngyllgogerychwyrndrobwllllantysiliogogogochensis | reverse complement strand
TCCAACTGCATGGTGACGAGGGGCGTCTGCCCGTCGTCCTTGCACACGGCCAGCGGCCAGCGGCCCGGCGGGCACGTCTCCACCGCCTGGCGCATGGCCTCGCGGACGTTGGTGCGCTGGTGGGCCTTAGCCTCGACCCAGAAACACGGCACCTCGACGTCCGACATCTCCTGCCCGGTGCGGTACTGGAGGCCGCGGCGGATGACGGCCTCGGGCATCGCCTCACGGAAGCGGTGGACGAGGGCGCGCTCCCAGTCTGCGCCCTTGCGACGAGAGGAGGCGCCGCTCACGAGACACCTCCCGACTCCTCAAGCAGCCGCTCCATGTGCCCGCCACGGCTCATGCGCACGGCAAGGCGGCGAGCCACCTCCAGTGCGCAGCGGGCGTCCGCCATGGCGCGGTGAGGCGTGGGGCGGTGGATGCCGAAGTGTTTGGCCAGGGCGTTGAGGGAGAGGGACTCCACCTCGCCCGTGGCCAGCAGCGGCCACGCGAGGCTTGCGGTGTCGAGGCGGTGGTAGTCGACGCTGGGCAGAGCCAGCCCGGTACGGCGATACCCTGCGGTGAGAAAGCCCCAGTCAAAGCTGGGGACGTGGCCGGCCACGAGGGTGCCCGCCAGGAGCGGCGACACGGTGGCCAAGACTTCGTGCAGGGGCAACGCGTCCCGCCACTCCTCGTCGGAGTAGCCGCACACGGCAAGGGCCTCGGGCTGGGCATCGGCCAACCGGGTGGGCTGCACGCGCGCCTCATACTCCGCCAGCACCTTGAGGCTGCGGGCGTCGACGCGGAGGATGGCCACCTCCAGCACTTCGTGACGGGAGGCGTCCAGGCCCGTCGTCTCCAGGTCAATGAAGGCGAGCGTCCGCAGGTGCGGTGGCAGGCCGGCGAAGAGCGGCTGGCGGAGCGCAGAGACAGGAGTGGTGTCGGAATCAGATTGAGCGAGCAGCACTATGCGACCTCTTTGGCCCAGAACCTGGGCGAGTGGTGTTTGGCGGCGAGGGAGTCCAGCTCCGCCTTCAGCAGGGCGGCGCGTGCGCTCCCCAGGCGTTTGCCCGCGTCCTTCAGCAGCGCGTCGAGGGCCTTCTTCTCGACGCTGGCGAGGCGCTGCATCAGCTCCTCACGGG
>NZ_VIFM01000552.1 GCF_006636215.1 Myxococcus llanfairpwllgwyngyllgogerychwyrndrobwllllantysiliogogogochensis | reverse complement strand
GGGTGCCGGCGGCTGCCCTTGAAGACAGTCAGCGGCACGTGCCGACGTGCGCGGCTACGCGCGTCGAAGATGTCCCCAACGTTAAGGGCGACCAACTCGTGCTCGCGCAATCCCGAGGCCAGCGCGAGGCTGTAGAGGCAGTGGTCCCGGAACCCATCCCGGTGCAACCCCGTGGTGCGCAAGAGCAGCGCCACCTCCTTCTCCGTGAGGGTGCGGGGTGCGCGGGCGACAGCAGCATAGGCAGACATGGCGACTCCGTCGTGATGAGGACGCGGCCATGCACGCTCTGTCGCCCCGACAAGACAAGTCATTAGCCGCACGACCCATTGAATCCATCGCCGGGGCCACAAGCGGTCCTGGCCTCCCCCCACCTCGGCAGGAAGGAATCCCTGTGAATCAGCTTGTCGCGTTCAACTTCGAGTCGCACCACGTCCGCGTCGTCATGGACGAGCAAGGTGAGCCATGGTTCGTCGCCGCCGACGTCTGCGCGGCGCTCACCATCAACACCGAGCAGACACGTCGCCTCGGAGGCGACGAAAAGGGTCTGCGTACTGTGCAGACCCCTGGAGGCCAGCAGGAGATGACGGTCGTCAATGAGCCCGGCCTCTACGTGCTCACCTTCACGAGTCGCAAGCCCGAGGCTCGGCGCTTCAAGCACTGGGTGACCCACGAGGTGTTGCCCACCCTCCGAAAGACGGGCAGCTACACGGCGCCAGGCATTCCATCACCGCACCCACTCCCTGCGCTGCCCCCGCCGCTCCAAGTCCAGGTGCTGGCCCACCTGGAAGTGGCCAGGACGCTCGCCACCTTCGTTCCAGGGCTCAAGCCGGAGCTGGCAGCAGCCTGTGCCCTCGACGCCATCCACCAAGACACGGGGCTGACGATGGAGCCCCATCGCAGGGGGCTGCCGGCCGCCGCCGAGCCACCCGCGCGGCTCAACGCCACGCAGCTCGGCCAGAAGCTGGGGCTGTCCGCCCGGAAGATGAACCTCCGCCTGGAGGCATGCGGACTCCAGCGGCGCAACGAGCGCGAAGAGTGGGAGCTGACGGACGCGGGCCGGGACTACGCCGAGGCCGTCCCCTTCAGCCGCAACGGCCATGCCGCCTACCAGCTCCTCTGGCG
>NZ_VIFM01000551.1 GCF_006636215.1 Myxococcus llanfairpwllgwyngyllgogerychwyrndrobwllllantysiliogogogochensis | reverse complement strand
CTCCTGGTATTGCTGCCCGCGGGGTTCTTCTTCCGGGCGGTGGCCAGCGGCGGGGTCTTCATTGCCGGGGACACGCTGCGCGTCTTCTATCCGACGCGGGCCTTCTGGGCCGCGAGGGTGTCCGCGCTCGAATTGCCGGAGTGGTTCCCGTATGACGGCTTCGGTCAGTCCTTCGTGGGCGCCATCAACGCGGGAGCGTTCCATCCCACGTCGCTGCTTCACCTGGTGCTGCCGCTCGGCGCCGCGGGGACCGTGACCTTCTTGAGCTGTTATCTGCTGGCGCTGGTCGGCACGTACGCCCTGATGCGGGAGTACCGGGTCCCCCGGGCCGGAGCGCTCTTCTCGGCCATCACCTTTGCATTCTGCGGCTACCTGGTCGCCATCACCAACAACTCGACCTACCTGCTGTCCGCCAGCGCGGTGCCCGCGACGCTCTGGGCGGCGGTCCGCTTCCTGCGGGCCCCTTCCGTCGGAAGACTGGCCGCGGGCGGGGCGTTGCTGGCGTTGGTCGCCGCGGGTGGTGACGCGCAGGGCTTCGCCATGGTGAACGGGTTCGTCGTGCTCGTGGCTTGCGTGGAGCCGGCGGCGGGGACCTGGCGTCGGCGCGTGGTGACGTGCGCGTTGCTGGTCGCCACGGGTGGGTTGTTGGCCGCGCCGCAGTTGCTTCCCGCCGCGGCGCTCGCGGGGTCCGGAGAGCCCGGAGCCCGGTCGCTCGCGGAGGCCCAACGCTTCGCGCTGGCCCCCCTGCGCTTGTGGGAGCTGTTCATGGGGCCCTTCCTCGCGGACGTCGAGGGAATGCGCGGCATCCCCGAGGAGGTGGTCCGCAACCTCGTTCCGTCTGGCGGCTTCGGTCGGGTCTGGGTCGATTCCGTCTATGTGGGGACGCCCGCGTGTGTCCTCGCGCTGGCGGCGCTCATCACCTCCGCGAGACAGCCTCGGGCCTGGGTTCTCGCGGGTGTCTGGCTTCTGCTGCTGGCCCTCTGTCTGGGAAACGCGCTGCCTGTCTATGGTTGGGTCTATCAACTGCTGCCGCCCTGGCGCCCCTTCCGCTATCCGGAGAAGCTGGTTCCGTGGGTCTCGCTCGGGCTCGCGTTGGGGGCGGGATGGGGCTGGAGGGCCTGTCTGGAAG
>NZ_VIFM01000550.1 GCF_006636215.1 Myxococcus llanfairpwllgwyngyllgogerychwyrndrobwllllantysiliogogogochensis | reverse complement strand
GCCCAGGCCCCCGCCCACTCGCCTCCGCGCACCTTCCACCAGATCTGAGGGTCTCCGAACTTCCGCCAGAGGAAGACGAAGTAGAGCGAGGTCATCACCAGCGGTATCGCCAGCGCGAGCATGTCGCGGTGGAACCACGCCCGAAGCCCGCCCCCACGAGCGCGCACCTGCTGGAACAAGAGGGACAGGCCCGCCGCCAGGGACAGGTGCCGCGCCAGACCGCCGAAGCCCAGGGCGAGCGCCGCCCACCAGTGACGGCCGCGCAGGCTCAAGAGCAGCGCGAGCGCGGTGAGGAACACCATCCACGACTCGGGGTAGCCCGCGGACTGGAAGAAGGCGAAGGGATACGCCGTGAAGAGCAGCAGCGAGACACGGGCCGTCTCCTCGCCTTCCAGCGCGCGAAACAGCCGATACAGGACGATGAGTCCCAACAACCCGGCGACGTTGGCCACCAGCACCAACGAGACCTGGATGCTCAGGCCCGTGGCGTCTCGCACCCACCGCCCCAACATGGGCAGCAACGGGAAGAAGTTCGTGGCCTGGGGGCGCTCATAGCCCTTCTGCGCGATCTCCATGTACCAACCACAGTCCCACCGGCAGAACGCATCCAGCCCCGCAGGGCCCACCTGCTGGAAGGGCGCTCGGTGGAGCCTGTTGTCGAACGCGAGCGATACGCGCGCGAGCAGCAACAAGGCCAGACGGCTGAAGAAGAAGAGCCCCACGGGAAAGGCCAGCTCCGCGCCCAGCACGCGCAACCGCGCGCCCAGGGACATAGGCAGCGGCGCCTCTCCTGAAACAGGAACATCGGTGGACATGCGGTGGAGAAATCCGAGGGTGCGGGAACGGCGGACACCCTACCCTACTCCCACGCCCTTCACAGCGGGGAAGACCCCGGCGGCCGTGCCCAGAACGCCCCCGGGAATGGTAGTCTCATCTGTCTCGCCCAGGCTGCGCGGGTGCGAGGAGCCTGGGAGGTCCACATCATGCGTGCAAAGGCTGGCTGGGTCGCGACCGCGGGAGTCGTGACGGCCCTTGGAGTCGCCGCGCTGCTGCGCCAGGAGCTGACGGCGCGAATCCGTCCGCCTCCTCCGGCCGCCATCACGCCCGTCCCCCTCCAACCCTGTCTCTTAGACACATCTGACGCTG
>NZ_VIFM01000054.1 GCF_006636215.1 Myxococcus llanfairpwllgwyngyllgogerychwyrndrobwllllantysiliogogogochensis | reverse complement strand
GTGCTCACCCGCCAATGCCTGGACAGGCGAATTGGCAACAAGCTCACCTTGAAACGGGAGGTGGCCCGATGGGAGAGGATGCGCAACAAGGAGGGCGCCCGCGTCCGCTGGCGCTTCACTATAGACACCGCCCGCACCAAGCTCGGGCAAGCATACCCCCAGGCCCAAGCAGCAGTGGCCGCTGCGGCCTGAACCCTTCAAAACCTCTGTGCCGAGGTACTAGGCTCGCGACATGAGTCGTTCGACGGGACTCCCCACGCCACCCTCTCCCCCACGTCGGGAAGTGGCGCACGCCGGACTAAGTGCCTCGCCCGCCGCCGGTGCTCGCGAGTTCGTCCACCGTGCCAAAGGGCACCTGCGTCTCCTGCTGGGAGAGGACGCTCCAGAGCCGTCCTCGACGGACGCCGCGACAACTCCCCGCGCAACGCACGCGTCCAGGAGTCAGCCCGGCGCTGCAACCAGCGAGGCGACTATCGCGATGCCGCCTGTGTCCCCGCGAGCCCCGCCTTCTCTCGCCGACACACCTCCGCCACCCAATCCGAAACCGCGCGCACACGTGGGCTGCGTTGCAAGTCCTTGTGGAACGTCAGCCACAAGGGACGCTTCGCCAGGACTCCCGCGCCCACGCGCGTCAACCGAGCGTCACGCTCACCCGAGAGACACGGCAGCAGCGCGACGCCCAGCCCCGCCGCCGCGGCCTCGCGCAACACCGCGGTGCTGTTGCTCTGGAGCAAGCGCCGTCCACCCGCCGTCACGCGCTTCAACTCCTCGGACTCCTCTCCAGACGTGAGGGCCATCCGGTAGACGAGCACGGTGTGCTCGCGGAAGTCCCCGGGCCGAGGTGCGCCACGACGGCGCAGGTAGCCGCGCGATGCGTACATGGCGAAGGCAATCTCGCCGACCTTGCGCACCACCAGGGCGTCACCTCGGGGCGGTATCAACCGCAGCGCCAGGTCCGCGTCGCCTCGCTGGAGGTCCACCACGTCGGTGCCCACCACCAGCTCCAGGTTCAGGCCGGGGTGGCGCGCATGAAGCTCGCCCAGGTGAGCGGCGAGCAGGGCCTGGGCCAGATACTCGGTGGCCGCGAGTCGGACGGTGCCCTCGGCCTTCGCTTCATCGGAGACGGAGTCATGAAGCAGGCGGAGCGAATCCTCCATCTCCCGCGCCCGCGCCACCACCGCCTCGGCGTCCTCCGTGAGCCCCAGCGTGCGCGAGCCTCGCAACACCAGCCGCGTGCCGAGCGCCTTCTCCAGCGCCGCCAACCGCCGTCCCACCGTGGTGGCGTCCACCCGCAGCTCCCGGGCCGCCCCGGCGAGCGAGCCCTGGCGTGCCACGGAGAGGAGGTAGCGCAGGTCGTCCCATCGCATATCCATGCCTGCAATGGTGCAGCAAAGCCCTGCATTCCCGCAGCACTTCCGGCGCTATCTCGGACCCTGGAAGCGGCGGCTCCCTTGGCGGCCCCGCGCGAACGACAGGAGAACGCGATGTCCATGTCACATGCGACGGCGCTGGAGCAAGACACGGTCCCCTCGGTGCGGAGCATCCCCCAGGAGGACAGACTGACGGCGGTCACCCAGGGCACGAGCCCGGGCGTCCCCTTTCGACTCAAGGCCCAGGACGGCTACCCGCTGGCCGCAACCCTCTTCCCCCACGAAGGCGCGGAGGTCGGCGCGGTGGTGCTGCTGGCCGGAGCCACGGGAGCGCGTCAGCGGTACTACTCGCGCTTCGCGTCCTTCCTCGCGCGCCGGGGCTTTCCCACCGTCACCTTCGACTACCGGGGCATTGGCGGCTCACGCCCGGACACCCTCACGAGCTTCGGCGCGCGCATGGAGGACTGGGGAAGCCAGGACCTCGCGGGCGCCATCGCCGCGATGCGCGAGCGCTTCCCGGGGCGACGCCTGCTGATGGTGGGCCACAGCGTGGGTGGCCAGTTGCTCGGGCTGGCGGAGAACGCGCGCGAGGTGTCCGCGCTGCTGAACGTGGCGACGGGCTCCGGCTACTACAAGCTCTTCCCCCAGCGACTGCGCATGGCGCTCAACTGGCGCGTGCTCACGCCCGTGCTGACGCGGGCCTTCGGCAAGCTGCCGGGCTGGGCGGGGACGGCGGAGGACCTGCCCGCGGGCGTGGCCGCGCAGTGGGCGCGCTGGTGCCTGTCCCCGGACTACCTGCTCAGCGAGGGGGGTGAGGCACGCCGCGAGGCCTTCGCGTCGCTGTACCTGCCGCTGCGGGCCTACAGCTTCTCGGACGACCCCATCGCCTCGAAGGCCTCCGTGGAGCACCTGCTGTCGTTCTACGCGGACGCGCTGGTGGAGCACCGCCGGCTGACCCCGAAGGACGTGGGCCAGGCCATCGGCCACTTCGGCTTCTTCCGGGAGAACTTCCGCGACACCCTGTGGGAAGACGCCGTCGAGTGGCTTGCCATCCAGGCGCTCACCCCGCGCCCCGTCAACCCACGGTAGCCCCCACAACCGGCGCGGGAGCCGCCGTGTGAAACAGGCGTCAGGTGTCGCGCGGACGGCGTTGGCTCCCGGGTGACCTGAAGTAGAACCCGGCTCCATGGAACTGGAGCTCAAAGGCAAGGCGGCCCTCGTCACCGGCAGCAGCCGAGGCATTGGACGGGCCACGGTGGCGGCGCTGGCTCGCGAGGGCGCACGGGTGTGTCTCAGCGCACGGGGCGCGGAGGCACTGGACGCCGCCGCGAAGGAGCTGCGCGCGGCGGGCGCGGACGTCGCCACCGTCGTCGCGGACGTGGCCACCCTGGCGGGCGCCGTGGCGGCGGTGGACGCGGCGGTGCGCGCGTTCGGCACGCTGGACATCCTCGTCAACAACGTGGGCGGCAGCGGCGGCGCGGGCGCCTTCGACTCGGCCACGGCGGAGCAGTGGACCGCCGTGCTCGACCGCAACCTCATGTCCGCCGTGTGGTGCAGCCAGCGCGCCGTGGAGGTCATGCGCGCGAAGGGCGGCGGCACCATCGTCCACATCAATTCCATCTACGGCCGCGAGTACGCCACCAGCGCGCCCTACACCACCGCCAAGGCGGGCCTCACCGCGCTCACCAAGGAGATGGCCGTGGACCTCGCGCGCCACCACATCCGCGTCAACGGCGTGGCGCCCGGCTCCATCCTCTTCCCCGGGGGAAGCTGGGACAAACGCCAGAAGGCCGACCCGGAGAAGGTCGCGAAGATGGTGAAGGACGAGCTGCCCTGGGGTCGCTTCGGCTCGCCCGAGGAGGTAGCGGACGTGGTGACCTTCCTCTGCTCGGAGCGCGCTCGCTGGGTGACGGGGGCCACGCTCCCCGTGGACGGCGGACAGGGCCGCGCCTTCTGAACGGGCCCCGGACACGGCGGGCCAGCACCCTGGATGGCGCCAGCCGGACGCCATGCTATGGAGGGCCCTCCCCTGGGGTATTCCGTGCTGAAGCTTTACAAAAAGGAAGGCGACAGCCTCCGTTTCTGGGAGGTCTGGGTGCATGAGGGCGTGCTCACCACGCACTGGGGCACCGTGGGCGAAGTGGGCGAACAGAAGGACACGCCCCTCCCCCCGGAAGAGGACCCCGACTTCGCCATCGCCGACGCCGCCGGCCCGCTCATCGAGCAGGACTACGATGAGCCCGAGCTCGACGCCATGGCCACGCTCATCGTCCAGTACCCCATCGAGGGCAAGGGCACCGGACACGACGTGGAGAAGCGCGTCGCCGTCGAGGAGCTCCTCACGGACGCCCTCGGCTGGACGGGCAACGGCGAGGTGGAAGGCGGCGAGCTGCGCGACGGCTTCCTGCGCGTCCACTGCCAGGTGATGCACGCCGACGCGGCGGTCCGCACCGTGCTGCAAGCTCTCGACTCGGAAGACATGGTGGATGACGTCAGCGTGCTCGTGGCCAAAGGCGACGAGGAGCCTCGCGTCATCTGGCCCACCACGCCCTGAGTGTTACCAGCGCGGCGGCGACACCACCGCCGCGCTCGCATCTTCCAATGGACGTCACGCCCCCGCGGGATGCACCGCCGGAGCCGCCTCGACTCCGGCGGAGATGCGGTGCCAGAGCTGGTGCGAGGTGAGCAGCAGGGCCAGGGTGACGAGGGGCGAGATGGTGTTGCCCAGCGGGTCCCCCATCGCCGTGTGGGACACCGCCGCCGCCACGAAGTCGATGGCGAAGCCCGCATAGGCCCACTCGCGCAACGTGCGAGACCCGGGGGCCCACAGCGCCACCACGCCCAGCAGCTTCGCGATGCCCAGCATGGTCCGGAAGTAGTCCGGGTAGCCCAGGTGCTCGAACGCCGCGACCATGTTCGGCGCAGCGGTCAGATACAGGAAGGCAGAGACCGCGGCCGACAGGGAGACCAGTCCGGTGACAACCCAATACGCGACTTTCAGCTTCATGCTCACGCCTCCAAGGACCGTATGGGCTGACGAGCAGCCCCCCGCGCGAGACGATACGGGTTACAAATCCGCCGTCGCAAGCGGGCCACTCTGACCCGCCCCCTCGCCTTCGACGAACCGTCGGCCATCATTCGCCCGGTCCGGCCTGCGATCCCGGTCCAGTTCGTCCCGGTCCAGCATGCCGTCCTCGTCCCGGTCCACGCCGATGCGCCGCTCGGAGCCCGCGGGCACCACGGTGTACGTCAGCTCCGCGCCGGGCCGCGCACCCGCCAGCAGCAGATACGCCCCCACCTTCTCCGAGGCCCGGTCCGACTGGAACACGCCGCCGCCGAGATAGGCGAAGCCGCGCTCCTCGCCATGTCGGCGCCCCTTCACCACCAGCCCCACCTTGCCCTGCTCCGCCAGGGACATGAACTGCAGCACCCGGGCGAACTCGGAGGGCGTAGCCGTCGTCAGGGTCACCTGCTGCCCCACCGCCGCGTGGGAGTCCTTGCTGTCCGGCCCCGGCGGCAGGAACATGTCCGTGGCCGAGCCGCGCGGCAGCTCCGAGCCCGCGAAGGACAGCAGCAGCGCGACGAGGTCCGCCACCTCCTGGTCGCTCTCCGGATTGAAGGTCGGCTCGGTGATGAAGCGCGCCAGCGAGTCCACGCTGCCGTCGTGGATGAAGGCGAAGCCGGACAGGCTCTCCTTCTGCGTCAGCTCCATGCCCACCTTCTCGTAGACGTTGCGCAGCTGCGGCACCTTGAGCGTGACGTTGGTGCTGCCATCCGTGGACACGAGCGCGTGGTGCGACTCGCCCATGGCGCCCTTCTGCATGGGCATCCACATGGCGCCGGTCCACTGCATGTCGACGGCGAGGCCCGACGGGAAGGTGTGGCAGGTGTTGCACGCGAAGAGGCCCTGCGCGAGCAGGCGCGGCGGACGGAACAGCGCCATGCCCCGCGTCGCGTCGCCATTGGGCAGCGGCTGACCGGCCGGCGCGAAGCGGCCCGTCGTGTAGTGGCCCGTCAGCGGCAGGTTCCGGGGCAGCGAGTTGTCCAGGTTGCGGAACGGGTTGGGCGGGAAGGTGAGCGTCGCGAGGAACGAGCGCAGCTCCTTCATCTCCCGAGGCGTGAGCTGGGCATCGTCACCCTGGAGGCCCTCGAAGGCGGGGTTGAACTCCTCCAGGCTCGCCCGGTCTCCGCGCCAGTGCAGCGGCTCCTTGCCGATGATGTCCTGGAGCGTCTGCGTCGTCATGGGGCCCTTCATCGGGTGCCACGCCTCGAAGGGCGGCAACGGCAGGCCCATGCCCAGGTTCTGCCCGGCCAGCGACTTCACCGCGCCCGTCGGGTCTCCCAAATCCCAGCCCAGCCGATCCATGCGCCCGTCGATGTGGCACGACGCGCAGGACACGTGGCCCAGGCCCGACGTCTTGTGCGTGTCGTACAGGTGCTTGCGGCCCACCTTGAGGGCCTGGGGCGTCGGGTCGAAGAACTCCACCCGTGACAGCTCCTTCAGCCGGTCCGTGCTCAGCACGGAGATGCTCGCGCCGAAGCGGTTGAGCACGTAGAGCCTGTCGCGCGAGTCGTCGAACACGATGCCCGTGGGCCCCTCGCCCACCTCCACCTGTCCCAGCCGCGCGCCACCCAGGCCCACTGCCACCACGTTGTTGGAGCCCATGCCCGTCACGAAGGCCCGCGTGCCGCGCGAGTTCCAGGCGATACCGCGCGGGTCTCCCACCGACAGGTTCCGCACGGACTGGGGCACCGTGGGCGTGGCGTAGTCGAGGTGCGGGTTGAGGTCATGCACCGAGGGCGACGTCGGCCGGCGAGGGTCCACCACCGCCATCAGCACGCGCAGGAAGCGCCCGTTGACGTTCGGCTCGAAGCGCACCTCGTTGCGCGCGTCGGTGCCCACCACCGTGACGGAGCCGGAGGGGTGCACGGCCAGCGCCATGTTCGCGTTCATCAGCCGCGTGGCGTAGCTGACGTCGAGTGACGCCGCGTCGATGATGGCCAGGTCGCGGTCCGGCATGTCCCAGCCCGTGAGGCGACCGGAGGCGGCGGCATTCGCCCCGCTCACCAGGTCCGTCCAGTCCGCGCGGTTGTCGTCCAGCCACTGGCCTCGCGTGTTCTTGCGCACGATGAGGCCCACGGGCGGAGGCGGCGGGTTGGCGGGGTTGAGCGCGGGGAAGAAGGTGGAGCCCGCGTTGGGCGGCGGGTTGATGCCGCCATAGGGCCCGCGCGCGTCGCTCACGGCGTTGGGCGGGTAGGCGTTCGGAATCAGCGAGCCACCGCCGAGGATGGTGCTGCCATTGCCGGACTCGAAGATGGCCGCATAGACGAAGCGGCCGTCGGGGCTCACCGCGAGCGCACGCGGGTCCTCGCCCTTCAGGGTGATGCGTCGGGGCGTCGCGTCCGGACGACGCGGGTCCACCACCAGCACGCGGTTGACCTGGGAGCAGGTGATGAAGGCCCGCTCCGGGCGTCCCGCGAAGACGACGTCCGCGGGCTCGTCATCCGTATAGACGGTGGCCGTCACGGTGCCGCGTCGCAGGTCGACGATGCTCACGCTGTCGGAGATGTGGTTCACCACCCACGCCTCGGTGTTGCTCCGGGCCCGCACCGACACGGGGTCCAGTCCCACGGGGATGGAGGCCACCAGCTCCAGCCCCCGCCTCGACGTCACATCGAACACCATCAGCCGGTTGTCGGCGGTGTTCACCGCCAGCAGCAAATTGCCATCAGGGGTCAGCTCCAGCGGGTGAACGTGGGGGTCCTCCCAGTTCACGAACGACTCATCGGCGTGAGACATCCCCGGGAGCAGGAGCGCAATGAAGCACAGCAGCAAGACCGCGCGTCGGATGACAGCCATATCGGCGACCTCCACGTCAGGAAGAAGCGGTGCTTCTCACTGTCTTGCATTTATCAACGCGACGGATGCAACTCCTTGCGTGAGAAAAAACGCATTCCTACATCTACCCCTGCGGGGTGCGTCCTCTCGGGAATCAAAGATTCGAGCTGCCTGGAAAACGACTCGGGGCGTCACACACGCCAAGCAAAGGCAGACACACAAGTCCATTTACCCACGCC
Source organism: Myxococcus llanfairpwllgwyngyllgogerychwyrndrobwllllantysiliogogogochensis (assembly GCF_006636215.1). Classification (GTDB taxonomy): domain Bacteria; phylum Myxococcota; class Myxococcia; order Myxococcales; family Myxococcaceae; genus Myxococcus; species Myxococcus llanfairpwllgwyngyllgogerychwyrndrobwllllantysiliogogogochensis. The sequence continues at coordinate 45,130 of NZ_VIFM01000054.1, read as the reverse complement.
AAAGCGGACAGAACCGCGACACCCAAAAATGCGGGCGTCACGCAAGAAACCGCCCCCATGGCGTTACAAGCCCGTGCTCCATTGAGACAGGATTTTTCTGTCTCACGGCGTCGCATCCGGCGGAGTGTCTCCGCCCTGGACACATCAGCCGTGAGTGTCCGTCGTGGCCGAGCCCTCGGGCCTGGGGCGGAACACGCGGAACAGGAGCGCGATGGACGGAATCACCGTGAGCGCTCCCACCCCGAGCGCGATGAGCAGCAGGCGCTGCGTCGCGGGGCTCGCCGCCGCGCCCTGCAGCGTCACGTCCGGCACCACCAGATAGGGATACTGGGACGCCGCCCAGCCCAGGACGATGAGCCCGGCCTGGAACGCCGCCGCCAGCCGCGCCCACTGGAAGCGACGCGTCCACAACAAGGCGAAGGCCGTCACCGCCGCCACCCCCGTCGCCGCATGCAACGCCAGCGCGAAGGGTGAGCGCGACAACCCCTCCCACACCCGGGGCGCGCCCTCGCGCGCGAGCAGCAACACGGCCACCGCCGCGACGAACACGGCCACCCCCGCCCCGAGCGCGCGCCTCCTGAAGTCCTCACGCAGCTCCGCTCCAGACGCCTCGTGGGTGAGGAACACCGCGGCCAGGAAGGCGAAGAGCGCCAGCGCCAGCACCCCCACCGCCCACGCGAAGGGCGACAGCCACGACGCGAAGAAGCCGCTCACCACCACCCTGCCCTCCACGCGGATGGAGCCGCTCGCCACCGCGCCCACGCACATGCCCAGCAGCAACGGCGCGACGACGCTCGCCGCGCTGAACACCAGGCCCCACTGCCGCTGCGCGGCGTCGCCCCGCATGTCGTACGTGCGGAAGGTGAAGGCCGCGCCCCGGAAGACGATGCCCAGCAGCAGCAATGTCAGCGGCACATGCAGCGCCACGCTCAGCGCCGCGAAGGCGCGAGGAAACCCCGCGAACAACAACACCACACCGACAATGAGCCAGATGTGATTCACCTCCCACACCGGTCCCATGGCGTGAGCGATGAGCGCCCGCTGCTCCGCCTTGCGCGGCCCGAAGGACAAGAGGTCCCACACCCCGCCGCCGAAGTCCGCGCCCCCAAACAGCGCGTAGAGCACGAACGTCCCCGCCAGCACGAAGCCCAGCACCGCGTCAGTGGACATGGGCCTCGCCTCCCTTCACGTCAGGACCCTTCGGCTCGCGGTCCGGCAGAGTGTCCGCCACCTGCCGCTTCAACAGCGCCACCACCACCACGCCCAGGAACACGTACACGACGGTGAACGTCCAGAACGGCGCGGCCAGATGCGGCACCGGTGTCACCGCGTCCGCCGTGCGCATGACGCCCCGGACAATCCACGGCTGCCGCCCCCACTCGGTGACGAGCCACCCCGCCTCCAACGCCACCAGCCCGAGCGGCCCCGACACCAGCCACGCCCACATCATCTTCCGACCCGACGGCCACGCCTTCCTCCGCCATCGATACGCAAGCGTCACCAGCGCCAGCAACGCCATGGCGCTGCCCGTGCCCACCATCACCTGGAAGGCGACGTGTACCTTCGCCACCGGCGGCCACGTGTCGCGTGGGAACTCGTTGAGCCCCTTCACCTCCGCGTTGGGGTCGCCAAACGCGAGGATGGACAGGCCGTTGGGGATGTCCAACGCATGGGAGACAGTGCCCGTCTCCACGTCGGGCAGCCCGCCCAGGCGCAACGGCGCGCCGCGCTCCGTCTCGAACTGCCCCTCCATCGCCGCGAGCTTCACCGGCTGCGCCTTCGCCACGTGCTTGGCGGACAAGTCGCCCACGACGGGCTGGAGCAGCGCGGTGACACACGCGAGCGGCAGCGCCACCGACAGCGCCTTGCGATGAAAGGCCGAGCCTGGGTGACGCAAGAGCACGGAGGCATGGATGCCCGCCATCGCGAACGCGCTCGCCTGATAGCAGGAGAGCAGCACGTGCGACGTCTGGGTGAGCCAGCCCGGGCTGAACATCGCCTTCAGCGGTTCGATATCCGTGGGCCCATGCGGCGTGGCCACGAAGCCCGACGGGTCATTCATGAACACGTTGACCAGCGTGACGAAGAACGCGCTGGCCGCGCCGCTCACCGCCACCATGACACCCGAGAACAAGTGCAGCCCCGGCGACACCCGCTCGCGGCCGTACAGATAGATGCCCAGGAAGATGGCCTCGGTGAAGAAGGCAACACCCTCCAGGCTGAAGGGCAACCCAATCACCTCGCCGTACTGGCCCATGAACTCCGGCCACAGCAGGCCCAGCTCGAACGACAACACCGTGCCGCTCACCGCGCCCACCGCGAAGAGGATGGCCGTCCCCTTCGCCAGCTTCTGGCTCAGCTTCCGGTAGTCGGAGTCTCCGGTGCGCCGCGCCTTCCAGTCACTCAGCACCATGAGGACTGGCAACGCCACGCCCGCCGCCGCGAACACGATGTGGAACGCGAGCGACAGGCCCATCTGCGCCCGCGCATAGAGCAGGTCCGTCATGAACATCAGAATACGTTATGCACAATTGCTGCGCATTTAGAGATTCTACTCCTCCAGCGAAGCGGGGCTCGGAGCCTGTCGGGCAGGCACGAGCGTCTTCACGGAGTTCTTCGCCACGGCGGTGGCCAGGGTGGTGGCGAAGATGAGGATGAGCTTGCGGCCCAGCTCGGCGCCCACGGGGCGTTGGTCCGCGCTGGAGGCCAGCTGGTCCGGGTGCGCCCACGCACGCTGGAGCGCCTTCCGGCGCTTCTTGCGCAGCACTTCCCCCCGGTGGCGGGAGCGGTAGATGGCCAGGCCCACGCCCGCGCCCACCAGCACCATGGCCACGGCGCCCGCGGCCACCAGCGCGCCGGTGTGCTGCTTCACCTGATAGCGGACGTCGAGGGCCCGCCCGCGCCGCCGGTCCAGCTCCTCCAACGTCAGCAGGAGCTCATCCCGGATGCGGTCCGCCGTCTGCTCCACCTGCTCGCGGTCATCCATGCCACGGGTGATGCGGTGGTCGACGTGGCGCTGACGCTCCACCAGCTCGTTGCCCCCTCGGCCGTTGCCATTCATTGCAGCGTCTCCCGCGTGAGCTGGTAGTCGAGCTTCAAGCGCTCCTGGGTGTGGGTCAGCGGCTTCTTGGGCACGCGCTTGCTGCCCAGGAAGAGCATGCCTCCGGCGATGGCGAGCAACACCACGCCCACCAGCAACACGCCCAATGCGGCGCGCAGGGGCAGGGCCAGGCCCAGCGCCACGAAGAGCACGGCCAGGGACGTGAGGGCGAGCACGGCTCCCGCGCCAATGAGGATGCCCGCGGTGCGCGCGGCCTTCAGCTCGTCGCGAAGCTCCTTCTTGGCGTGCAGCACCTCGGCGCGCACCAACAGGCGTGTCTCCGCCAGGGCATGCCGGATGAGCTCCGCCGTGGAGAGCGACTCCAGTTGGCTGCGCTCCAGGCGTTCCGATTCGAGGTCCACGGCTCACGTCTCCCGCGCTCTGAGGAAGGGGACTCCCGGGTGCGCGCCCGTCCGCTCGGCCGGCACCTGGCCCCACTCCTCCGGACAAGGTGGGCAGGGCGGACGAGCGCGCAAAGCCCGCCTGGAAGTACAGGGCCGGCCCGCCTGGTCGCCTGCCTGGAGCGTGTCGAGGGGCTAACGGCGACGCTGGTGGGCCAGGGCCGTGGCCAGCGTCTCGCGGACCTGGTGGGCCCGGAACAGTCGGTCCGCGGTGTCCACCAGGTTGTCCACGTACAACACCTGCTTGCGCAGCCGCGCGGGAAGCGCGCGCGTGCCCAGGTGCGCGCCAAGCAACGCGCCCGTCAGCGCCGCCGCGACGTCCGCTTCTCCACCGCAGCGCAGCACCAGCGCCACCGCCTCGCGGAAGTCGTGGGGCACCTTCAGCGCGGCGTACAGCGACGTCAGCAGCACGGGCACCACGTGCGAGGGCAGCCCGTCCACGCCCTTCAGCTCGCTGGGGGGCACGCCCACCTTGCGCAGCTGCGTCAACGCGCGCGTGGTGTCCCACGTCAGGAGCCGGGGCAGGTGCCGCACTTCCTCGGCCAGCCCCTTGTCATGCACGGCCGCCGTCAGCGACAGCTGCTCGCAGAAGGCCGCGGGCGTCAGCGGCTCCTCCTCCATGCCCAGCGCGGCCGCCTGCGCGAAGGCGGCGGCGGCGGCGGCGCAGACAGGGTCCTTGTGGGTGATGACGGTGAGCACACCCGCGTCGTGCGGCAGCCGCGCGCGCTGACCGCTCTCCAAGAGGCCCACCACCAGCGAGCGGCTGAGCACCGACGGGCAACGCGTGCCCAGGGGCGCGCCCGCGCTCATCCACGGCGTGCCGCTGGAGAGCCGCTGGAGTGACTCCGCGAGGCTGCGAGGCGGCTGGAGGATGATGCCCTCCTGCCACAGCCACGCCAGGTGCGCCGCCGCGCTGCGCCCATCCACGCGGCCCTCGCGGATGACGCTCTCCGCCGCCGCCAGCAGCAACTGCGTGTCGTCGCTGAACTGGCCCTTGGCGAACTTGCCACGCGGCCTGGGCGCGAAGTCCTCGGCGAGCCCCGGCAGCCGCGCGAGACTCGCGGGGGGGATTCCGCGCAGCGGAAAGCCGAGCGCATCCCCAATGGCGAGCCCCACGAACGCCGCATGGAACCTGTCCTGGCGCTCAGAGGGAGTCAGCGGCATGGAGTCGAGGAGATTAACCGAGGCTCAGGGCTGGACGGACAGGGAGAAGCGCGCGAATCGCGTGAAACGCGCACGGCTTCCGGCGAAATGACACGCGTGGGGACTTGACTCGCGAAGGAGGAGGCCACTCGCGTGTTTCACGCGAGCGAAGTCCACCCCATACACCAGGACGCCCGCCGTCATCACCGTCCACCCTCCTTGCCTCGTGCCCCCCGCCGTCGCACGCGGGGGTGGGCTGACTACCGCAACCAGCACGCGCGCGGCAAGCCCGAGCACCCGCATGCATTCGCGCACCTGCACACGTGTCCAACTCCGGAAGCTTTCGCGGCGCCACTCACACGGAGCGCATGGCGCACGAGGAACGCGCAGGTGGCAGCATCACGCGGGAGTCGGCACACGCGCCGTCACGCGTCAGGCGTCATCGCGGCCCAGGTTGACGACGGCCTGCAAGCGCGCCAGCACCGCCTCCGCGCCCTGGTGCAGGTGTGTCCCGTCCCAGAGTGCGGGTGTGGAGTGGCCGCCATGCAGCGTCCAGTCCAGTTCGGCTTCCGCGTACACGAGGTTGCGGAACACGACGCGGTCCTCCAGCGCGTGGTCGACGATGTAACGGCGCGCCGCGGCGGAGGGCTTGTCGGCGATGCGGTGGAACAGCTCGAGCGAGGCAGAGGTCATGGCGCCGTCACGGGGAGGAAGAGGTCGGCCAGGTCCTTGCGGGAGCGGCCGACCAGGTCCGCCAGTGTGTACCGGTCCAGCACCGCGAGGAAGGCCTCCCGCGCCTCCGCCAGCACGCCCTTGAGCCCACAGGCCGGGGCGATGGGGCACGTGTTGGTTTCACGGTTGAAGCACTCCACCAGCTCGAAGTCGGGCTCGGCCGCGCGCAGCACCTTGCCCACGGAGATGTCCTTGGTGGCGCGCGCCAGCGTCACGCCTCCGGAGCGCCCGGCTTTGACCTCCACGAAGCCCTCGCCCGACAGCGTCTGCACCACCCGCACCAGATGGTGCTTGGAGATGCCATACGCGTCCGCCAGCTCCTGCGTGGACGCGAGCCTTCCGGGGCGGGCGGCGAGGTAGAGCAGGACGCGCAGCGAGTAGTCGGCGTGGAGGGTGAGGTGCACGGTCAGCGGGCTCCGACGGCCTCCACCCTGGGGGCGCTCGGCAGGAAGGCATCCGCGTGGAGGTCCTTCAGCGAGAGCCCCGAGAGGAAGAGCTTCTTGCGCAGGGATAACACCAAATCGGAATCGCCGCAGAGCCACGCCCGGTAGCCCACGGGCTTCGGACACTCCGCGCGGATGAGCACGTCGAGCGCTCCCTCGGCCACGTCCCGGCTTCCTCCCGTCAGCACGCCAGGTCTGTAGTGGAAACCCACGTTGCGCGCGGCCAGCTCGCGCAGTTCGTCCGCGAGGTAGAGCCCCTCGGGCGTGCGCGCGCCGTGGAAGAGCCAGATGGGGCCGGTATGCCCCGCCTCCAGCGCGTCGCGCACGATGCCGTAGAGGGGCGCCAATCCCGTGCCGGTGCCCGCCAGCAGCAGCGGCTGCTCGGGGCGACCGGGCACGTAGAAACAACTACCCGCTGGCCCCTGCACCGCCATGGCGTCACCGACGCGCGCTTCCCGGACCAGCCAGCCACTCATCGCGCCGCCCGGCACCAGACGCACGTGCAGCTCCAGCAGGCCCTCGCGCGGCAGGCTCGCCAGGGAGTAGCTGCGGGCCAGCCCATCCGCCCGCAACAGCGACACGTACTGCCCCGCCCGGTAGTCGAAGGACGCGTCCGTGGTCAGGCGCACGCGCAGCACGCTGGGGGACAAGAGGGACATGGACTCGATGCGCGCGGGCACGCGCAGCGCATCCGCGCCCGCCACCTCCAGCTCCGCGCCGGTGACGGGCCGGCAGACACAGGCGAGGAAGTAGCCTTGCGTGCGCAGCGTGTCCTTCAACCCCGCGCGCGCGGCCTCCGGCACATCACCGGACAGCGCGCGCATGAGGCAGGACTGGCACGCTCCCGCGCGGCACGCGTTCGGCACGGCCACCCCCTGCCGCAAGAGCCCATCCAGCACGCTCTCCTCGGCCTCCAGCGGATACCACCGTGACTCGTGCTTCACCCTGGCCATGGCGCGCCTTTCGTCCTTCAGCGGTTCAACACGTCCGCGCGAGCGCCCCCGGCGATGGCGAGCACCCGCTCCACCAGCGGCGCCGGAACGTTGAGCTCCTCCAGCGTCGCGCGCAGGTGCTCCACCACCGCGTCGAAGTGCACGTCGTTCAGCCCGCGCTTCACCAGGGGCGCATGGCCGGCGCGCATGTCCTTGCCCGTGTAGTTCGAGGGCCCGCCCGTCACCATCGTCAGGAACGCCTTCTGCTTCGCGGACTGGCGCTCCATGTCCACGTCCTCGAAGAAGTGGCTGATGCGGTCGTCCGACAGCACCTTCCGGTAGAACACGTCCACCGCCGCCGCCATCGCCGGCTCTCCGCCAATCTGCTCGTAAACGCTCTTCTCCTGCGCCGCCGTGCTCATCGCGTCCGCTCCTTCCGCCCCTTCCGGGCTTAAAGATGCATTTCAAATGCATCGATTCGGGCGTAAGGTCAACTACAGCAGGACAAGGAGCGCGAATCGCGGGAATCAGTCGGGGCCTCCGGGCCACCGTCGTGCGGTGGTCATGTCTCCGCGCGGAAGTTGCGGCCCATTCCCGCGCCCGTGCCGACGTAGTGGCGGAACACGTAGAGCAGGGGTTGCCAGCGCTCCACGTCGATGTGCTGCGTGCCCGGCACGGTGACGGACTCGTGCGCGTGCACGCGGGTGACGCGCAGCTCGGCGATGACGAAGGAAGGCTCGGGGGCCTCGGGCGTGGGGCTGGAGCGGCGCGCGGACAGCAGCACGGCCTCGAGCTGCAAGGGACACTCGGCGACGCGGGGTGGAGCGACGGTGTCGGAGGGCAACGGCGTGAGGCCCGCGCGCTCGAACTTGCGAGGCTCGTGCTGATAGCCCTGCGCGCGCTTCGAGTCCGGAACGGGGAAGCGGCCCGTGGTGGGCGCCAGGCGCTCGACTTGAGGCCACAGGGACGCGGAGGGCAGGTTCACCACGGCCTCGCGCGTGCGCTCCAGGTTCGCCAGGCCCTGGCCCAGCCCACCCAGTCCAAGCACCAGCCTGTCATCGAGTGCCCACGCGGAGGACAGCGGCGTCAGGTTGGGTGAGCCGTCTTCTTGAAGGGTGCTCAGGAGCGCCACTGGCGTTCCGAAGTAGAGGATGCGGGGCGCAATCACACGGTGTCTCGTCGGCTCGGTCATGCCCGCATCCCTAGGGCACGGGTGGCTCGAAACGCTTCGGTGCTTGCCGAGACGTCCGCGTGCCGCCCGGCCACCCACGCAAGCCCCCGCCCGAGATAGTTCGGCGCGCGCCGAAACGTCCTCGTAGGCTTGGCCCTCAAGCTCTCGCCATGCCCCACCCCATCGACCTCGCCCTCACGGCTTCACTCATCGGCGACGCCACGCGCGCGGGCATGCTCTCGCGCCTCCTCGAAGGACCCGCGAGGACCGCGGGCGAGCTCGCGCGGGAAGCAGGCATCTCCCCGCAGACGGCGAGCGGACACCTCGCGAAACTCCTGGAGGGAAACCTGGTCCGCGTGGAGGCGCAGGGCCGCCACCGCTACTACCGGCTCGCCAGCGCCGACGTCGCGCGCGCCCTGGAAGCGCTCAGCCTGCTCGTCCCCACGCGCGTCGCCACCGTGCGCGTACCAGAGCCGCTGCGCTTCGCGCGCACCTGTTACGACCACCTGGCGGGCACGCTGGGCGTGGCGCTGGCCGAGGGCCTGGAGAAGCGCGGCCTCTTGGAGTCCGGCGAGGACAGCTACGCCCTCACCCCGGAGGGCACACGCTTCGTGGCGAAGTGGGGCGTGGATACACAGACACTGTCACAGGGCCGCCGCGCCTTCGCGCGCCGCTGCCTGGACTGGAGCGAGCGCCGCGCCCACGTGGGTGGGGCGCTGGGCGCCGCGCTGGCGGAGCGCCTGTTCGCGCTGCGCTGGATTGCACGCCGGCCCGAGGGCCGCGGAGTGCGGCTCACCGTCGAGGGCCGGCGGGGCTTCGAGAAGTCGCTGGGGCTGTCCTGGCCGTGAGGCCCGGAGACTGACTCAGGCCCGAGCGTTCGCGGCGCCGATACGAGCCGCCTCGCGACGCACGGTGGCCTGCTCCAGCTCGTAGCGCGCGTCCTCGGAGGACAGGCCCTTCAGGCGCTCCTGCGCCTCGGACAGGCGCTTGCGCGCGCCCTCCACGTCGATGCCGGACACGTGCTCCGCGGCGTCCGCCAGCACGAGCACCTTGTCGTTGGCCACTTCCACGAAGCCGCCCGCGACGAAGTACGCGTCACGCTTGCCCGCGTCGATGAGCGTCAGCGAGCCCGGCTCCATCAGCGACAGGAAGGGGGTGTGCCCCGGCCGCACGCCAAACAGGCCCTTGCCGCCGGGCACGATGGCCTCGTCGGCCTGCACCGACAGGATGCGCTTCTCGGGGGTGACAATCTCCACAGTCAGCTTGGCCATGAGGCTCCTCGCACTACCCAAATCAGAAATGGAGCTGCTGGGTGCTGCCACCCACCGGCTCGAACTCCACCACCCCGGCGTCCGTCAACCGAGGCCCCTTGCCGGGGATGCCGAGCGTGCCCTCCAGCCACTTCAAGTGGTGGGTCATCTGGCGCACCTCGGTGAGCTGCCGCGCGGGGACCAGGTCCGTCAGCCGCCGCTCCAGGACTCGCTGACCGTCGCGGCCATACTGCCCCGCCACCAGCACGTTCGTGGCCCAGCCCGGAGGTCCCTTGGGCTTCCTCGCCTTGCCCCGCTTCGGCGCCGGCTCCGGCTTCGTCTTCCCCTTCTCCACCAGGGGCCACACCACCCAGACGCGCTCGCCGTCGTTGGAGACGAAGTAGTAGTCGTCCACCGTCCCCAGGCACTGCTCCAGCTGCCAGACGGGTCCGCTCTCCTTCGTCACCTCGAGCCGGCACTTGCCCGGACCCGCGTCCACCATGCGCACGCTGTACAAGCCGTTGGCGCTCACCCGGGCCCGTCCCTTTCGCTCCTCCGCCAGGGCGGGGAGCGACAGAACACAGAGGAACAGGGCGAGCGCCGCGTGACGCATGGTCACCTCGGAAAGCGGGTTTGAACCGAGTCTACGCCGCCTGCTTGATCGCGTTCTCGACGACTTCGCTGATGGTGCCCGCCATGTAGAAGGCGCCCTCGGGGATTTCGTCGTGCTTGCCCTCGGCGATCTCCTTGAAGCCCTGGATGGTGTCCTGGAGCTTCACGTACCGGCCTTCCTTGCCGGTGAAGACCTGGGCGACGAAGAACGGCTGGGACAGGAACTTCTGAATCTTGCGGGCGCGGGCCACCACCAGCTTGTCGTCCTCGGAGAGCTCGTCCATGCCGAGGATGGCGATGATGTCCTGCAGCTCCTTGTACCGCTGGAGGATGCCCTGGACCTTGCGGGCCACCGCGTAGTGCTCCTGGCCGATGATGCCCGGGTCCAGGATGCGGCTGGTGGAGTCGAGCGGGTCCACGGCGGGGAAGATGGCGAGCTCCGCGATGGAGCGGTTGAGCACCGTCGTCGCGTCCAGGTGGGCGAACGCGGTGGCGGGCGCCGGGTCCGTCAGGTCGTCGGCGGGCACGTAGATGGCCTGCACCGAGGTGATGGAGCCCTTGGTGGTGGAGGTGATGCGCTCCTGCAGGCTGCCCATCTCCGTGGCGAGCGTGGGCTGGTAACCCACGGCGCTGGGGATGCGGCCCAGGAGGGCGGACACTTCCGAGCCGGCCTGGGTGAAGCGGAAGATGTTGTCCACGAAGAGGAGCACGTCACGGCCCTCCACGTCGCGGAAGTACTCCGCCATGGTCAGCGCGGAGAGGGCCACGCGGGCGCGGGCACCGGGCGGCTCGTTCATCTGGCCGTACACGAGGACGGCCTGGCTGGCCTCCAGGTTGTCGGTCTTGATGACGCCCGTGTCCTGCATCTCGTGGTACAGGTCGTTGCCCTCGCGGGTGCGCTCGCCCACGCCGGCGAACACGGAGAAGCCGCCGCGCTCGATGGCGACGTTGCGGATGAGCTCCTGCAGGAGCACCGTCTTGCCCACGCCGGCGCCGCCGAACAGGCCAATCTTGCCGCCACGGGTGTAGGGGGCGAGCAGGTCGATGACCTTGATGCCGGTCTCGAACATCTGCACGCGCACGTCCTGCTCCGTGAACGCGGGGGGCGCGCGGTGGATGGGCCAGTACTCCTGCGCCTTCACCGGGCCCATCTCGTCCACCGGCTCACCGGTGACGTTCAGGATGCGGCCCAGGGTGGCCTTGCCGACCGGCACCTGGATGGGGGCGCCCGTGTTCCGAACGGGGGTGCCGCGCGAAAGACCCTCGGTGGAGTCCATGGCGATGGTGCGCACCGTGTTCTCGCCCAGGTGCTGCGCCACTTCCAGGGTGAGGTTCTCCTGCTCCGGCCCCAGGTTCGCGTTCGTCACCTTGAGGGCGACGTAGACCTCGGGAAGACCGCCCGGCGGGAACTCGACGTCGACCACGGGGCCGAGAACCTGGATGATTTTGCCTGCCGTAGGAACTTGAGCGCTCATGGGATGTCGTCTGCCTCGTGCGGGGGAGCGGCCGGCGCCGTGCCCGTCATCAAATTTCGGCCCGGATATGAGGGCGGTGCCCCTTTACCGGGGGCCTCCCCCAGAATCAAGCCTCCCGGGGACCTGACCGGTAAGTCCCGCTTAGCGGATCCACGCCCCCGGCGCCAACCCCCCGGCTACTTCCCGTCCACCTGGTAGACGAGCGGCAGGTTGCCCTTCGAGCCGCCGCCCACCACCACCACCTTGGCGTTGGGGCTGGAGGCGAGCTTCTCCGTGGCCTCGATGCCCTTGAAGCGCAGGTACTCCTCGGTGAGGCCCTGGCGGACGATGTCCTGGTACTTCGCGATGCCCTCGGCTTCGATCTGCCGGCGCTCGGCCTCCTGGCGCTCCTTGTCCAGGGTGAAGCGCATCTTCTGGCTGCGCTGCTCCTCGGCGAGCTTGTCCGCGATGGCCTCCCGGATGGCGGCCGGCAGCGTGACGTCCCGGACGAGGATGGCCTCCACGACGACGTGCTTGCCCTGCAGGGCCCGCGTCACCTCGTCCTGGATCTCCTTTTCAATCTGCTCGCGCTTGGTGGAGTAGATCTCCTCCGGCGCGTAGCGGCCGAACACCTTGCGCGCCTCCGAGCGGGCGATGGGGGCGATGAGGATGTCCGCGTAGCGGGGGCCCGTCTGCGTGTGCAGCTCGAAGAGCTTCGCCGGGTCCACCCGGTAGCGCACGCTGGAGTCCACCTTCAGGTCCAGGCCGTTGTTGGACAGCACGCTCAGCTCGTCCTTCATCTCCTGGACGCGCAAGTCGTAGGTGATGAGCGACTTGCCCGGCCTGAGCACATGCAGCCCTTCACCATAGGGCTCACGCTGGGTGCCGCTGCCAAACGAGTCGAAGCCGATGCCCCCGTGGCCGCTGGACACCGTCTCGCACGCACACCCACTGATGCACAGCAGTCCCAGCACCACCCACAGTCGCTGCTTCACGCGGCCCTCCTCGCGCGAGCCCTCACGCGCTCGGGGAGACCCTTAAACGCGAAGGGCCCGCACCCAAAAATGGGGCGGGCCCGAGGCTTGCGCGACAGGAGGCGGGAGCTACTTGAGCGCCTCGGCGCCGGAGACGATTTCCATCAGCTCCTTGGTGATGACCGCCTGACGGGTGCGGTTGTAGGTGAGCGTCAGGCTGGAAATCATGTCCGAGGCGTTGGAGGTGGCGTTCTCCATGGCGCTCATGCGGGCGCCGTGCTCGCTGGCCACGCTCTCCAACAGGGCGCGGTAGACCTTGATGTTGACGGCCTGGGGGACCAACCGGTCCAGCACCGCCTGGCGGTCCGGCTCGTACTTGAAGTCCACCATCGCGGTGGCGCCCTCGGAGGGAGGCGCTTCGACGCCGAGCGTCTGCAGCGGCAGCAGCTGGGCGACGACGACCTTCTGGTTAATCGCGCTGATGAACTCGTTGTAGACGATGTGGACCGCGTCCACCTCGCCGTTGAGGAAGCTGGCGACGAGCTCCTCGGCCACTTCCGCGGCGGCGCGGTAGTTCAGCCGCTGGTACAGCCCACCGAAGTCCTTGCGGATGGTCTGGTTGCGGTTGCGGAAGAAGTCGTTGCCCTTGCGGCCCACCGTGGAGACCTGGATGCGCTCCAGCGCGGTGTTCTCGTAGATGAAGCGGTTGGCGCGGCGGGTGATGTTGGAGTTGAAGCCGCCCGCGAGGCCGCGGTCCGACGTCAGCGTCACCAGCTCCACGCGCTTGACCGGGCGGGCCACCAGCAGCGGATGGGTGAGGTTGTCGTCACCGGAGCGCGCCGTCAGGTCCGAGATGATCTGGTCCAGCATCGACGCGTACGGACGGGCGGCGAGGATGGCGTCCTGCGCCTTTCGCAGCTTCGCGGCGGAGACCATCTTCATGGCCTTGGTGATCTGCCGCGTGTTCTTCACCGAGCGGATGCGCTTGCGAATGTCGCGAAGGGACGCCATGGGACGGAGGACTCCTGTGGGACGTTCTGCCCAGGTGCGCCCGGGTGGGAGCAAGGCAGTCTGACGGCGGGGCCCCCTATATAAGCGGGCCGCAAGCCGGTCAACGGCAGTCCTGCCGGGGCTTTCCGGACACGAGGCCCGGGGGCTGCCGGGCGGGCGACCCTGGGGCTGTCGGAGGTGAGCAGACCCCTTACCTTCCAGGGCATGGCCTCAGCCGTCGCCGCCGGTGGACCCCTGCTCATCGTCGAGGACGACGTGGATATCCGCGAGGCGCTCCAGACGTACCTGGAGCTCCAGGGCTACGAGGTCCGCGTCGCGGGCGACGGCCGGGAGGCGCTGGCGCACCTGGCGGCCCTGCCCCCTCCCTCGCTCATCCTGCTGGACATGGGGCTGCCGGTCCTGGACGGCCACCGGGTGCTGACGGCGCGCGGGACGGACCCGGCGCTCGCGCGGGTGCCGGTGGTCATCCTGTCGGCGGAGACGGCGGACATGAGCCCCCGTGACAGGGCGGTGTACGCGGCGAGCCAGGGCGTGGCGGCCTTCCTGCCCAAGCCGGTGGACCCCAAGCGTCTCCTGGAAACGCTGCGGCGGCTGTTGCCAGGGCTGGCCGCCCCCCAGGCGGACGCACCGGTTTGACGCCGGGGGTCCACACGGGGCTTTGCGAGGGCGGTCGGCCGTAACACAATGGCGCCTGGTGCGGTGGTTCCTGGGTCCATGAAGCCAACCCGAGCGAGCGGTATCTGGGCGCGCAGGGCCCTCTTCCTCCTGCTCGCGGGCACGGTGGGCCTGCTCGTCACCTCGTACCTCGTGCGGGTGAGCTACGAGGAGCGCATCGTGTCCCTGGCGCAGGCGCCCACGGCGCCGGTGGCGCTCGTCTTCGGCGCGGGGCTGGCGCCGGGCGCGGTGCCCTCTCCGGTGCTCGCCCAGCGGTTGGACATGGCGATGGCGCTGTGGCGCGAGGGCAAGGTGCGCGCGGTGCTGGTGAGCGGGGACGAGGTGCAGCCCTTCCACCACGAGACGCGGGCCATGCGGCGCTACCTCCTGGAGCGCGGCGTGCCGGAGTCCGCGGTGCTGGGCGACGAGGCGGGGCTGTCCACCTATGACAGCTGCCTGCGGGCGCGCGGCGTGTTCGGGGCGAGTCAGGCGTTGCTCGTCACCCAGCGCTTCCATCTGCCTCGGGCGCTGTTCATCGCCAACTCGGTGGGCATCGACGCGTGGGGCGTGGCGGCGGACGAGGGGCGGTCGACACCCTGGCGCTACACCGTGCGCGAGACGCTGTCGCGCGTGCTGGCCCTGGGCATGGTGCTGCTGAAGGTGGAGCCCGTCTACCCGACGGGCCGCGCGGCGTTCCCGAAGGGCGGCTGAGCCGCCGAACCCGGCAGGCGGGCGGGCGGCGCGAATTGCGGCGGCCCGCGTGGGTTCTCATTGTTGAGGTACGGCGGTTCAGCCCACCCCGCTTGAGCGAGGAGACACCATGCGATTCAAGAAGCTCGGTTCGGAGGACGTGGGCGAGTCCACTTCGTTGCGTCACGTGAATCAGGACACCGGCGAGGAGGAGATCAACATCTCCGACCAGGACCTGGCGGCGACTCCCCCGTTGGAGGAGGAGCCGGACTTCCGAGACATCCTGCCGGATCAGATTCACGAGTTCCGCCGGGGTGACGAGGAGGCGGAGGAAGTGGAGCTGACGGCCCAGCCCGAGGAGCGCTTGCGCCCCGCGCGAAGGGACCAGCTCCCGGAGAGCTAGCGCTTCGGCGCCCATCGGTTGGAAGGTCGAGGCCGGACTGAAGAGGTCCGGCCCGCCTGCGCCCCCGGGATTTCGCGCGGACTCACGGCTCGCGCAGAGAGCTTCCGCCCGCGAACTTCTCCTGCCACGTCTGGAAGATGCCCAGAATCTCCCTCAGGTTCGAGGCTCCACCAAACCCCTCGAAGACGTCAGCGCGCACTCGGCAGCGGACCCAATCCTCGTCCGTTCGATCAATCGTCACTTCCTCGAAGGCGACCCCCGACAACTCCGTCTGGATCAGATCGATATGGATTGACCACCCTGGATTGTCGAGGTTCTCAATCCGAACACCGTACTGGTGCTCCCACTCTCCATCGGAGTGATTGGCAAGCCAGGCTTCCAGAGTGCGCAGCGCATCCATCGTCATTTCTCCTCCCAGGAGTTCGTTTGACGATGAGGAACGGCGAGACCTCGTCAAGCTGACATTGACGGTCTTCTTGTATCGCGCCGCGAGGCGGCCCCTCCTCGAACAAAGGGGCCGCGCATGGACGCGTCGAGGGCCTACTTCCTCGACTTGGCCTTCTTGACGGCGCCCTTCTTGGCTGCCGCCTTCTTCGCTGGAGCTTTCCCCGCGACGACCTTCTTGGCCCCCGCCTTCTTGGTGGCGACTTTCTTCGCGGGGGCCTTCTTCGCAGCGGGCTTCTTCGCGGGGGCCTTCTTCGCAGCAGCCTTCTTCGCGGCGGGCTTCACTGCAGCCTTCTTCGCGGTGGGCTTCACTGCGGCCTTCTTCGCGGTGGGCTTCACTGCGGCCTTCTTCGCGGTGGGCTTCACTGCGGCCTTCTTCGGAGGGGCCTTCTTCGCGGCGGGCTTCACTGCGGCCTTCTTCGCCGCCGCCTCCGCGAGCAGCGCCGGCACATCGCTCGTCGCGGGTGCCAACGCCAGTGGCGTGGCCACCTTTTTCACCTTGGCCTTCTTCGCTGTCGGTTCCGCCTGGGGCGCGCTCACCGGCTTTACCTCAGCGGGCGTCACGGCCGCCTGGGGCTTCGCCTTCGTCGCGGCGGGCTCGGCGGGAGCCTTCGGTGCCGGTGCCTCGGCCGCCTTCTTCTTGGGCGCCGCCTTCTTCTCGGGGCCCAGCTCCTTGCGCAGCGCCTCCTGCATCGTGGGACGCACGAAGAGCTCCACCTGCTTCACCGCCACCTTCGACGGAGCCTTCCTCCCACCGCCGTCCTTCGTGCCAGCCTTTCCGAATCCGGCGGTCTCGGCGCCCTTCCGGCCTCGTGACGCGTCGTCGTCGTACTCGTAGGCCAGCTCGCGCTGAGCGCCCTCGTCCTCCTCCTCCTCTTCGGCCTCGACGAGCACCTCCTGCGTGACGGACTCCTTCTCCGTCTCCTCTTCATCGTCCACCCCGACGCCAGAGAGCGCGCCCTGGAGCACCGCGTTCAGCGCGCGCGCGAAGGTGCGTTCACCGAAGCTCTCGACCTCCGCCGGGGGCACGAGCACGTCGAGCATCTCCTTCAGCGTGCGGTACAGCCGCATCTCGCGCTTCTCGCCCTCCCAGGTGCCGAAAATCCATTCCTCGTCACCCAGCGCCTGGACCCAACCCGGCAGAGGTCCACCACCATCGCCCTGCTCCACCATGGCCGACTTGCGCGCGGAGAACAGGTGCCGGTGGGCACCCTTCATTCCAATGCGCCACACACCCGCCGCCGGAAGGCCCTCCAGCTTCAACCGCGTCTTCTCCAACACGCTCGCGGAGCCCTCGGGCCCGTGCAGCGGGAAGAGATTCACGTCCCCGTGAAACTCACCCCCGTTGAAGGACAGGTACAGGTGGCCGAGGTCCTCGGGGAATGGAACGCCACACTCCGTCTCCGCCCACCGGACCTCATCCGCGGACACACCCGATGACGCTGCCTTCGCCGACTTCCGCAGTGCCTGCAACCACTCGTGCATGACCCCTCCACGACACAACCATTGCCACAACCTTACGGCGGCTGTGCGTCCCGCGCAGTGCGCCTGTTGGGCTTTTGATGGCCCCCCACACGGAATGATCCAGCCCCCGAGGTAGGGCCACCCGAGCCCTCCCCGGACCTATCACGACAACGCCGGGCCAGGGCTCCATCCATCCCCTTGCTCGGGAGGAGGACCCGCCACCGACCCAGAAGGCCCCGGGCCTCGCGCCCCCTCCGCTCCAGGCCAGACAGGCCTCTTTCCGCTGATCCACGACCGGGCGGAACGGGTTCCCCGGGGACCCGCCACCCGGGCCGAGCCCGGCTTGAAGCCGGGAGAGCGTCCCGTTAGGCAAGGGGCATGGCACATCCCGTGAGCTATGAGGGGACGGCGGAGAACTTCGACCAGCTGGTCATGGAGCCAAAGGGCGAGCTGGTGGTGGTGGACTTCTGGGGTGACGGCTGCCCGAACTGCGAAATCTACGCGGCGGCCGAGCCCATGCTCCTCTCGGAGCTGGACGGCGCACCGATGCGCGTCGTGAAAGTGAACGCATACCAGCATGAGACGCTGGCCCACCGCTTCGGCCTCTACGGCATCCCCACGTTCCTGCTGTTCCGCGAGGGGAAGCTCATCGGGAAGATGAGCCAGTACTACGGCAAGGAATACTGGCTCGGCGTCGTCCGCGACCACCTGCCGACGGCGTAGCACTCCAGGGCGCCGTGCTCAGCCCACCTGGGTGAGCCGACCGCCCTCCGGCGGACTCGCGGCGGACACCACGGCATCGGCGGCGCGGCGCGTGTTGGCCTCGATGGCGACCTGACACAGCGCCGTCTGCGCCTGGAGCTGGAGGACGAAGGCCCGCGACCTCGCCGAGCGGACCCCCAGCGCCATCCCGATGAAGCCGAGGACCACGGCCCCTATCGGCCCGCTCTTCATCGCCGCGTCGAGCACCGCGCCAGCGACTCCTCCTCCGACAAAACCAGCCAGGCCCCACGCGAAGACCATGCCTCGTGCCTGGTCATAGAGCGCCTGCGCATGGGCGCGAATGATTTCCGGGTCGTATCTGACAGTCATTGCTTCCCCACGGGTCGAGACCTGCGAATGCAGGCCCATGGAAAGCTTCCACAAGACTCCCGGGAGGGACCTACCTCCCCAGGGGTATGGACAGCAGCGCGTCCATCCTTCGGGGCAACGAGGTTGATGTGGGGCAGGGCCGTTACAACCATGAACCCTCGCGGTGGCAGGGCACGAGGGGGACGGACATGACGAAGCATCGATGGGGGCAAATACTTACGCATCTGGCCTGCATGACATGGCTATGCGGCGGCGCGCTGGGTTGCGGCACGGGCCAGCCCGAGGCATACGAGGACGGCGCATCGTCGGACAGGGTGGGGACTCAGACCGCGAGGCAGGCACCCATCTTCACGGAAGACCTCTTCTACGACCACTGTCCGAGGGGGACGCAGGCGCAAGGTCCCACCATCCATGTCGCGAAGACCGGCCCACGAGACCCCACGAAGCCTCTGGGGTCCAACGAGAATCCCTACTCCACCATCATGGCGGCGGTGAAGGTCGCCCGGCCGGGAAACGTCATCGTGGTGAGAGCAGGTGACTACAACGAGCAGGTCGCCATCACCGCTCCGAAGGGGGCTCGACCGGGCACCGCCGACGCTCCCATCGTCCTGAGGGGTGAGCAGGCCGCGCGTCCTCGCATCCTGCCAGCGGCCACCAACGTCGGCAGCCTGGTCATGGTGAGCCAGCCGTACTGGATCGTCCAGTTCTTCGAGGTGGACGTCCAAAGCAGACCGTCGTTCGCCGTGCTCTTCGAGACCAACACGACCTGCTCCCAACTCCGCGACTCGAAGTTGCACGGAGGCCGGGCCGGCGGCGGCGTCATCGCCAGCTACGCGGAGTTCGTCCTCTTCGACCACAACGAGATCTACGACTTCTCCAAGACGAACACGGACTCGCACGGCGTGGCGATCCGAGGCGTGTCCCGCAACATCTTCATCGTGGAGAACGACATCCACGACGTTTCGGGCGACGGGGTGCAGTGTCAGCCGAATGGCGGCCGGCCCGCCATCATCCTCGTCGAGAGGAATCGACTGCATGCCACGGGGGAGAACGGCGTCGACGTCAAGGCCTGCGATGACCTCCTGCTGCACAGGAACATCATCTACGACCTCCCGAACATCACCCGCTTTCCCTGGCAGGCGAACACGTCCGCCGCCGAAGGCGTGCTGATTCACGAGGACGCGACGAACATCCAGATTCTGGACAATGAAATCTACCAAGCGGGCCGGGGCATCTCCATTGGCGGGAACAACGTCATCGACCATCCCACCAACGTGCTGATTGAAAGCAACTACATCCACGACATCTACAACTATGCGTCGCGCACCAATGGACAGGGCATCCGCATCGTGAAGGGTGAAGGGGTACACATCATCAGCAACACCATCGAGCGGACCGCCGACGCCGGGCTCCGACTCGCAGCGGACGAACCCAACGTCGTGTTTGGCCTCATTGTCTACGACAACGTCCTGCGGGATATGCGGCTGTTCGTGCGCCTGGGGCGGCCGGAGCACCGGCCCGGCATGGGGATGGACCGCAACCGCTATTTGGGCCCCATTGGAGTCTTCACCCTCTCGGGTGCCCTGTGGGAGGGGACCCATGCCCAGTGGCTCAGCGCACTGGCCCCCTCCTACCTGGACCAGTTCTCGGTGAGAGTCCTCGTGCCCTCACGGGCAATCACCGAGCCAGGGCCCACGGAAGCCCTCTCCCCGACGTCGACGCCCGCGCCGTAGCGGATTACCGCATCACTCGCCCCCCCGCCGGAAGGAGCCACAGGGCTTCCGGCGGAGCCGTGCGTTCCCCTTGGGCGCGGCGCGGCATGCGGGAATCCCTATCCATGACCCCATCGCCTTGGACAGACCCCGTACAACTCATTGACTCAGGCAACCATTCGCATGCACAACATATTGCCTTTGCGGGCATTCCGTGGCTTACTGGCTTTGCGTCTGATGGGCTTCTCTGAACCCAGGCGCCAAGGAAAGCGAAGACAACCATGTTCATGACGGGACTGCGTCGTTGTGCGCTGTTGGCTGGAATCGTGGCATTGACCGCGTGCGGAGGGCCGCTCCCGGAGGAGCAGGCCCTCACCGAGGCCATGCCTGGAGAGGAAATCAGTGAGGAGGCTGTCTCCGAGGGCGGAGAGGTCGATGCCCAGGCCTGCTCGCTGACCGTGGTGGAGGCCTGTTCACCCAATCTGCGGACCTGTGGCATCCGCTGCTGCGATGGAAAACTCATCCAGGCTCCGGACACGGCATGCGGCGCTTGTGAGCCCCTCGCATGGGAAGTCTGCGCCTGGCGCGGCGGCCCGTGGCACATTCGCTGGACGAACTGACGCACTGGCGAATCGCACGAACATCCGTCCATTCGTGCGGCGGACATCACACCGCGAAGTCATTGACGGCGTCAATCAATCGCGTCTTCCCACTCATCGCGCGCCCATCGGCGGGTCGCGAACCGTCTACCCTTACGCTGAGTGGAACGACTCCGACCTGACTGAAATCCATATTGTTTTGAACCCCGGGCGAGAATGCCCCCGCCGCTGCCTTGTCCTGGCGGTGGGGGCCTTCTCGCGCCTGGAGAGTCGCGCCCACTTTCCCTATCCTCGGGGCTCATTCAACGAGGAGCACGCTGTTGGCCCGTATCGCATTCGTCGTGGTGGAGCCGTTCGCCGACTGGGAGCCCGCGCTGCTGGCGGCGGGGGCGCGCGAGGACTTCGGTGACAAGGTGTCGTGGTTGTCGCCAGGGGGACGTCCGGTTTCATCGATTGGCGGAATGACCATCCAGGTCCACGGCGCACTCGAGGACTTCTCTCCCAACCAGGCCGATGCGCTCGTGCTGATTGGGTCCTCGCTCTGGATGACGCCCGAGAGCCCCGACCTCACGCCCGTGCTCCGGCGCGCGGCGGACGCGGGCCTCGTCGTCGCCGGAATCTGCGGTGCGACGCTCGCGCTGGCCCGGGCCGGCCTGCTCGATGACCGCGCGCACACCAGCAACGCCCTCGACTTCCTCCAGCAACACGTCCCGACCTACAACGGCGCCGCGCACTATCGACCCGGGCCGCGCGCGGTGCGCGACGGACGCGTCATCACCGCGTCCGGCTCGGCGCCCTCGAGCTTCGCCCTGGAAGTGCTCGGCGCCCTGCATCCCGAGGCCACCCAGCCCCTGGCCGAGTTCCTCACGGAGTTCGGGCGCGAGCACCAGCCCACCTGAGCCCTCGTGCCCCCGGTGCGAACCCAGGGCGCTCCTCGCGTGTGCTTCAATGGCGGGAGCGCCACTCCTCCCGCCGCCCCTCGAGGCAGACGATGAACCTCATCGAGCCCGTCATCCTCGCCGGTGCTGCCCTCTTCGGAGTGGTGGGTGCCGTGTGGGGCATCACCTCGGCCCCCATCTGGGGACTTGAGGGCTTCGTCGGCACCGCCATGCGTGGGCTCGGCGGCTTCGTCGGCGGCTTCATCGGCGGGGGCATCTCGTTCGCCGCGGTGCTCTTCGCCCTGGGCGCCCTGCTCGTCCTCCGGGACAAGGCACGCCAGAAGCGCTCGGGCGGGCCGAACCCGCCTCCCGTTCCCTGAAGTCGGGACATCGGTGTAGACGTCGCCCACGTCGACTCCTGCTTTTCCGGGCAACGCCCGTGCCGACAGCCACCGAGCAGACGAAACGCCCTTGCGGCCCTTGGCCCTTCATTCCGGGCGACCTACTCTCGGAAGCAGTCCCATGGCTTCCGACCCCTACCGCGTCAATCCGGACGACCCGCGCGCGCCTCCCCAGGAGCTGTGGGAGCAACTGACACCCGCGGAGCGGGCCCAGGTCATCGACAGCCTTCCCTCCGAGTTCCCCGTCTCGCAGACGCACCCTCCCGAGGGTGACCCCCACTACGAGGCCAAATCGCGAACGAGGGAGGTGCTCGGGAGCTTCTTCTCTCGCATCGGCCGCAAGGTGTACCTGGCTTGCGAGCTGCCCGTGTACTACCCGGGCGAGTCGATGTGCTCCCCGGACGTCATCGCCGTGGTGGACGTGGAGTCTCGTTCCCGCATGCGCTGGATGGTGAGCGCGGAGGGGAAAGGTCTGGACCTGGCCCTGGAAGTCATCGTCGCGGGGGAGCGACGCAAGGACCTGGAGCGCAATGTGGAGCGCTTCGCCCGCCTCGGAATCCGCGAGTACTTCGTCTTCGACCGGGGCCGGCTGAGACTCAGTGGATGGAGGCTTGAGGAGGGACGCCGTGCCTACCGCCCCATCCTGCCTCAGCATGGGTTCTACCGCTCGGAAGTGCTTGGCCTGGAGCTCCAGGTGGACGACGAGCGCCTTCGCTTCTACGTCGGCGGCGCGGCGCTTCCTGAAGCCCAGGAGATGATTTCCCGCCTCGAGCACATGATGGAGCGCGTCGAGGCAAGCCACACGGACCTGGAGCACCAACTCACCGAGGAGGTGCGCCTGCGCGCGGAGGAAACCCAGCGCCGCGAGGACGCCGAGCGTCGACTGGCAGAGGCCCTCGCCGAGTTGGAGCAACTGCGCGGCAAGCGGGACTGAGCCCCTCGCCTCGGGGTCGGACCCGGCTCCCCCGCCCTGAAACCGCGTAGGGTGCTCCCATGAAGCCCTCCACGAAACGCACCGCCCGACGCCCTCGCGCTCCGGACTTCCAGGCTCCTCCACCGGAGCTGGCGCTGCTGCTCGGCCCGCTCGAGACAGGAGACGAAGCCGCCCGACATCAGGCCGCCATGGTGCTGTTGCAGCGCAAGGACCCCATCACGGCAAGCCACGTGGCCAGACTCCTGCGCACCGCCGCCGACCCCAAGGCCCGCGAGGTCTGCGCCTGGCTGCTCTGCAGCATCGACAAGGGCTCGCCCCCCGTCATCGAGGCCCTGCTCGAAGCCGCCGAGGACCCCTACGAGCACATGAGCGTCCGCGGTCAGTCCCTCGATGCCCTCAGGCCATCAACGTCGTCGGGCCTGAACCGGCGCATCTTCCAGACCCTCATCGGCCTACTCGAACACCCCGCCGTCGAGCTGCGCTTCTGGTCCTGCTTCGCCCTCGGCGCCCTCAAGCACCGCCCCGCCATCCCCGCGCTCCGCAAGGTCGCCGAGGAGGACGAGCGGGTGAACCCGGGCTGGTGGTACGTCGCCGAGGAAGCCCTCGACGCCATCGACCACATCGAGTCGAGGGAGTCTCCCGACCGCATCCCCGTCATGCGTCGAGGCAAGCAGGACTGAGCCCCTCGCCTCAGGTCTGATAACCGCGCGCCTGCAAGCGGAACAGGTGCGCGTAGCGCCCGTCCTTCGCCATCAGCGCGTCATGGCTGCCCAGCTCGTCCACGCCGCCGTTGTGCAGCACGGCGATCTGGTCCGCCATCCGCACCGTGGAGAAGCGGTGCGAAATCACTATCGCCATCCGGTCCGCCGCCAGCGCCTGGAAGCGCTCGAACAACGCGTGCTCCGCCTCCGCGTCGATGCTCGCCGTGGGCTCATCCAGAATCAGTACCTCCGCGTCGTCCCGCATGAACGCTCGCGCCACCGCCAGCTTCTGCCACTGCCCCGCCGACAGCTCCTGCCCCTTCTCGAACCACCCGCCCAGCATCGTGTCGTACTGGCTCGGCAGCGTCTCAATCACCCCGCTCGCCCCACCCTGCTCCGCCGCCTTCACGATGCGACCCCGGTCCTCCAGCGCCGGCACGTGCCCCAACCCGATGTTCTCCGCCACATTGAACTGGTAGCGCACGAAGTCCTGGAACACCGCCCCGAAGCGGCTGCGCAAATCCCCCACGTCCATGTCCCGGATGTCCACGCCCCCGTAGAGGATGACCCCCTCCGTCGGCTCGTACAGCCGCAACAACAGCTTCAACAACGTGCTCTTCCCCGCCCCGTTCTCCCCCACCAGCGCCAGCTTCTGTCCCGGCCGCAGCGTCAACGACACGTGCCTGAGCGCCCACGCCTCCTTCCCCGGATAGCGGAAGGACACGTCGCGCAACTCGATGTCGTTGGTCGGCCCGCGCGGCGGTGACTTCGCCGGCAACACCCGGGGCGACTCGCTGCCCGTCGGAATCTCCAGGTACGTGAAGAGATTGCTCATGAAGAGCGCGTCCTCGTACATGGAGCCCACGCTCGTCAGGATGCCCTGGAACGCCGCCTGCCCCTGCCGGAACACCCCCAGGTACAACACCATGTCGCCCACGGTGATGGCCCCATCCGCCGCCCGCCCCGCCACGAACAGATAGCAGCCGTAGAAAGCCGCCAGCGACAACACTCCCAAACCCAGACCCCACCCCATCCGCTTGAAGGCCAGCGCGCGGTCCTCCGCGAAGAACTTCCGGAACAGCTCCCGGTAGCGCCCCAACACCAGCTCCCCCAACCCGAAGAGCTTCACCTCCTTCACGTGACTGTCGCGCGTGAGGATCCACTCCAGGTAGTTCAGCTTGCGCCCCTCCGGCGCACGCCACGAGTAGAGCCGGAAGCCCGCCATCGCCAGCCGCGCCTCCGCGATGAACGCCGGAATCGACGCCACCACCAACACGACGACGCTCCACGGCGACAACGCAATCAACAGCGCCGCGAAGGTGGACAACGTAATCGCGTTGCGGACGATGGAGAACGCCTGCATCACCAGCGACAGCGGACGACTGCTCGCCTCGCGCCGCGCGTTCTGCATCTTGTCGTAGGTGTCCGAGTCCTCGAAGTGCTGAAGCTCCAGCTCCAGCGCCTTCTGCAGAATCCGCTCGTTGAGCAGGTTGCCCAGGTTCGCGCGCAACAGCTCCCGCGTCAGCGTCAGCCCCCGCTCCACCACCGCCGAGCCGAGCATCAGCCCGAACTCCAGCCCCACCAGGCCATAGACGCGCGAGTGCGCCTCCGCCGAGCCCTGCGCGGACGCCACCACCGCGTCCACAATCAGCTTGCCCACCCAGGCGATGCCCGCCGGCAACACCGCCGCCACCAGCGTCAGCGCCCCCAGCAGCACCGCCCCCTGGGGGCTCGCCCGCCAGAAGAGCTGGAACGTGCCGGGGAGCTGCCGGAACAGGCTCCCGGCGCCCTTCAGGCGGTCTTTGAGGGAGGTCTTCGCGGGGGGCGTGGCATCAAGAGGACGAGGAGACACAGGGCGCGTTCATAACGCGCCCGGCGTCCGCGCGCTTGGCCCCTCACGACACCGCACGTCCTTCGTGCCGGGACACCAGCACGTCGCACGAGGACCTCGCCAGCACCCGCTCCGCCAGCGAGACGCCGCACCCCTCGGCCTGCCCCGAGCCCGCTAGCGCCAGCAGGTCCGTGCCCAACTCCGCCGCGTGCGCCAGGATGCTCTCGCCCGGCTCGCCTCCACGCAGCCGGGCCTCCAATTCGCGCCCCGTCTCCCGGTACGGAGCCAGGAAGCGGGCGAGCGCCACCCTCGCGGCGTCCTCCCGCTCCCGCTGCAACACCAGGAAGCGCTCCGGTGACGCCCCCCGCGCGCGCAGCGCCGCCTCGTCCGCGCGGGTGTCCACCACGTGCAACACCTCCACCAGCGTCAGGGGACACAACCTCAGCGTCAGCTCCAGCGCCCTCCGGGACTCGCGCGAGAAGTCCACCGCGACCAGCGGGCTCGCATACGGCCGCGCCGGATGCGGCAACACCGTCAGCACCGACGTGTCCAGCCGCCGCACCATCCGTCGCACCGTCGAGCGCTCACCCAGCTCCCGTCCCGGCGCCGTCACGTGCGTGCCGCCCAGCACCACCAACTCCGCGCCCTGCTCGCGCGCCACCGCTACGGCGGCGTCCACCGCGTCTCCCCGGCGCAGCTCCTCGTGCACCGTCACGTCCTGCCGCTGCCTCAACCGCCGCGCCACCGCGCTCACCGCCTTGCGCAGACACCGCTCTCCCGCCACGATTCCCGCGGGCGAGCCCTCCAGCGGAGGCCCCGCGTGCATCACCGTGAAGGTGGCTCCCATGCCCAGCGGAAGCCGCAGCGCCCGGGCCAGCGCCAGCTCGGAGCGCAGCGAGAAGTCCGTCGCCACCACCAGGCGTGTCATGCCCCTCGGGCCCCGGGAGGGCCCGGGTGACAACAATGGAATGTCCAGCCGGGTCAGCTCGTGCTGCCTCATCGCGAGACCCTCCTTTCGTCTGTCCCTACTTCTTTAGTGTCGGCGCCGTGGGGCGGTGACACGCCATCCCATGCACCTGACGCGACCTGGGCGAGCCGTTGCTCGTCGGTCCGCCGCCGTGACGCGGCGATGTCCAAGTCCTCGCTCCGAAGATTCAGGCCCTCGCGCCCAGATGCCACCCGTGCCGCGGGGACGGCGCGTGCCCGAGCAGACGACAGAGCCCCAAGGTCCTCGCGTGCACCGCTCCCCCTGCCGCCTGGATGACTCGCGCTCGCCGCGTGGCCCGGCGCTTCACTCGGGTGACAGCGACGTCGTCCCGACTCAGACCTGGGTGAGGGTGGAGCACGACACCTCGTCGCGGGAGGCGAGACGTCACGAAGGGAGGCAGGGGCTCAAGCCCCCGCTGC
Source organism: Myxococcus llanfairpwllgwyngyllgogerychwyrndrobwllllantysiliogogogochensis (assembly GCF_006636215.1). GTDB lineage: Bacteria > Myxococcota > Myxococcia > Myxococcales > Myxococcaceae > Myxococcus > Myxococcus llanfairpwllgwyngyllgogerychwyrndrobwllllantysiliogogogochensis. The sequence goes on along the minus strand of NZ_VIFM01000054.1, from coordinate 18,697 downwards.
GCGCGGGAAGGAGAAGTGCGTCGCACGGTGGACGGCCTCCCTGAAAAAACTCCAGGCGTCTGGCGTCCGTATCTCACGTGAGTCGTAAGGGACATGCACCCGGGCACGAAGATTGGCCCGCTTGGCACGTCCGAGGAGCGACAGAGCGACTCCTGCGGGCCGCGAGCAGCACGGCCGAGGCTTTGCAGATGGGGTGCTACGGCAGCGCGGTGGGTGGCGGGTCGGACGGGATGCTGAAGAAGGGGGAGGGCCAATGCGCGGGGTCATCACCGGCAGAGAGGTGGTCACCAATCTGGGTCTCATCTACCGAGAGTTCGGCGCGGGCTGTGTGCTGCGCTGCTTGTGGGTGATGCTCAGTGGGAAGACCACGACGTTTCTTGAAGTGGCGTGTCCACCCGCGGCGAAGCGCTAGGGCGGATACAACGGCGACGGGTCACGAGGGCATGCCCCGCGACCCCGCCGTAGCAATCATCGTCTTCGCGGTACCGGACTAGGGCTCATCGCGGCGAGGCTTGTCGTCGTCCACCGCGTCCCGGACCGCACGCTTGGCGTCCTCGACCTTCTCCTTGGCGTGGCCCTTCGCCGTGTCGACCTTGCCCTCGGCCTCCAGCGAGCGGTCGCCCGTCGCGGCGCCCACGGTCTCCTTGATCTTGCCCTTGGCCTTGTCGATCAACTCACCCATGACGCATCTCCTTTGGCTTTGAGCTCCTGAGAGCCGTTGTGGTGAGAGTGTGAACACGCGCCGGGTGGCATGCAGGCGGCGCGACGACGCTCGCCTGCCCTGGGAGCATCAACGGCGGAGGCGCATCGGCCCGCCCGGGAGCCCACTTCGCCCAGCAACGGGAGGCCCGCTCGTTGATGTAGGTGCCGGTGTCAGCCTCCTGCCTCGCACGCGCCAGGAGCTCCGCGTGGAGCGGCCCACGCGCCACCCGCGCCTCGGAGCAGGGGGTGGTAATCCCATAATTTTCCTTGAATTGCCTGACATGCAGACAGACAGGAGGTAGGGTCCTGCGCCGGTGCTGACGACCATGCAGACACGCTGCCTGGTTGGAATCCTTCTCTCAGGCTGAAACGGGACATTGACGCAAGGCGCGCCGGCCCGCACGCTGAGGTCACTGCCACCCCGGAGTCACTGCTTCCCGATGTCTACTCCTCCGCTTCCGACCCCTGGCGCGCTGTTCCGGCGGATGTACCTGCTGCGGTCCCTCATCACGACGGTGGCCTTCTGTCCGGCCCTCTACGTGGACATGCAATTGCTCTCACTGGAAGGGCCGCGCGCGACGCGCATCCTCCTGGGAGTCATCACGCCGCTGGTGTTGGGGTTGTGCGCGGTGGCGCAGCCGGTGCTTGTGATTCCGTGGCTCCTGAAGCGCGCCATGGCCTCGCAGGGGAAGCTGCGCGTGGAGCGGCTGATCCGCATCCCTTCGACGCTGGCGTTCGGCGAGTCGATGGTGTCGTGGTTCATTGGAGGGGTGCTCTTCAACGGCGGCGTGGCGTTGCTGTTGGACAGGCCCATGTCGGTGGTGCCGGTGGGCGTGGCGGTGGCGGTGAGCGCGGGGCTGTTCAGCAGCCCGCTCCTGTACATGCTCTATGAGCAGATGCTGATGCCCACCGTGCTGGAGGCGTACCAGCGCGCGCCGAGTGCCCGGCCCGCGGGCGAGGGCTTCGCGCCGAGGCAGCTGTGGCTGCTTCCGGCCACCGTCGTGTCCGCGCTGCTCGTCACCTGTCTGACGAGCATCGTCACCCTGCACCTGAGGCTGGAGCGGGAGATGGGCGCGCTGGCGGCCGACATCGAGTCACGAGGACAGGCCGCGTCGGCCGACCGCGTGCGCGCCACCGTGGCGCCGCTGCAGCGCGACCTGGTGCTGCCGGTCATCATGTTCGGCGGTTATGCCGCGCTGGGTTCCATCCTCACGGCGGCGTGGGCCGCGCGCAGGCTCGCCAAGGGCTCGCGGGCGGTTGGTGCGTCGCTGGAGGCGTTGGTGGAAGGCCGCGCCGCGCCGCCGCGCTGGGTGTCCACGGACGAGCTGGGTGACCTGGCGGCGACGACGTGGCAGCTCTATCAGCGGCTCCAGGAACTGCCTCGTTCGCTGCGCTCGTCGGCCGGGGACCTGGCCCAGGCGGGCAACCGGTTGTCGGAGGCCAGCAGCCAGCAGAACCAGACGTTGTCGCGACAGGCCGCGGCGCTGCATCAGGCGCGCGCCACCGCGCAGGAAATCCAGCAGGCGTCGCATGTGGCGGCCTCGCGCGCCACCAGCATCCTCCAGGTCGCCGAGCGCGCCGCCGCCGTGGGCCGGCTGGGCGAGGAGTCCCTGCTCGGCACCGAGAAGGGCCTCGCCTCCATCCGCGAAATCGCCGACGGGCTGCATGAGCAGATGCAGGACCTGGGGCAGCGCGCCCGCGAGGTGGGTCGCGTGTCGGAAGTGGTGAAGGCGCTGGCGGACCAGTCGCACATGCTGGCCATCAACGCGGCCATTGAAGCCACGCGCGCGGGTGAGCACGGCAAGGGCTTTGGCGTGGTGGCGCGGCAGATGCGCGAGCTGGCGGACCAGTCCGTCCAGGCCACCAATCAGGTGCGAGGCTTGTTGGAGACGATGGCCTCGGCCGCAACCCAGGCGACGGAGATGACGGACCGGGGCGCCGCGGGTGTGGAGACGGCGCTGACGCCGCTGCGCACCAGTGGCGAGCGGCTGCGCGAACTGGCCACGCTGTCCCGCGAGTCCGCGTCCGCAGTGCGGCAGATCGCCGAGGCGGTGGCCCAGCAGCACCAGGGCGTGGACCAGCTCTTCGCCGCCGTGCGCGAACTGGACGAACTCACGACGGACACACTGCGCCACCTGGACACCACGCAGCAGGCCGCCGTCGCCGTCACGCATGCGACGGGACAGGTGTCCCAGCTCGCGCAGCGCTACGTCTGAAGCAGCGTCGCTTCCTCCGCTGACACCGGAGGCTCGGGCGCGAGCCTCCGTCCAGTGCGCGGCGCTACGTCTGAGCCCGCGCCTGTTCCTCCGCTGACACCGGAGCCTCCGACGCGGGCCTCCGCCCAGCGCATCGTGACGTCTGAGCTGGTGGCGCTTCCTCCGCTGACACCGGAAGCTCGGGCGCGGGCCTCCGCCCAGCGCATCGTGACGTCTGAGCCAGCGTCGCTTCCTCCGCTGACACCGAAGGCCCGGCGAAGGCCTCCGCCCAGTGCGCGGCGCTACGTCTGAGCCGGCGTCGCTTCCTCCACTGACACCGGAGGCTCCGGCGCGAGGTGCCCATCCAACGTCAGCACTGGCGCGCGCAGCAGCACCATCAACTGTCCCGCGAGCACACCCAGGCGAGAGAGCCGCTCACGAGGCTCCTCGCCGCCCTCCTCGAAGCTGGCCGCATCCAGGTACGTCAGCTGAACCTCCGCGCGCCCCTGGAGCGCTCCCACCCGCGCGTCGAGCGCGGCCAGTCGCGCGAGCAGCGCCTCCAGGAAGTCCGTGGCCCGCGTCAGCGTCGCCACGCAGTCCTCCAGACACCGCACACGCGCCTCCACCGTGTCCGGCGCGGGCGATGCGGCCCAGGGCGCCGCGGCGTGGAATAGCGACACCCCATCCACCACCACCGGCACCGCGTCCTCCTGCAACCAGCCCCGCTCCAACCACTCGAGCACGGGCACCAGCTCCAGCGGCGCCGTCGCCCCTGAACCGAACAGCGGCCACGCACGCCGCGCCGCTCGCGACACGGGCTCGGCGGGCAGCGCCTCCAACGCGGCCAGGGCCTCGGCCGGAAGGACATCCTCCCGCCTCGCATGCTCCCACCGCTCCAGGCGCGCCAGCAGCCCACGCAGCGGCTCCACCACCTCCGCCTTCGCCTTCACCTGCCGCTCGCCCAGCGAGGTCATCCCCGCGCGCACGCGCAGCCGGGTCGACTTGAGCGAGCCCAACGCCACCGCGTGCCGCTCACGAGCCGCCCGGACCTCCGGCGGCTCCGGCGCCCCCACGAGGCCCTCATCCAGGACCCGCTTCACGCCGAGCCCCAGCGCCGTCAGCACCAGGCCACCCACCGCCAACGGGATGAAGAAGGGCATACGCTCGCGACCTCCACGGACAGGGTGACAGCTTCGCATCCGTCACGCCCCACACGCGAGGGACCCCCTCCGTTCGCATGGAGGGGAAGGAAGCTCAGCCAGCGCGCGCCCGGGGCGCCTGCATCGACGACGGGCCCGCCGCCTCCCGCTTCGCGTCGTCCAACGGCGGCACGTACGGCCAACCCGGCAGCGGCCCTTGGCCCGCCTCGCGGTTGAGGTAGTCCGCGGCGATGTTGGCGCTCTCCATGATGGTGAGCAGCCCGCTGCCCGGATGCGTGCCCCCACCCACCCAGAACAAGCCCTCCACGTCCGGACTCTTCACCCGGGGCCGCAGCGGCCCCAATTGCATCCATGTATGAGAGAGATTGAAGACCGCGCCCCGGAACACGTTGAAGTCATCCCGCCAGGTCTCCGCCGTGAAGTAGCGCTCCTCGCGAATGTGCTCACGCACGCCCTTCAGCCCCACCTTCGCGAGCATGTCTGGAATGCGCTCGCGCAACGTGGCCTCCGTCTTCGCCCAGTCCACGGGCCGCGCCGTGTTGGGCGTGGGCACGAGCACGTAGAGCGTGGAGTGCCCCTTCGGCGCGCCGGACGGGTCCGTCACACACGGGTTGCACACGTAGAAGGGCGGGTCGTCCACGTCGACGCTCCGGTCCTCCAGCGCGTCCCGGTCCGTGCGCCGCGCCGCCTCCGAGAGATAGATGAGGTGGTGCGGCAGGTCCTCGTAGCGCGTGTCCAGCCCGTAATACGCCATGAACGTGCTGCACGAGTACTTCGCCTTCTCCAGCGCCGCGTCCGTCAGCCGCGAGCCCTCGCGCGCCTCGGCGGGCACCAGCTTCGTCGCCGCATACGGCAGGTCCGCGTTCATCACCACCGCGTCCGCGTCCAGCACCTCGCCCCCCACCAGCGTCACGCCCACCACGCGCCCCGCCTCCACGCGCACGCGCTCCACCGGCGCGCCCATGCGGAACGTCGCGCCCAAATCTTGCGCGCACCGCATCATCCCTCGCGCCAGCTCTCGGAAGCCGCCGTCGACGTGCCACACCCCGAAGGCCAACTCCAGGAAGGGAATCACGCTGAACACCGACGAACACGTCGTCGGGTGCAGGCCCAGGTACTTCGACGGATACGCCAGCGCGTACGTCAGCCGGTCGTCATGGAAGAACGAGTCCAGGTGCCGGTACAGCGTCTGCCAGGGCTTGAAGCGCAGCGTGGGCGCCAGACGCCAGGGGGCGTAGTAACCCAGGCTTCCCGCGTGCGTGCAGATGAACTTCTCGTACGCGACGCCGTACTTCTCCCTCCCTTCCGCCAACCACCGGCGCATCGCCGCGGCCTGCTCCGGACCGAAGCGGGCGACCTCCGCCTCCATGCGCTCCGGGTGTCGGCTGGTGTCCAGGTGGGTGCCATCCCAGAAGTGCACCCGCGTGTTGACGTCCAGGGGGACCAGCTTCACGTAGTCCGCCAACCGCCGGCCCGCCCGCTCGAAGATGCGCTCCAACACACCGGGGAGCTGGAGGATGGAAGGACCAGTATCGAGCGAATACTCGCCCTGCGGTCCGAGCGTCAGGCCCTTCATCCGCCCGCCGGGCACCGGGTCCTTCTCCACCACCGTGACTCGAAAGCCCTGGCCGGCCAGGTTGATGGCGGCGGACAGCCCACCCGGTCCCGCTCCCACGACGATGACGTGACGCACCATGGCTCCTAGAATGCCCTGAGCGAGCAGCCGTTGCAGTGTCCGTGGTGCGAACGGGCGGGCGGGGATTGTGTTTCGGCCCCGGACGTTTCTCCTGGAGGACACGCGCGGGTGGGGACGGCTTGAAGGGGGCCGCCGCGCACTCGAAGCTCGCGTCGTCGTTCTCCCGGCCCCTTCCCCGGCAACCTCCCTCCGGTCCTGCTTCCGCGAAGCCGTGTCGCCCCCCCTCCTCTCCCACCTGCGCCGCAACGCGGCCGCGTATGGCGCCCTGCTGACGGGGCTGCTCATCACCGCGGGGGCCACGGCCTACGTCCAGCGCGGCGTGGACCTGCGCCGGGAGCAGCTCTTCGAGAACGCCGTCACCGACGGCAGCGTGGCGCTCCTGCAACGCATGGACATGTACCAGGCCATGTTGCTGGGCACGCGCGGGGTGTTCAGCGGCAGCCAGGAGGTGGAGCGGCGGGAGTTCCGCGCGTACACCGCGAGCCTGGAGGCCCGGCGGCGTTTTCCTGGCATCCAGAGCATCGGCTTCGCCCAGTGGCTTCGCGAGGAGGACCTTCCACGGCACGAGGCCGAGATGCGCGCCGAGGGCTTTCCCGACTATCGCGTCCGTCCCCGCATCGTGCGGCAGGACCACGCCGTCATCACCATGGTGGAGCCCTTCGACGGGAACAACGCTCGCGCGTTCGGCTTCGACATCGCGTCCGAGCCCGTGCGTCACGCGGCCCTCCAGCGCGCGCTGGAGACGGGGCTGCCCGCGGCCTCTGGCAAGGTGAGGCTGGTGTCGGAGCCGAAGAGCGCACCAGACCGACAGGTGGGCTTCCTGCTCTACGTGCCGCTCTACGAGGAGCCCGAGCCCTCGACACCCGAAGCACGCCGCGCCCAGATTCAGGGCTTCGTGTTCGGCGCCTTCCGCATGAGGGACCTGGTGGAGGGCCTGCGCTTCCCCGGCTTCCAGTCCACCATTGACCTGACCATCTATGATGGGGGCGGCACCCGCGCGACGGACCTGCTCTACACCTCGCGCTCCGAGCAGACCCCGAAGGGGCGCGGCCTGCTCCGTGAGCAGCTCACCGTGCTGGTGGCGGGAACACCCTGGACGCTGGTCTTCACCACACGGTCCGCCTTCTTCGAGGGGACGCGCTCCAGCCACCCAGCCACGGTGGCGGGCGGGGGGCTGCTGATGTCGCTGCTGGTGTTCCTCGTCACGCGCGCCCAGGTGAACGCGAGGGCCAGCGCGGAGCGCGCCAGCGCCGAGCAGCGACGACTGGCGAGCGAGGCCCGAGCGGCGGTGCGGGTGCGCGACGAGTTCCTCAGCGTCGCCGCGCACGAGCTGCGCACGCCGCTGACGTCCCTGAAGCTCCAGCTCCAGCTCCTCTTCCGACAGCTCCACCAGGGCGAGCCGGTGGACACGGTGCGCCTGGAGCGCGGCGTGGAGACCTGCGAGCGGCAGACGACCCGACTCACCAAGCTGGTGGACAGCCTGTTGGACGTGTCGCGGCTGTCGAGCGGCAAGCTGGAGCTCCAGTTGGAGTCACTGGAGCTGGGAGAGCTGGTGCGTGAGCTGGTGCACCGCTTCGAGGCGGAGGCGCAGACGATGAACGTGCGCCTGGACGTGGACACGCCCGAGCCGGTGACGGGCCGGTGGGACCGGCTGCGGCTGGAGCAGGTCATCACCAATCTATTGTCCAACGCGCTCAAATACGGACACGGCGCACCGGTGGAGGTGCGCGTGCTCGGGGACGAGGCGGAGGCCCGACTGGAGGTGAGGGACCGGGGCATCGGCATCGCGCCCGAGGACGCGGCGCGCGTGTTCGACCGCTTCGAGCGCGCGGTGTCCAGCCGCCATTACGGCGGTCTGGGCCTGGGGCTGTTCATCACCCGCCAGCTCGTCGAGGCACATGGCGGACGCATCTTCCTGGAGAGCCACCCCGGTCAGGGCACCACCTTCATCGTGGTGTTGCCTCGCGCCGGACCGGTCCCCGGCACGCCGCTGCCACCCCCGCCCCCGACGGAGCCCACCGGGCCGCTCGCGCCCTGAGTGGGAGCCGAGCCCGACGGGAGGACACGCCCCTCGCCGGGCTCGCGCCACCTGTCAGCGGTAGTACGGGGACACGGCCGCGGAGATGCGGTTCACCAGGTCCTCCGTCTGGACCCGGTCGGCCTCGGGCAGCGACGGGAGCCCGATGGTGAGCGTGTCACGCAGCTCGCGCAGCAGCAGGTACGCGGGCAGCGACTGCTGGGCCTTGAGCACATCCACCAGGGTGCGGCGCGCGGCGTACCCGCGCACCCCATCCGTGTTGAGGATGATGGCCTCGATGTCGGCGAGCATGGGCGTCAACAGCGCGGGCGTCAGCGCGGGGTTCGAGGTGAAGTAGCCCCGGTCCGTCGCCGGGTCCAGGTACAGGCGCTGGAAGATGCGCCGCGTGAGTTCATCCGCGCGGGCCGGATAGTCGGGCCGGGCCCCCGGGGGAATCACGAGCGGCGGACGCAGCTTCGCCATGAGGAGGTCGTAGGCCAGCACCTGCGTCGGCGGGTCCGCGACGCGCACGAACCCCAGGTAGGGAGACGAGGAGCGGTTGAAGTACCCCTGCAGTCGCTCCCAGGAGAGCGGGCTGTTCAGCAGGTAGTCCTCATGTCGCTGGAACACCGGGCCGTGCCACTGCGCGAGGGAGTCCGCGAAGCGGTCATACGTCATGCAGTACGGGTCCGTGCGCCGGTCGTCATCCGAGCAGAACGGCTCCGTGGGCAGCGTCGACGACAGGCCGTAGAGGTAGCGCACCGCGCTCGTGTCATAGCTGCCCGGGGCGCCCATCAGCGCCATGTCCACGGGGTCCAGGTAGTCCATCACCGATGAGGAGGCGAGGGACGTGGGACTTCCGTCGTTGACGCGGGAGCCGGAGAAGTTGTGGCGCAGGCCCAGCGTGTGCCCCACCTCATGCAGGATGATACCGGTGATGTAGCGCTCCACCTTCTGCTTCTTCGTCAGCCCCGCCAGCCGCCCGTGGGCCTCCGCCTGGACGCGTGCGCGCGCCTCGCGTGGGTCCGGTGCGCGCATTCCACAGGAGTCACCGCCCGACAGGCCGCCCCAGGTCAGTCGCAGGGAGTCCTCCGGCCGCGTGTCTGGCACGGGAGGCACCAGGGCCGTGTCCTCGTCGTAATAGAACAGCCCGTTGAGCATCCAGCTCAGCGAGTAGTAGACGCTCGCGCCCCGAATCTCGCCGGTGTCGGGGTTGCTGCGCCAGTTCGCGAAGGCCAGGGGCATCAGCTCGTCCGTGTCGACGATGACGACGTTGCGGTCATCGTCGGCGAAATCCCGCATGCCGCCCCCGACGACGGCCTCGAACACCTTGAAGCCGAACACGGCATTCCAGCCCTCGATGCCGCGCTTCATCGCGCCCACGACGTCATATCCCTGGAGGCGCGGGTCCTGCTGCGCCGCGAGCACGGTGTCCATGATGTGCCAGCGGATGGGTGTCATGCCCGGGTAGACGTTCCACTTCACGGCCACCTGGCGAATCTCCTCCACCGTCGTGTTCGGAACGATGCTCCGGGCGCTGCGGAAGTAGTGCTCCCGAGGCGGCAGCGGCGTGGGCGTGTAGCCCGGCCCCTCCGCGTATCGGCGCAGGGAGATGCTCAGGGTGCCCGCGGCCCGGAAGGCGTTGTCCTCGTTGTAGTAGGACGCCCACTCGTAGGGCAGGTCCGAGTAGCCCGTGAAGACCTGCTCGAAGGCGACCCCATCGGCGAGCCGCCGGAAGCGCTGCGCGAAGCTCAGCTCCACCTGGAAGTGGATGGTGTTCACCCCCAGCCTGTCACCCACCACGCCGTAGCGGTTGAGCCCCTCCGAGGGGTCGATGAGCACATACTGGCTCGCGCCCGGCAGACGGTTGAAGGCGCGATGGTCCGTGACGATGGGGTACGCATCCACCAGCACCTGCGGGTCGAACACGTCGCTCATGACCTTGCGTCGGTCGACGTCGAAGACGAAGAGCTTGCCGTTCTGCTCCTCGAAGCTCACCACCTGGCTGCCCAGCACCTCGCCCGCGAACTCGCCGACGCCGCCCGGGTGCCACTGCTTGGTGAACGCGGTGAGGAACCACTTCTGCTTCAGCTCACCGCGCCGGATGGCCAGGTAGAAGCTGGCCCCCGCGTTGTCCACCACGCCGTCGAGCCGCTGGGAAATCGTCGCCCGCTGCTCCGCGCTCATCTCCCGGGGGATGGAGATGAAGGCTCCTTCCAGCTCCACCCCGAGGTCCACCTCCGGGGCGTCTTCCGGCACGGAGGCGGGCGGAGGGTCGCCGCAGCCCGTGCTTAGAAACATCGCCAGCGAAAGGGCGCTCCACCACGCTCGGCGTCTGTGATTGCTCCATTGAGGCATGCCGTGCTCCACACAACCGGATGGAGGGATTTCCATCCGGTGTCGGAGCAACGGGACGCCTTCACGGCGCCCCTCACGCGCGACAGGCCATGACCACCGCGGCGCAACGACTCCGCCGCGGGAACGATATGGATTTCACCGGGAAGCGTTCCTGCCCGCCCCGAGGTGCGCGAACCGGGTGTTACTCGTACGTCGGCAGACAGCGGCTGCCGACCGCCGTGTACGGCTGCCAGACACAGCGCTGCGAGCCCGTCCTACAAGCCTCCTGCGTCTTGAACTGCGCGCAGAAACACTCCCAGGCATTGGCGCTGGAGCAGAGCTCCTGCTCCGTCCCGGAGACAGCCTCCGGCTCGGTTCCAGCGGACTCGACACCACCACCACACGCGGACAGACCCAGGAGCGAAAACAGCACGACCAAGCGACGCATGATGTGAACTCCAGCGCGATGAGGGCGCAACCGCCCCCGGTGAGCTGGACCTTGCCTCAGGCTTCAGAGGAGTGTCCAGAATTACAAGGAAATAAGAATTTCCCAGCAACGACAGTGCCTCGTGAGAGGCACCGATTCCTAGACACCGACGGACGACAGGTGGCGCAAGGTGGAGGGTGGCGTGGCGCTACCAGGCGTAGTCCTCGGGCGCGGGACGGTGCCCCGGGAAGATTTCATCCAGCCGGGCCAGGGCCTTGTCATCGAGCTTCACCTCGAGCGCTCGGAGCGCCGCGTCGAGCTGCCCCGCGGTGCGGGGTCCGATGATGGGCGCGGTGACGGCGGGTTGGTGCAGCAGCCACGCCAGCGAGACGTCACCCGGCTCGTGTCCCAGCTCGGCGGCGAGACTCTCGTAGCGTTCGATTCGCTCGCGATTCTTCTGGAGGGCTTCCTGCGCGCGGCCCTCCAGCCGGCGCTTGCCCTCGCGCTCCTTCTTCAGCACGCCGCCGAGCAGACCGCCCTGGAGCGGAGACCACGGCAGGATGCCGACGCCGTAGTGCTGAGCGGCGGGCAGCACCTCCAGCTCCACGGTGCGCGCCATCAGGTTGTAGAGGGACTGCTCGCTCACCAGCCCCATGAAGTCGCGTCGCGCGGCGGCGGCCTGGGCCTGGGCGATGTGCCAGCCCGCGAAGTTGCTGCTGCCGACATAGAGCACCTTGCCCTGGGCGACGGCGACCTCCATCGCCTGCCAGATTTCCTCCCACGGCGTGGCGCGGTCCACGTGGTGGAACTGGTACAGGTCGATGTAGTCGGTGCGCAGCCGCTTGAGGCTGGCGTCCAGCGCGCGGCGGATGTTGAGCGCGGACAGCTTGCCCTCGTTGGGCCACTCTCCCATGGGGCCGTAGAGCTTGGTGGCGAGCACGGTGCGCTCGCGCCGACGGCCGCCCTGCGCGAACCAGTTGCCGATGATCTGCTCGGTGCGGCCCTTGTTCTCGCCCCAACCGTAGACATTGGCCGTGTCGAAGAAGTTGATTCCCCGCTCCAGCGCGGAGTCCATGATGGCGTGCGCGTCAGGCTCCTCGGTGGTCCAGCCGAAGTTCATCGTGCCCAGGCACAGCCGACTGACAGAGAGCCCCGAGCGCCCCAGGTTCGTGTACTTCATGTCGACTCCCTCGCGGCCGGATGGAAGGACGCTGCGCGTTGGGGAACGGTCCGGCCGGATGCCGTTCGAGCGCGCCACAGTGACGACTTGCATCCAGTGCGTCGAGTCCGAACAGGACCACCGTTCAATCCCTGCCCTTCGACCCGGACCCTCGCGGGGGGCGTCACGAGCGTCGGGGTGCCACGGGATCAGCGCAGCGCCACCGACGTCATTCGCGACACGATTCGCAGACAGGCCTTGAGGGCGGGGCCTGGGGGCGTGGGAGCGCGGGCAATCACCAGGTCCACATGGCGGGGAGCTCCCGCGACGGCGCGGTAGACAGCGCCCTCTCGCGAGAAGGTGCGGACCGACTCCGGGAGGATGGCGCACCCGAGCCCGGCCGCCACCAGGCTCACCATGGTGAACCACTCCACCGCCTCGGTGACGAACGTGGGCGTAAACCCCGCCTCCAGGCACATGCCCATCATCGCGTCATGCAGCGACGGCGCCGTGTCCCGCGCGAAGCCGATGAAGGGCTCATCCGCGAGCTGCTCCAGCGGCACCCGCGCGCGGCGCGCCAGCCGATGACGCGACGGCAACACGAGTACGAGCGGCTCCCGGCGCAGCGTGTCGACGCGAACCCCTGGCGCGATGACGGGCCCGCGCACGAAGGCCACGTCGAGCTGCCCCAGCCGGACCTCCTCCAGGAGCGTCACGCTGTCCGCCTCGCGCAGCATGAGGTGCACATCCGGGTGCTCGGCCCGCAGGCCGCGCAGGACGTCCGGCACCAGGGCGAACGCGGCCGGATTGACGAACCCGACGCGCAGCAAGGACTGCTGCTCCCTGGAGGTGCGCTGGGCAGCCTCCGCCGCATGGGACAGGTGGACGAGCGCTCGCCTTCCCGCTTCGAGCAGCGTCCTGCCCGCCGGGGTCAGCTCGACGCGCCGCCGGTCCCGCTTCAGGAGCTGGCAGCCCAGCTCCTCCTCCAGCCGGCGAATCTGCTGACTCAGCGCGGGCTGCGCCAGACGCAGCCGCTCCGCGGCCTTGCGGAAGTGCAGCGTCTCCGCGACCGCGATGAAACACGTGAGGCGACGGGCATCGAGCGTGGGTGAGATCACTTCGCTATCACAGGCCTGGATTTCGGTATTGGACGCGAGGCGGGGAGCTGACTTCTAACGGAGCCCATGTCCTCGAGCATCATGGCCTTCCTGGCATCGCTGTCACTCGCCATTTCGGGCGTGCCCCGGTTCGAGCCCGCACCCTGCCCCGCCACCGTGGAAGCCGGGGAGCGCATCGACTGTGGGTTCCTGGTGGTTCCGGAGAATCGGAGCAAGGCGGAAAGCCGCTCCATCCGGCTGCCGGTGATGCGCCTGCGAAGCCGCGCCGAGCGCCCGGCGAAGGACCCGCTGCTCTTCATGCCGGGCGGACCCGGGGTCAGCGCCGTGGCCCGGCTGCGCTCCGGGAAGAAGAACCTCCTGCTCGACGAGCGCGACCTCATCGTCCTCGAGCAGCGCGGCGTGAAGATGGCCCAGCCAGCGCTGGAGTGCCCCGAAATCAACACGCTCAAGGGTGAGATGGCGGCGGGCCGGCTGCGCGGCGCCAGTGCCCAGAACGCGCTGACGAAGGCGGCGGGCCGCTGCCGTGCGACGTTGACGGCGTCCGGGGTCGACCTGGACGGGTACACGACGACGGCGACGGCGGATGACATCGAGGATTTGCGCAAGGTCCTCGGCTACGAGACGTGGAACCTCCAGGGCCTCTCCTACAGCACGCGGTTGATGCTCACCGTGCTGCGCAGACATCCGGCGGGAGTGCGCTCGGTCATCCTGGATTCGGTGCTGCCGCCCGAGGTGAATTTCGACGAGGTCGCCGCGGTGAACCTGCTGCGCTCGCTCGACCTCGTGTTCGACGGGTGCGCCATCGACCGCGAGTGCTCGGCCGCGCATCCGGACTTGCGCAAGCGCTTCGCCCAGCTCGTCGCCACCGCCGAGCGCAAGCCCTTGCCTCTCGGCTTGAAGGAGTCCGCTACGGGAGGTCGGCCGGTGGAGGTGCGCGGCGCGCAGGTCGTCGAGGCCCTCTACAATGCGCTGCATGACCCCGAGCGGATTCCCCTCCTCCCGCGCATCATCAGCCGGGCGGCGGCGGGCGATTACTCGGAGCTGACGCCGCTGGTGGAGGACAGCCTGGGTCCGTCGACGATGAGCTGGGGGCTGCGGCTATCCGTCTGGTGCTCGGAGGAGACTCCGTTCGAGGACCCGAAGCGCATCGCGGCGCAGCGCTCACCGGCCCTCGGGCTGGGCGGGGTGGACGAAGGGACGGCGTCCATGGAGACGTGCCGGGTGTGGAACGTGGCGCCGGTGCCCGCGGAGGAGAACACGCCGGTGAAGAGCGACGTGCCGACGCTCATCTTCGCGGGGGAGTTCGACCCGGATACGCCTCCTGACTGGGGACGGCAGTTGCTCGAGTCCATGCCACAGGCCCGCTACGTCGAGCTGCGGGGCTACAGCCATGGCGCGTCGTTCAATCGCTGCGGCGGACAAGTCACCATGGCCTTCCTCCGCGACCCCAAGGGGCCACTGCCCCTGGACTGCGTCCTCCAGCTTCGCGGCGCGGACTTCGGCAAGAGCGCAGCGGCCCCTTGAGGCGCCGTTGCGTCCGAGGCGCTAACCTCTGGAGGCATGACGACCAGGACACTCCCGTTCCGAGGGAGCATGAGCCACAAGCCTTCTGAGAGCCTCCGTCGCGATATCGAGCGGTGGCTGAGAGAGTTCCTGCTCAATCCCACGGAGCCCGCTGACCAGCGCGAGCGGGCCCGCGAGCTCGGCGGGCTGCCCCTGTACGCCGACATGGGCGGCCTGGTCGTCCTTCGCCCAGACGGCACGGTGTTCACGTACGACTGGGAGGACTCCAAGTCCGAAGCGACCGATGACGCGTGGAAGGTGGTCGCACTCACCACGAGCCGCGAGAAGTATCCCCGACTGCGGGAGCTGTTGCCCGAGCGCACCGTGAGCGCGCTCGACTGCGCGGCCTGCACGGGGACGGGGTCCATCCTCCGCACCGCGACGTGCTGGAAATGTCTGGGCCTCGGCTGGCACGAGCCAGAGGCCGTTGGCGTCGCGGGCTGAAGAAGCCGCGCCGGAAGCCAGCGTCACTCCATCAAGCCACGTGAGACGCGCGACGAACGCGCCGCTGCACGAAGTGCGTGAGCAGCAACACCACGCCCCACCACACCAGCCCCCAGACAAGGACGACCGCGACCCAGCCGAGCACCGAAGGTCCGGCCCAGCCGCCCGACGGTTCCTGTGACAAGACTGGGAGCCCCAGGGCACGCAGGGGCATCAGCGGCAGGTAGACGGAGCCGGCCAGCGCGGGCGCAATCGACGCCGGGA
The DNA here is from genome assembly GCF_006636215.1 of Myxococcus llanfairpwllgwyngyllgogerychwyrndrobwllllantysiliogogogochensis. Lineage (GTDB taxonomy): Bacteria > Myxococcota > Myxococcia > Myxococcales > Myxococcaceae > Myxococcus > Myxococcus llanfairpwllgwyngyllgogerychwyrndrobwllllantysiliogogogochensis. Next base: position 3,615 of record NZ_VIFM01000054.1, on the reverse strand, counting down.
CGAACACAATCGCGAGGAAGTGCAGCGCCATCATCGCGCCCCAAGCCACCCATCGAATCAGCATTGCGTCACAGCCTCTGGTGACCGGGCCCATGAGTCAAGGGCAGCCTCAGGGCACGGCGAAGGCACGCAGGTGCGTCCACTCGTCCTTCACCGTCGCTGCCAACATCGCCTCCTGCAGCGAAGGGAGAGGCCACGCGTCAAGCTCGAGACTCCTCGAGACACGCGCGACCTCCCGTCCCTCTTCGAGAGCCAGCACCGCTTGGGCCAGTCGCTCGGAGTCCATGAGCAGCACGGCCCCCTCCCTCATCGTGTTCAGCCCCACCAGGCGCTCGACGAGCGTCGACTCGGCCGCCATGCGCTCACCCAGGGACCACAGCACCCGCCCCAGCCGCATGCGGTGGTCAGCGGAGAGCCCCTCGCCGGAGGCCTTGACGACCTTGGAGATCAAATAGGACCCGTCAATCACCAGCCCACTCACCGTCACCATGAAGGCGCCATTCTCGGGGTGAGCCACCCCCGCTGACCTCAAGAGCCGCTCCGCTTGCGCGTACATCGACACGGTGGACGTGGGCCGGAAGTCGGGCAGGGCCGCGATGCGCTCCAGTTCGCGGAGCTCTTCGTCGGTGAACGGCGCATCGGCCACGCGAGGCTCCAGCAAGAGCAGGAGGGAGCGCTGCATGTCCGTCGGCGCATCCTCCGCGAAGCGACGGAGTCGTGACCGCAACAGGTCGCGCTGCTCCCCAGCAAGGACGTCGCGCTGGAAGAACGCCAGGGCGGCCAGCAGCAATCCAGGGTCCTTGACCTCCTCCAGATGCGCGAACAGCCAGCGCCGCGACTCCGCATCAAGCTCGTCGCCGGCGAGCGCGAGCACCAGCCGGACCTCCGCGCTGTTCGTCCGCCCCCAGGCTCCAGCCAGTAGTGCCTTCGCCTTCTCCATGAAATCACCCATCCCGTCGAACAGGTCGCGGTCCTGGAACCCCGGACGACCCGCCTTCCTCCACGCCCACAAGAATGAGTCGCGCCAGTCCTCTGTCGGGTGGGTACCGCGCCTCTCGATGAGCACTTCGAGGACCGGTGCTTCGAGACTCGCGGGCGCCGCCGCGCGCAGGCGCTTCACCATCCCCGTGGCCTCCTTCAGCGAGCCCCGCTCCAGGAAGACACAGGCTTGGACGAAGAGGGCCTTCGCGTCGGTGGGCGCATCTGCGAGGGCTTCGTCGAGTTGCCGCTGCGCGGTGTCGAAGTCCTTCCGCTCCGTGGCCTCGACAGCGCGCGCCACTCGCACGGAGTGCTGCTCCGGATGGGACACCAGCAAGGGAGTGGCCTGAGAATGCATACCGCCCGTGGTGGTGGAACATGCGGCGAAGAACAGGAGCAGAAAGGAACGCGCGAAAGACATGGGCGCTCCGAGCCTACCCGAAGTCACCGTGGAGACCGCCCCTGCCCTGGCGGCACGCGGGTGGTGCATTTCTTCCAAGCGCTCGCGGCCCGTTCAGGGTGGAATCCGCGTCCAACATCCTGGAGGCCACACCCCATGTCGTCGACCGCTTCACCGCTCGCAGCCCCCGAACCGTGGGACCTCGTCGCGCCCGAGTACGTGCGCGAGCTGCTCCCCGTGTTCGAGAACTTCGCCCGGGACGCCCTCTCTCGCATGGCCGTCGGCCCGGGCTCGCGCGTGGTGGATGTGGCGGCGGGTCCCGGCACCCTCTCCCTGCTCGCGGCGCGACAGGGCGCCCGCGTGACGGCGGTGGACTTCGCCCCCCAGATGCTCTCCGCGCTGCGTGAGCGCGCCACCGCGGAAGGACTCGACATCGAAGCGCTCGCCGGCGACGGCATGGCCCTGCCCCTGCCCGACCAGGCGTTCGACGCCGCCTTCTCCCTCTTCGGCCTGATGTTCTTCCCGGACCGCCCGCGCGGCTTCCGCGAGCTGCACCGCGTCCTCGCCCCAGGCGGCCGCGCCATCGTGTCGAGCTGGCTGCCCTTGGAGCACTCCCCCGCGATGAACACCGTCTATCAAAGCTTCGCGGAGCTGATGACAGGCGGCGGTGGTGGCGGTGGCGCGCCTCGGGACGGCATGATGCCCTTGTCGGACCGGGAGACGTGTCTGCGCGAGATGGCCTCGGCTGGCTTTGACGAGGTCGCCGTGTACGAGACGACGGCCCGCGCCGAATACCCATCCACCGCCGCCATGGTGGACTCCATGATTCGCGCGAGCGCCCCCGTCGTCCTGGCGCGCAAGGCCCTGGGTGAGAAGTGGCCCTCCATCCAGCAGGCTCTGCTGGAGAAGGTCTCCACCGTCCTGGGCCCGGGACCCCAGGTCGGCCTCTTCAATGCCTACCTTACCACGGGCATCCGCCATCCGTCCGCGGCGTCCAAGAACAGACACCCCACCGCCGACAAGCGTTGACCGAAAGACAGTCCCGTCACTTTTCCCGGCCCCTGGAGCCCGGAACGCTCGATTGTGACCTTTCCTCTCTCCGGAACGTCTGCGATGGCATTGCGGCTCCGGAGACAGCGTGGGGACCTACCGCATCGTGAAGAAGCTGGCCGCGGGCGGTATGGCCGAGGTCTTCCTGGGCAAGGTGGTGGGCGCCGAGGGCTTCGAGAAGCCTGTCGCCGTCAAGCGCATCCTCCCCTCCTTCGTGCAGGACGCGGCCTTCGTCGACCTGTTCCTGCGCGAAGCCAAGCTCTCCGTCTCGCTTCAGCACGGCAATGTCTTGCAGGTGCTGGACCTGGGCTCCAGCGCCGGCCAGTACTACATGGTGATGGAGTTCGTGGACGGGGAGAACCTGGGCGCGCTGCTCAAGGCGGCGCGCAGGCGACAAGTCCCGTTGGGGATTCGCGAAATCTGCTTCATCGCCCAGCAGGTGGCGGATGGCCTCGCGTATGCCCATGGCTGCACGGACTCCAGCGGCGCCCCGCTCAACATCATCCACCGCGACGTCAATCCCTCCAACGTCATGGTCTCCAGCAACGGAGGCGTGAAGCTGGCCGACTTCGGCATCGCCAAGGTCGCGGACGAGGGATACCAGGAGACGCAGGTCGGCGTGCTCAAGGGCAAAATCAACTACCTGTCCCCCGAGCAGGTCCACGGCCGTCCCGTGGACCAGCGCAGCGACATCTTCCTGCTGGGCCTGCTGCTCTACGAGATGCTCGCCGGACGCCGCCTCTTCGAGGGGACCACGCCTCACATCATCCACGCGCTGGGCAACTTCGACGAGCGCGCACTGGAGCCCCTGCCCGGCGTCCCCGCGCCGCTGTGGGCCCTGCTCCTGCGCGCACTGGCCGCCCAACCCGCCGCGCGCTTTCCCGTGGCCCGTGAGTTCTCCGAGTCCATCCAGAACTTCCTCTTCGACCACCGCCTGCGCGTGAGCGCCTCCGACATCGCCAGCCTCTTCGGCCGCGCCTTTCCCGACTGGCGCTCGCCCCTAGCGGACCTGGCCAGTGTCCCGGGAGAGGAGATTCGCCTGGAAGGCGCGGACTTTCCGCGCACGCGCACTCCTCCCGGAAGGGAGACCCGACGTCCCCCTCCGGGCCCGCCGCCCATGCTGCGGCCCGTGACGCCGCCCCCCAACGGGATGGGAGTCACAGCGGTGGCTGTCTCTTATACACGTC